>JAOAAG010000334.1 GCA_026418995.1 Anaerolineae bacterium
ACCTGGTACAGGGGCTGATCTACCCCGTGGCACCGCTAGCCCAGTGGGTGAAGGTGTACACCAGGTTGGACTCCGTGCTATCCCTGTGGCTTGCGGCCCTGCCAATGCTGGCCCTGCTAACCTGGCATGGCCTGCGCAAGCAGCGGGACATGTTCCTGATAGGAGCGGGCTGGTTTGTGCTGTTCTCCTTGCCGCCTCTGGTCTCGATGGAAGCCGAGTGGTTTGCGTTGGCCCCGCGCTTCCTGTATATGACAGCCGTCGGCGTTGCTCTCATCTGGGGAGCGGCCCTGAGCTCGCTACTGGACGCGCGCCGGGCCGTTGTGAGCGGCATGGTGCTTGCGGCACTGCTGATACCGGCCGCTGTATTCGTGCGCAGAGGCGTGGGTCTTTACCAGATGGCTGGCGAAAGTCTGTGGGAAGCCATAGCAGTGGCACCGCGTGACCATCCTCTGCTGCTGGTGAACATGCCGATGCATATCACTCCCCGCACTCGGGTCTACCCTTTGGGCTTTGAAGGCGTCACTCCACTACCGAAGCGGGTCACTGCGGAAGCGCTGATCTACGTGCATACTGGTCTGCGCCACGCAGCCGACGGTGTCTCCTTTGGTATTGTCGCTACCGATGCACCGTCAGGCTATGACTACCAGACCTTTGGCCGGCCAGTGGGTTGGGAGGAGCTGGCTGCTGCCATCCGAAGGTCCCAGACCGTTTACCTGACGCGTTATGAGACAGAACGCATTTACCTGAGCGAGGCGGGAGGTCCCTCCGCACTGCCTGGAGGAGGCAGGCAGGCACAGGCCACCTTTGGCGGCCGGGTTGTTCTGCTGCACAGTTCGTGCCACTGTGATCGGGAGGGCCGAGTACATCTGACGGGATACTGGCAGCTTGCAGAGGAAGTGGCCGCCGACGCGACCGTGTTCGCCCATCTGCTTGGCCCGGATGGAGCCATCGTGGCTCAGGCCGATGGATACCCATTGCTGGAAATGTTCCCTTTCCGCTTCTGGCACAGCAGCGAAATCATACGCGATGTGCGTCACTTTGACCCGGTGCCGCCGGGCGAGTATACTATTCGTCTGGGGGTGTGGGACCTAGCGACGGGAGAGCGCTGGCCCGCCCCCGGTCATCCTGAGGGCACGGTGCTTATTCCGGTCCGCTGCCCTGGGTGATTCGGGGTTCGGGGTTGGGGCTGTCTCT
>JAOAAG010000173.1 GCA_026418995.1 Anaerolineae bacterium
AGATGTGTATAAGAGACAGGCTTGGCAGCAGGCAGGAGAGCGATGATGCCGAAAATGGTCAGGTCTCTATCTTGCCTGCGACGATTCTGGCTGGTCGTCTTGCTCCTCTTGGCCGCCGGCTGCTCCGGCGGCGCTGCGCCCATCCCCACCGCCGTCCCCGCTGAGGCCGAACCGGCGCAGACGACCTACACCGTCCAGCGCGGCACGGTGAGCCGCACCCTCTCCTTCACCGCCCGCGTCGCGCCGGCGCAACAGGCCGAACTCTTCTTCCGCGCCGACGGTCACCTCAGCCGCCTGTTGGTACAACGCGGCGACCCGGTCCGGGAAGGCGACCTCCTGGCCGAATTGGAGATGGCCGATCTCCAGCGACAACTGGAAGCCGCCCGTCTCGACTGGCAGCAGGCGCAAATCGAAAACACGCACGAAATCAGCCGCACGCTGCTGGCGCTCCAAGATAAACAACTGGCGCTGGCGCGCGCTCGCGCCGTGAACCCCGACCCGGCCGTGTTGCGGGCCGAGATCGAATTGACCCGCAGCCAGGAAGCGCTGGCCTACGCCAGAGAAGAATACCGCAAGGCGCTGGAACGCCCCTGGGAGCCGCAGGACGTACGCCAGGCCTACGCCCACCAGGTGACCGAGGCAGAGCGCACCCTGGCCCTGGCTCAGGCGGCGTATGACGATGCTGTGCAAGAGCGGGCCTACACCCTGCGCCAGTTGGAACTGGCCGTCGCGCAGGCCGAACTGGACTACCGAAAAGCCCTGGCCGGCCCTGACCCGCGTCTGGAGCAAAAAGTGCAGCAGTTGGAAGCGCAGGTCGCCGAGCGCCAGATCGTCGCGCCGTTCGATGGCATTGTGCTGGCAATCTCGGCCACACCCGGCAAGAGCGTCTCCGCGTATCAGGCTGTGCTCGTCGTCGGCGACCCGGCGAGGCTGGAACTGCGCGCCGAACTCTCTGCCGAGGAGATGCGTGACCTGGCCGTCGGACAAGAGGTCACCTTTACCTCGGCCGGCTTTCCGGGCCGCACCTTTCGCGGGCAGGTGCGGCAACTCCCCTACGGCTGGGGTGGAACGGTGGAAGAGACCGACCGCGCCGTCCACATTGCCCCGGCGCCCGACACCCCAACCCTCGAACTCGGCGCGGTGGTGCAGGTCGCCCTTGTCCTCGAAGAGAAAGAGAACGTCCTATGGCTTCCGCCGGCCGCCCTACAGACTTTCCGCGAGCGCACCTTTGTCATCGTTCAACAAGCGGACGGCGTCCAGCGTCGTGTGGACGTAGTGATCGGCATCGAAGGAGCCGAGCGTGTCGAAATCGTTTCCGGCCTGGAAGAGGGTCAGATCGTTGTCGGCCCGTAGGTTCACCGCTCTTTCTTCCCTGCTGGCATCCATACCGCTGGCGTTCAAACGGCTGAGGAGCCATCTCTTGCTCAGCGTCGCCGTGACCACCGGGCTGACGGCCGCCGTGGCTCTGGCCACGGCCATCCCGCTCTACGCCGATAGCGTGAGCCACCGCATGCTGCTGGAGCAACTCTCCGGCGACCAGGCCCGTCCTCCGTTCGCCTTCCTCTTCCGTTACGTCGGCGCCTGGAACGGTCCGCTAGAATGGGAGGACATCCAGGCCGCCGACGCCTATCTGACCACACAGGCGGCCAATGTCCTGGGACTGCCCCCCGCCCTGAACGTGGCCGACGGTGGCCCCGTCGTCCGCCATGTGCGCACAGATAAATGGCAACTCTTTCCGGGCGACGAGTCTGCCTACGCCGGCCGCCAACCCCTGGAGTGGATCGCTCTGGGCTTTCTGGATGGCCTGAACGCTCACGTCACGATAGAGGAGGGCGAGCCGCTGCCGGAGTCTGCCCCCCCTCACGTCGTCCCGGTACTGGCAAGCCGTGCCCTCGCCAACCGGCTGGGCCTTCAGGTCGGCGAGACCTACCTGCTGGTAAACCCTAGCGACGCCGACCACCCCCTCTCCCTGCAGATCGCCGGTATCTGGCAGCCTGCGGACGCCGCTTCCCACTATTGGCTCTACCCGCCGCGCTCCTTCGAAGACGTGCTCCTGACCTCAGAGACAGCCTTCCGAGACCAGGTCGCGCCAGCGGTCAAGAAGGAGGTTGGGCTGGTGGCCTGGTACCTGGTGGCCGATGGCGCCGCCGTCACCAGCAGCACCGTTCCCCACCTCCTGTCCCGCATCGCGGCCTTGCGCGCCCGGCTCAGTGGCTTGCTAGCTGGCGCTGCGCTCGACCTTTCGCCCGAGGAGCCGCTCAGTATCTACCGCCAGAACACCGTGCGCTTGACCCTCGTCCTGTATGCCTTTGGCATCCCCATCGTGGGGCTGGTGCTCTACTTTGTCACGCTGGTCGCCGGCATGACCACGCGCCGCCAGCAGGGGGAAACCGTCGTCTTGCGCAGCCGCGGGGGCGCTAAAAGCCAGATTGTTGGACTGTACCTGCTTCAGTGGTCACTCCTGGGACTGGCTGCGCTGGCTCTCGGCTGGCCGTTGGGATGGGCGGCAGCAACGGCGATGGGACACATCCGCTCGTTCCTGGACTTCGGGGCCGGCCAGGGCGTTCCCATCCGGCCCGACTGGAGCAGCCTGCGCTTTGGAATCCTGGCTGTGCTCGTGTCCATTCTAGCAGCCGTCCTGCCGGCGCTTGCCTCGGCTCGCTACACCATCGTCACCCATCAGCAAGAACTGGAGCGCACCCTGCGTCGCCCCTGGTGGCAGCGGTACTTGCTCGACCTGGGATTGCTCATCCCCACCCTCTACGGGTACATCCTGCTGCGCCGCCCGGGACGTCTGCCCCTTGCTCGTTTGACCCAGGGCGACATCTTCGCCAATCCGGTGCTCTTTATCGTCCCGACCCTCTTCATTCTCTCCTGGGCCTTGTTGCTCCTGCGCTTCCTCCCGCGGCTGATGGAGGGCCTGGCCCGCATGAGCCGAGGGGCGCGAGGCAGCCTCCCTCTTCTCATCTTCCACGACCTCTCCCATCAGGTCGGGCACATCGCCGGCCCGCTGCTACTCCTGATGCTGACGACCGCCCTGGCGACCTTTTCGGCCTCGCTGGCGCTCACGCTGGACGGACATCTCCACGACCGGGTTTACTATCGCGTCGGCGCCGACCTGCGGCTGGCCGAAGGAGGGGAATTCATCGAACAAAATGACCGTCCAGCGACGCCGGGTGGCTCAACGCCCCCTTCGGGTGACGAAAGCGAAGGTTGGGCCTTTCTCCCCATCGCCGAGCACCGCGAACTGCCCGGCGTGCGGGCTGCCGTCCGCGTCGGCAATTACGCGGCGACGGCCAGCCTCGGCGGGCGCGTGGAAACGGGGCGCTTGATCGGCCTGGACCGGCTGGACTTTCCGGGGGTTGCCTTCTTTCGCGCCGATTTTGCGCCCCAATCGTCGCTGATCGCCCTGATGAATGCCCTGGCCGGCGACCGACGCGCGCTCCTGGTGGACCGTCGTTTCCTGGCCCGATACGGCCTGCAGCCCGGCGACCCTCTCAACCTGACTGTGGATGTCTGGGGGGAACGGGCTGAGATCGAGTTCGTCGTGGCCGGCGCCCTGGACCTCTTCCCCAGCGTCTATCCTGAGGATGGCCCTTACTTCGTCGGCAATCTGCGCTACCTCTTTGAACGCCTGGGCGGCCTCTATCCCTACGACGTCTGGCTGGCGACAGCGCCCGGCAGTACAGAAGCGATCATCGCGGCGTTGAACGCGCGCGGTGTGGCGGTGAGCGGCGTGTGGGACGCTCGCAGCCTGATCGCCGCAGAGCAGCAGCGCCCCCAGCGGCAGGGATTGTTCGGACTGCTGACGCTGGGGTTCCTGGCTGCCGGTCTCCTGACCATCGTGGGGCTGGCGCTCCACACCCTCCTCTCCTTCCGTGAACGCACCGTCGAATTGGGTGTGCTGCGTGTGTTGGGGCTTTCCCTGACCCAGATGCGTCTCTATCTGGCCGGTGGTCTGCTTTCCCTGTTGCTGATCGGGCTCCTGGCAGGCACGGCTTTGGGAATGGCGACCGGGCAGCTCTTTATCCCCTTCCTCCAGGCCGAATCCGGCCTGTATCCCGATACGCCGCCGCTCATCATCCGCACCGCCTGGGAGAACATTGCTCTCATCTACGTCCTCTTTGCGGCGATGACTGGTCTCAGCCTTGGAGTGACTCAGGGCCTCTTGCAGCGGATGCGGGTATATGAAGCCATCAAGATGGGAGAGACGTTGTGAGCGGCGGCGCAACCATCGTGTGTGAGGGACTGGTCAAGATTTATCGCATTGCCGGGCGGCAAGTCGTCGCCCTGCAAGGGCTGGAATTGGAGGTAGCGGCCGGCGAGATGCTGGCGGTTGTCGGGCCTTCCGGCGCGGGTAAAAGCACCTTGCTCAACGTCATCGGCGGGCTGGACGCGCCCTCGGCCGGTCGCGTGCTGGTGGATGGCGTCAATCTGAATGACTTTTCAGACTCCTGCCTGGACCGCTATCGGCGGGAACGGGTTGGCTTCGTCTGGCAACTGCCGGGGCGCAATCTGATCCCCTACCTGACGGCGTGGGAGAACGTGGCTCTGCCGATGGTGTTGGCGCAGCATCCCGAGCGCATACGCCGCGAGCGCGTGACCGAGCTGCTGGCGGCGGTAGGCCTGAGCGAACGCGCCGGCCACATTCCGGCGCGCCTCTCCGGCGGAGAACAACAGCGGCTCGCCCTCG
This sequence comes from Anaerolineae bacterium, assembly GCA_026418995.1. Lineage (GTDB taxonomy): Bacteria > Chloroflexota > Anaerolineae > B4-G1 > B4-G1 > JAOAAG01. The sequence goes on from JAOAAG010000173.1 coordinate 4,694, forward strand.
CCGTGGCCCTGGCTAACCGTCCCTCCCTCCTCCTGGCCGACGAACCGACCGGAGAGCTCGATTCGGCCACCGCCCGGGACATCTATCGGCTCATCCGCTCCCTCAACCAAACGTATGGCATGACCGTCGTGATCGTCTCCCACGACCCGGGCATTGCCCACGTCGTGGACCGGGTAATCACCATCCGCGACGGCAAGATAAGCACCGAGTCGCGCGTCACCGACTATGCTCTAGAGATAACAGAGCAGGCATCGTCCATCGCCGAGCCTCAGGTCACGGTCGAGGAATTGACTGTGCTGGATTCCGCCGGCCGGCTGCAACTCCCGAAGGAGCTGCGCGAGGATTATGGCATTGGTGACCGGGTGCGACTGGAGCGCGTCCCGGACGGCATCCTCGTCCGGCCGGTCCAGCAGACGAGGGGGAAGAATGAGTGAACCGCTGGTGCGCTGCGTCGGATTGAGCCGCATCTACCGGGTGGACGGCCGCGAGGTCGCCGCACTCCGCGGGGTAGACTTTTCCGTGCCGGCGGGCGCTTTTGTCGCCGTCACCGGGCGCTCCGGCTCCGGCAAGACGACGCTCTTGAACCTGATCGGCGGGCTGGATCGCCCTACCGCAGGCGAAGTTTACCTGGGCGGGCGGCTATTGAGCACACTCTCGGAGCGCGAACGGACTGAATTGTGGAGACGGCAGGTCGGCTTTGTGTTCCAATCGTTTGCCCTCCTCCCCACGCTCTCCGCTTTTGACAACGTGGCCCTCCCGCTGCGCATCACGGGCGTGAATCGGCGGGAGCGCGACGCGCGGGCGCAAGAATGTCTGGAACTGGTCGGGTTGGCAGAATGGGCCGGGCATCGCCCGTACGAACTCTCCGGTGGTCAGCAGCAACGCATCGCAATTGCCAGAGCCCTGGTGCATCGTCCTGTTCTCATCCTGGCTGACGAGCCGACGGGAGAGTTGGATAGCGCCACGTCGCGCGAGATTTTTGCCCTGCTGCAACGTCTCACTAGTGAGCAGCGGGTTACCGTTATCGTCGCTTCGCACGATCCGCTGGTGCACGAGTATGCCACCTGGAGCGTCCGGTTACAGGATGGCCGGATAGAGCACAGTCCGGCGCCGTAGGGGTGGGGTCACTCCGCTCTAGACAATGGCGCCCTGCCCCGCGCCACGTTCCTTGCCTCGATAATCCCGCGCGCTCCTAATGTGGCAGCGATCCGCTGCGCTGCGCGGGAAGTCCTCATCTCTGGCGAACAACGGGCCCGCGCCGTGCGCTGGCAGCAGGGGGTGGGCGTACGCTGGAAGCGCCTCACCGGACGGGAACGCGAAGTGCTGCGTCTCCTGGTGCAGGGGCTGGATAACCAGGCCATCGCCCAGAGGCTTGGCATCGCCCCCAGGACGGTCGAGTGCCACATCACGCACATCCTCGATAAACTGGGCGTGCGCACATGCCGCGAGGCCCTCGTCTGGGCGCGCGACAACCTCTCGGAACTGCTGCTACCCCCCGAGGTGAATATCAGGGAATTCCCTGATGTCCATATCGTGGAAAACCCTGATACAAAAATCAGGGATTTCCCTGATTGACAAGCCACTGAAAAGTATGGTAG
>JAOAAG010000177.1 GCA_026418995.1 Anaerolineae bacterium
AGATGTGTATAAGAGACAGCGTATAAGGTGCGCCTGACGGTCCGGTACCTGATAGTCAACCATCACTAAACCCTGGGCAGGCCGGCCTATGCTTACCATAGCCGCTTCACAGCTCTGATACGTGTTCCCTTGCCAACAGCCGAGCGTATCTCAAACTCGTCCATCAATCTTCTGGAGCCAGAGATGCCCAGCCCCATACCCTTGGAAGTGGTGTAGCCGCCCGCCAGCACCCGCTCCACGTCGGGGATGCCTGGCCCCTCGTCCTCAGCGATAATTTCGATGTACTTATCGTGAGCACGGACGGTAATGGTGCCGCTGCCAGCATACTGCTCGATATTGCGTCCCAGCTCAGAGATGACCACAGCCACTTTGTTCGCTTCTGCCTGATGGAAGCCCATCTTCAGGGCCATCTCCAGCCCGCTCCGCCTGGCCCTGACCACATCCACAATATTGCTGATGGAGAAGCGCCTCTCTTCCATATCAAGCCTCCGCCGCGCCTGGCGGGCCAGCCTCAGGCCCGTCCTCCCAATCCATCAGCTCTGCCTCCGTGGCACCAGGAAGGTAAACCGACTCTTCGGCGCTCGGCTCGGTCCGGCTCAGCGCAAGAGCGTCATCAAGATCGAGCACGGCGTGAATATTGGGGAGGGTCATCCCCAGCTCCACCATTGTCTCGATCACCGCATCCTGCAAGCCGGAGACGACAACCTTAGCTCCCATCAGGCCCGCCATCCTGGCCGTGCTCTGAATGAAGCGTCCGAAGAAACTGTCGCAGATGTCCACCCGCGAGAAGTCGAGCAGCACCCACCGCGAACGGTAGCGTCGGATCTCCTGCAACACCTGCCGCCGCAGGCGCAGCACCTCGCTATCCGTCAGGTCCCTGGGGACAGCCACCAGCAACAGATTCTCCAGCTTCTGGATGGTAGAGGTCTCCGTAAGCTCTGTGAACTCCGTATCCATATCTAAGGTCTCCGCATTCCCTGTGCTTCCCTCCTGACCAGCCCCATGCCCAGCATATTCAGTGCCACCAGCAGCCCGCTTTGCAGATCGGATAGGGTACGGATGCCGCTCCAGTCAATGCCCATGTCCACAATCGTCTCGGCTACGGACTCGGAGATGCCGGTGACAATGGTCTGGGCCCCTTTCAGCCGCGCCGCCTGGATCGTCTTGTTCAGATGGGCAGCCACGCCGCTATCTACCAGGGGCACGCCGGTGATGTCCAGAATGACCACTCTGGCCCGGTACTCCCGAATGCCCGCCAGCAGTGAACGGGTGATATCACGCGCGCGCAGCGTATCTATGCTGCCAATAAGAGGCATGACGATGATGCCCTCAAGCACCGGGATAATAGGAGTGGAAAGCTCCCGCAGTGCCTGCCTCTGCGCCTCGATCACTTCCTGCTGGAGGCGCTCCCGCTCAGCAACCTCGCGCTCCAGCTCGGCGGTGCGCTCGGCAATCCGTTGCTCTATCTCTGCATAAGCCCGCCGCAGGGCTTCTTCTGCCAGCTTGCGCTCCGTGATATCTTTCGAGATACCGAACGTACCGACGATACGCCCTTCCCTGTCCCGCAGCGGCATCTTCACCGTCAGCACCCATGCTTCGCGCCCGTCGGGGAAGGTCTCCTTCTCTTCTCTGATGAGCGGCTGACCGGTACGCATCACTGTCTGCTCGTCCTCGTAGGCCGGGCGGGCATGTTCCTCGGTAAAGAAATCGAAGTCAGTCTTACCAAGGGTCTGGTCAGGGTGCTCCAGGCCAAACCGGCGAGCCTGCGAGAGGCTGACTTTGATGAAACGGCTCTCTGTATCCTTAAAATAGACCTGATCAGGCACGTTAGCCATAAACGTGTCAAACAGGTGAACTTCCTGCTCCAGAGCAGCTATCCGGCCCTGATATTCGGCCACCAGGCTTTCCAGTTGGGCAATACGCGCCCGGGCCGCTGCCAGCTCTTCCTCGAGCTGCGAACGCAGATTTTGTGAAACACTCATAAGCCCCCTCCCCCAATCACCCAGGTTAACTGCAGAGCAGCCTTTCCAGACTGCCCGAACAGGCGAAGCCCGTTCTGCACTGTTACATCTCAGAGATGCGACGTCCCATCTTCTCCAGTGCGGCACGCAGGCCGGTCTGCAGGTCGCGCGAAGTCTCAATTTCACTCCAGTCTATGCCCATCTCCACCATAGCTTCCGCCACTGCATTGGGAATGCCAGTAAGGATGGTCGCAGCTCCTCTTAGCCGGGCCGCCTGGATGGCCTTGTTCAAATACTCGGCCACGCCGGTATCTATGAACGGCACTCCCGTCACATCCATGATAACCACTTTGGCGCGATGCTCCCGTATCCCCACCAGCAAGCGGCGCATAATGTCCCTGGCTCGCACGTTATCAATGGTACCGATCAGTGGCATGACAATGATGCGCTCCATCACCGGTATGATGGGAACGGTCAGCTCGCGGATGGCCCGCCGCTGAGCCTCGATGATCTCCTGCTGCAGACGCTCCCGCTCGGCAATTTCTCGCATCAGCTCAGCAGTTCGTTCCCGGACCTGCTTTTCTACATCCGCGTATGCTTTCTCCAGCGCCTCGGCAGCCTGTTGGCGCTCCTGGAGCAAATGGGCAACGTTCAGAGCGTTAGCAATGTTGCCGGCCAATCCTTCCAGGACATGGATATCGCCCTCAGAGAAGGCATCCAATTCCAGAGCGTGAACATCGAGCACCCCCAACACCCGCTCACCCACCTGAAGAGGAATGGCAAGCTCAGCGCGCGTCAGGAAACGCGGATGTGTAAACTCCACCCGGCGCCCATAAGGATCGCTCAGCTTTTCCCACGAAAAGAGCCGCTGCCTTTTCCCCTGATTGACAGCCAGCGCCAGCACCGTTGGAGAAGTTAGAGAACTCGTAAAGTGCTTAGCCTTTAACTCGTCCGCCTCGTGGCCTGCCGCGTCGGCCAGCACGGCCACTTCCCGTTCGCGGTCCAGCGTGTACAGCCCGACGTGATAATAGCCAAAGGTGCGCTGGATCATCTGCACAGCCTGCTGAATGATGAGCGCAGTATCCAGCGCCGAGGTGACCATATGGCCAATCTCGACCCCGGTGCGGCCCTGTTCAATCTCCCGGCGCAGGCGGGAAAGGGCGCGCCTGACGGCGCCACTGGCAAGCCACTCAAAGCAGGCCAGAAGATTGAGCAACGCCACACTGCCCACCAGCGCTATCCAGTCCACACCCGTATTCGATAGAAGCGCCGCGACCACCGAACGCACCAGCAACGCTAGCGCCGCGACCCCGGCCCATACCCAGGCCGCCCCTGGGGTAAGCAGGAACGCCGCTGCTGCGACGGGCAGAGCGCAAGCGAGGGCAATCCAACCAGCCATACGCGGAGATAGGGGCAGGACCAGACTCGGGTAGAGAAGCACGAGAAACAAGAACAGATTGATCGTTTCGTCGAGCTTTTCCTCCTGCAGTAACTTACGGAGGCCAAACAGGGCAGCGGTAAACAGGATAGTGCCTATTACTGCTCCCCAGGGCGTCCCGTAATACCGCGCGATGGCATAGAAAATCAAGATGATCAACAGCCCTATTGCTGCCCGGCGCACCCAGACAGTAAGGAACTCTACCAGAGGGCCTACCCACTCGCGGTCAGCCTGCGGGACACGCAACGTATGCGTTAAAAGACGGATAAAGCCGGGTATCAAAGCAAGCCCTCCTTGACGGTCAGGTGACGGTCACTTCCAAAGTGACCGTCACCTGAAAAGTGTCAGCCGGTATAGTAACAGCGTACCGGATTGCCTTTCCCCATCTCCGTCAGACAGAGGTTACACGAGACACAGGTAGCCTTCTCGCTACCGCCGCGCTGGAATTTGGTCGGCAGGTCCGGCTCCCGTATCAGCGGCCGCGCCAGAGAGATAAAGTCAGCTTCCCCGCGCCGCAACACCTGCTCCATCACCTCACGGGAACGGAAGCCCCCCACCGAAATCACCGGGATCGGAACAGCAGCCTTAATCGCCCGGGCACCTTCGAGGTTATACCCTTCTACCAGACGCACTCTACCCTGCATCGCTCTCAACAGTGTCCCCAGAGCCATGCGCTTGGGCAGGCTCATCCCCTCCAGGATTCGGTCAATCGGTATGCCTCCCCGGGCGATATAGAAGACCGATTCGGTGAACCCGCCGCTGACCTCGATGGCGTCCACGCCCTCCTGGGCCAGCTTCCTGGCCGTATCCACTGCCTCACTCAGGGTGAACCCGTTTCTGAGGAAATCGTCATAGTTCAGCTTGACCAGCAGCGGATACTCCAGCCCCACCGCTTTGCGGGTGCGGCGCACCGCTTCCAGGGCGAAACGCTGCCGATTTTCCAACGTGCCGCCCCACCGGTCTGCGCGCTGATTGGTAGCCGGGGAGAGAAACTGGCTGATTAGATACCCATGGGCGCAGTGCAATTGCACGCCGTCGAATCCGGCTTCTCTGGCTCGCACGGCTGCCGCTGCATAGGCGTCCAGCACGGTCTCTATCTCCTCTTCGGTCATCTCGCGGGGGCGCGTGCGCAGGAGCTTATCAGGGATAGGCGACGGCCCCAACGGCGGATGTCCGATGAGCGTCTCGTCGGCAACGCGGCCGGCGTGATTCAACTGCGCCACCACCAGCGCACCATGGTCGTGGACCTGGTGGGTCAGCTCCCGAAAGCCCGGGATCAGCTCATCCCGGTCCAGGCGAGACTGATTGGCATAAGCCACACCGGAAGGATGGACACCCACATAAGCCGCGATTAACAGCGCGGCCCCACCTGCGGCGATCCGTCGGTGATACGCCCGCAGCTCCTCGGTGCATGCTCCGTTCGGGCCAGACATACTTTCAAAGGTGGCCGACTTGATGATACGGTTGCGCAGTGTCATACTGCCGATACGGCCTTCCTCAAACAACTGTGTCATACTTACCCCCTTTTTTGAATCACTAAGTTGAGGCGACAATTCGCTTGCCCATCAGGGCCAGCGCGTAGTGGATCCCTGCCTGCAAATCCGCCAACGTCTTAATTCCACTCCAGTCAATACCCAGGTCCACCACCGTCTCTGCTACGGCTTCGGAGATGCCGGTGATAATGGTCTGCGCACCCTTCAGGCGTGCCGCCTGGATGGCTTTATTCAGATGTTCGGCCACGCCACTATCCACCAGGGGCACGCCTGTGATGTCCAGGATCACCACTCTGGCCCGATACTGGCCGATGCCGGCCAGCAGCGCACGGGTGACGTTGCGTGCCCGCTTAGTATCCACAGCACCGATGATGGGCATGACCAGAATGCCATCCGTAACCGGAATGATGGGCGTGGAAAGCTCCTCAATGAGCCGGCTTTGCGCGGCGACGAGTTCGTCACGCAACCGGGCCTGTTCCCGCAAACTGCTCTCCAGCTCCAGGCGAGCGGTCTCATCCCTGGCGATAGTAGCCAGACCGATCAAGTTGCCATCGGCATCCCTGATGCCGAACATCGTCACGGCGGCCGTGAAGACGCTTCCATCCTGCCGCAAACGCTGCAGGGTTCCCTGCCACATCCCGGCCCTGGCCTGAGGAAGGATTTCCTCTTCCAGGCGCTGCCGTTCCTCGGGCGGTGTCATCAGCAGCAGATCGGCGCCCACCATTGCCTCGTGAACGGAGTCGAAGCCGTATAACCTGGCAAAAGCAGGGTTCACATAGAAGGGCACCAGATCAGGCTCGACAATATCTATGGCATCGCCAGCGTTCTCCACCAGATCGCGGAAAATGCGCTCCTCCTCAGCACTTTGTATTGCCAGGCGCGCCTGGCTCAGCACCTGCTCAACCTCGTACTGATGGAGCAGTTTATAAGCGGCATGGACAGCAATAGCCTCGACCGTGGTAGCGAAATCGGTCGGCGGCTCAGCCTCCCCTCGCCATCCGGCCAGCAGGAAACCCAGCGCTCTGCCCTCGGCCACCAGCGGCGCCACCGCCGCCCGCTGCAGATGTAACAGTTCGCTCAACCAGGCATCCACCGTTGCGGATGTGGCCTGGGAGACGTTTATCCAGCGGATCCCCTCCATCGGAACAGCAGCTCTCAGAGGGAAGTCCTCCCACGTATACCGCATCGCCAGCGGCAGCAGCTCGCCTCCGCTCCGGTCTCGCGTAGCCGTCACCTCCACCAACGCAAGCGTCCCATCCGACCCGTACTCGCACAGGAAAACCGTGCCGTGGTCCGCGCAGGCGGCCAGAAAAGCACACATCGCCCCGGCTACACCCGCTCTGTCACGTGCCGCAGCCAGCGCAAGGTTATGTTCGAGGAACAATTGAGGAAACAATGTCTGTGGGCACCAGTTCATCGTGAAGCTCCCCTTCCGTGTTCTGCAGTGTCAGGCAAGTCTCGCTATATACAATCCTAACTTTTTCAGCGCAGCCTGCAAACCACTCTGCAAATCGGCGCGCGTCTCGATACCGCTCCAATCAATACCTATCTCCACAATGGTTTCAGCCACAGCATCAGAGACCCCGGTCACGATAGTCTGTGCGCCCTTTAACCGGGCAGCCTGGATCGTTTTGTTCAAATGGGCAGCTACGCCGCTATCCACCAGCGGCACACCGGTGATGTCCAGGATGACTATCTTGGCCCGGTATTCCCGAATGCCCGCCAGCAATGAACGGGTGATATCACGTGCACGCAGCGTATCTATACTACCGATAAGCGGCATGACAATGATGCGCTCGAAGACAGGGATAATCGGCGTGGAGAGTTCCCGCAATGCCTGGCGCTGTGCTTCGATCATCTCTTGCTGCAGCCGTTCACGTTCGCGCAGGGCTCGCTGTTCCATTTCAAAGGACGCCTGAAGCCGTTCGCGCAATTTCATATCTACCAGGCGTCTGAACCCCATCTCGGAGAGGTTTCTGGCCAGCACCGCCAGGAACTCAGCGACCTTCTGCACTTCCTCTTCCGTCTTGCGAGGCACGCGCCGCAACGCGGCGATGTACTGCTCCTCATCAACGCCTATCTTGCGTGCATAATCACGGAAGTGCGCCTCATCAACGTCACCCACCAATACCTGTCCGACAAGCCAGTTGGCCACATGCCTGCCGTGAATGATGATAGGCGCAGCCGCGTCCATCAACCCGGCGCTCAGACAACGGTGAAAGACAACCCGCCCGCTCTCAATAGCGCGGCGACCCAGGACCTCGGCGCTACGATAGCAATTTTTGGTGCCCAGCTCCGTGCCCCTGGTGAGACGACACAGTTCGCAGAAATTGCTGTAGCGGGTGATGGGCGTGCCGTCTGGGTTCCCTATGGTGGAGGCAAACCCGGTGGCAGCGGTGAAGGCATCCAGAATTTCCTCCAGCGCTTTCTTGTCAATTAAGTCGGTCAGTGAGAACTGGAGCGCTGACAACTCAGCCTCAATGCGAGAGTAGAACTCCTGAGCGGTTTCGCTTGCGTCCTCCATTATACGCCTCCCATCAGGTTTCTCCTGCCTCCGCCTGCCACTTCTGTTGCTGGTAGATAATGGCCTCCCGCAGGCTCCTGACCGTGATGCCACCGGAGCCGGGGATCAGTTCATCTCCACGTTTGCCCTCCAGTAGACGGCGGGCATTGTCGAGCGATTTCAGTGCCTGAGGGAGCTGGCCATTGCTGTGATACAGATCGGCCAGGCCAAAGTGGCCCAACACCGAGAAGCGGTCAATGTAGACCACTTTTCTCATCATTTCGATAGCTTCGTCGAGCCGCCCTTGATGTTGTAAAACCAGGGCCAGGACGTAGTAAGCACCAAGCGCCAGTTTATCCTCCTGGATAGCACGACGACACCATCGTTCAGCCTCAGCCCAGTCGCCCAGATTAGCATAGGCCTCGCCGAGCAGCGCGTAAACGGCGGGGTCCTTGGACCCGGCTTCGACCATCCCTACCAGCAGCTCACGGGCCTCCTCCGAGCGGCCGTAGCTCAGCAACTCCCTGGCTCTCTCCAGCGGGTCCACGTATCCCAGGCGCTCCAGCGAGTGAATATATACCCGGTCCGGCGTCGGCACCGGCCTGGACACGGCTTCGGGCAATTCGACACGCCTCTTCCCAGGACTCACGATGGGCTTCTCGACTGTGGGCGCTGCAAGCGTCCCCTCCCCCTGAGGCTCCAACTGCTCAGGGCGCTGATAGAGGATCGCGTTGGGGAAGTTGTGCACTTTAAAGCGGTGATAGATGGAAAGAGAGTGTTCAGCATGCCCCACCACCAGCCAGCCGCCATAGGTGAGGCATTCGTAGAAACGCTCCACAATATCGCGTGAGACCTGCTCGGTGAAATAAATCATCACGTTGCGACACACGATCAGGTCCATCAGCGTGGTGTTGGTCTCGTAAGAAGGGTAAACACCCTCCACCAGATTAAGCCTGGCGAAGGTAACCATACGTTTTACTTCGGGGATCAGTTCGTAGTGGCTGCCGTTGCGGCGGAAATAGCGGGCACGCCATTCCCTGGCTCGCTCTTCACGGAAAGCCCACTCGGTGTAGACAGCCTGACGTGCCATATCCAGCGCCTGGGTATTGATGTCGGTGCCGAGGATGGTGATTGACCATTCGTCAACGTCGGGCAACAGCTCACGCAGCAATATAGCGATGGAATAAGGCTCCTCACCACTGGCACAACCGGCGCTCCAGATGCGCATCGTGCGCAGCACACTGCGACGCTTAATAATCTGGGGAAGGACATGATGATACAGGGCATCCATCTGCCCTGTATCGCGGAAGAAGTGGCTCTCGCTTATCGTAAGAGCATTTGCTAGCCGCTCGAAATAAACCGCACCGACGTCCGGGTCCAGGAGCAACTGATAGTACTCGTTGATGGTGCTGCAGGTAGACGCAGCAAAGGCCTGCAATACCCCGCGCTCCAGATCGGCACGGCGATGCTCCGGGAAGTGGAGGCCACAGCGCTCATACACCAGCTTACTAAAACGGAGATAGTCGCCATATCCGAAGGAAGGGGTATTCTTGCCGGGGAGCGTTCTCTTCTGAGCCACATCTACCAGTGTCACCGTTCGACCTCGTCAACCATGATTTCCGACAACAACTCGCTCCCGCCCGGCACTCCAGCGGCTCCCGGTTCAGGACACGAAGCTATGGAGCCGGTGATATCTCTCAAACGCTCAGTTTTCAAAAGATGCGGTGGGTTCAGCAACAGGACCGTCTCCCCCTGGACATACGTAACCCCCTGTAGAATAGGAACCTCGCCCAGCTCACCAGGAAGAATATCGGACGTGCGGAAGACAGCCCCAGCCGCAAGGTGAAGAACGTCCACCACTTCATCAACGATTAAACCCACCATTACACCATGAAGCCGGACCAGGATAATGGGGGTATAGAGATGCACCGGTGCCTCGGGAAGGTCAAACAGACAGCGCATATCAACGACCGGTACGGCCGTGGAGTGCACATTGATCACTCCCTTCACCACGTTATCAACCTGGGGCAAGGGAGTGACAGGGACAATCTCAATGATCCGTACAATGGATTCGATGGGCAGCGCATACATCTGCCCGCCCAGGCGAAAGGTTACCACTGTTTGCTCTTCCGGGTGAGGCTCGCTCTCCATACCACTATAATCTCGCTTTGCTCTCTCCTTCAGACTGGGAACGTATGAGCCACATCTGTGCCAGGCCAGCACAGCGAGCCTGGGCCAGCCGCCGGATCGCTGGCAGGAGAGCAGCGCCCATATCGGCCTTGGAGACGAATTCGTCAACGCCAGCTTCCAGCGCCAGCCTGCGGTAGCCATCCGTGCCGAGCAGCGCCAAGGCGATGATCCCCGCTTCTGGCAGGATTTCCCGCAGGCGTGGCACAAACTCCAGTCCTCCTGGCAAACTCGTCACGGCGCTATCGAAAAGCACGATGTCCGGCCTCAGCTCTCTGGCCTGGCGCAGTGCTTCCTCCTTGTCCTGCACCGCACCCACGACCTCGATATCTTCCTGGGCCTCCAGGAATCGAGTCGCGATGCCAAGAAAGGTCACGTTATCATCTACCAGCAGCACAGAGATTCGCTTTCCGCTCATCACCCACTCCCGTAACCCAGTCACCCTGGAAAGCTAGCGATTGCTTAACGTAATCTTACCGCATTTTCGATGCCTTTGGGTTACGGTTACGTTACGAATCAGTGTATGGATTCAGATGCGGTCGCCGGTAGGGTTTTAGTATAGCCCTATCCGCATTTACTGTCAATCCTCCGTGAATACGGAACACGGAACACGAAATACGTACATCGAAGGCAAGTCAGCAGCCCAAGCCACAGAGATACCCCAATAGGTCTCCCCATACCCTCGGCATCCACCTGTGGTTAGAGCCGCGGTAGCCGATATAAGTAACTCCGCTTAGTGCTGCTACTCAAATACGGCTGTTACACTATCATAGGCTTAAGCTTTTCCCCCACCAGAAAATGGGCCATTTGCCCGATGACCACAGGCGCGTCCCGTGGTATAGTGGAGTTGCAAACCCAAAGCAGGGAGGTGTGGGATGGAAAGCATTATGTTAACTATCAAGTTCATCACCTGGTACGGGCTCGAGGTACTGGTCATCGCCCTGCTGCTCGGCACAGTGCTCGCCGGTGCCTATCAGCTCGTAGTCCGGCATCGCGCATCCAGCGAGGAAGCGCCGCTCACAGCCACAGCGCCCCGGTAACGTTGAGCAATGTCAGCATATCGGCGGTGGTGGCTGGTCGCCGGAGTGCTGCTGCTGATATGGGGAGGTATCTCCGCTGCCACAGGCTGCCAGCCCGTAGAAGTAGTCAGCACCAAAGCGCGGCAGGTGATCGTTCTCTACGGCTTCAGCACCGTTGAGGAGGTGTTTAACGACGAGATATTCCCCCTCTTCCGCTCACACTGGCTGGCTCAGAGCGGCCAGGAGGTGACATTCCAGGGGGTATTCACCAGCTCTGAGCAGCTCAGCGACGCGGTAATAGGCGGTGCACCTGCGGATGTGGTCATTCTCCCCAACGAGTGGTACGCCGTCTGGCTCTCCATCAACGGTGTGCTGGATGAACACTGGCGCGCGCTTCCCAATGAAGGAGTGGTCACCCGTAGTCCGGTGGTCATAGTCGTGCGACCGGGCAACCCACTGGGCATAAAGGATTGGAGTGACCTGACCCGGCCGGAGGTTAAGCTGATCCATCCTGATCCGCGTACCTCGGGTGGGGCACAGTGGGCATTGCTGGCCGAATTCGGCGCCGCAGCATTGGCCGAGCACAGCACTCCACAGGCAGGCTATGAGCAAGTGCGCCGTATCTGGGCCAATGTCATTGCTACCCCACCCTCGATACGGGAAGGGATGAGAGTATTCCTGTTCGGCACCGGCAACGCCCTGGTGACCTACGAACAGGACGCTCTGCTGGCAAAAGCTCGGGGAGCCAGTCTGGAGATTGTTATTCCCCCCCGCACCGTGGTCAGCGAGCACGTGGCCGCCGTCGTGGAGCACAACGTAAAGCCATGGGAACGGGAAGGCGTGAATGCCTTCATGGACTTCCTGTGGAGCGAGCAAGCCCAGCGGGCCTTTACCAGGTATTACTTCCGCTCCGCTACCGACGAGACGTTGAACGACCCGGCGGCTGGATTCGGCGCGCTAGCACAACCCTTCACCGCCGACGCCCTCGGAGGATGGGGAGAGGCCTATCCAGAGATTATCCAGTGGACCATCGAGGAGCTGCTTCAAGGTCGTTGAAGTGTGCCCATCAAGGCTGCTCCAGCGCAAGCAACCTGAGCCTGGCCACGACGGGCAGATGGTCCGAACAGCCATCCCATTCCCCAACCCAGGCGGATTCCGCCCACCAGTGATCAGAGTGAAAAATATGGTCAATACGTACCAACCTGGCAGGGTACGGTATACCCCAAAACCGGCCTGGAGTGGCCGGGAATGTATGCCCCAGGCCCCATCCACCCTCACGAAAAGCATCGGTAAAGTGCGTGGCCAGCGTGCGATAGACCTCGTGCAGCGGCGTAGAGTTCAGGTCACCCAGCAAAATCAGCGGTTCTGGCTTGCCTTCAACCATCCCCAAGACGCCCGCTAACTGTTCCTCGCGCCAGCGGAAGCTTTGCTCCACATGGGCCGGATCAATCTCTGTGAAAGGCCAGGCGTGCATGCCTATCACGCGTATCTCCTGCCCTGCAAAACTTACCCTCACCGACATCACGCGGCATAACACGTCCTTCTCACCTGACCCCTCCACAGTGAGCGGATAGCGGCTCCAGATGGCCACCTGCGCAACGCAATCAGAGTACATAGGCGTGCGATATGGATAAAGCTCACCGATCTGATGTTCCAATCGGCGAGCTACGTAGGGGGTGAGCTCCTGGAAAGCGATGATATCGGCCCCGGCACGGTTTATGGAGGCGGCGATAGGGGCAGCATCCGTGACCGTATAGAGTACGTTGTACGTCATCACGGTCAACGCCGGCTCACCGGCACCAGCGCTGGCAACCAGCGATGGGGGCAAAAGGTCCGGCCCGAAGAGCACAAGGAAGATACAGACCGGTATGACCACCAACCAGGCCAGACGCTGACGCACCAGAGCTGCCAGCCCAATTATCAAAGGTAAGGGAGTGAACAAGTACACGGCAAATGCATTCACCAGCCCCAGCAGCCAGAAGCCATCACCTATGAGCAGGTAAGCTACATACCAGCCGCTTAGCAAAGCCGTGTACAGCAGCACCACGAATAGCGCAAGCCGCCTGTCAGAGCTCATATCCCGCAGCGTGTGTAGATAGATGAGATGAAAGCAAACTGCGGCTAATTATATGGCATCCCTGCGCTAGCTACTTGACGCTTGCCCTACGCCTGCGGCGCGGTCAGCGTGCGGGCTATGTGCGCCTGGCCAGCTCGCGCTTTTCGTAATCGCGCACGCGGTCCATCCACTGCAGCCCCACCGGCACCCCTTGCTGGGCACAGTAGTAATCCCATACCGCGCCGAAGGGGAGGCTCTTTAGCTCCTCGAACATAGCCAGCCGGCCAGTGTAGTCCCCTTCCAGCTCCAACCGCTGTAACAGGGGAAGCGGTTCTAACAGAGCCATCAACAGGGCTCTGAGAGCGCTGCGGGCGCCGATTACCCAGGCGGCCACCCGATTAATGCTAGCGTCGAAGAAGTCCAGCCCGATGTGCACCCGGTGCAGGAAGTCGCCCCGCACAATTTCCTGCATCACGGCCACCAGTTCGTCGGAAAGTGTGACCACATGGTCGCTGTCCCATCTGACGCCCCGGCTGACATGGAGCAATACCCCGTCCACAAAGGCCAGGACCGCCGAAAGCTTATCCGAGATAGTCTCGGTGGGATGGAAGTGGCCGCTGTCCAGGCAGAGCATGATGCGTTTAGAGACCGCATAGCCGAGGTAGAACTCGTGAGAACCGACGACGTAACTCTCCGAGCCAATACCAAACAGCTTGCCCTCCACAGCATCGCGGTTGTACTGCGGGGGAAGTGGCTCGGCCAGGATACGGTCCAGCGAATCCTTGAGCAGCATCCGCGGCCCCTTACGGTCCACAGGCGTATCCTTGAAACCATCGGGGATCCAGATATTGGTGATACAGGGGGTGCCCAGGGTGCGACCGAAATAGGCCCCGATCCTGCGACAGGCGATACAGTGCTCGATCCAGAAATTGCGGATCCCCTCATCGCGGCTGGCCAGCGTGAACCCCCCAGCCGCCAGAGGGTGAGCAAAGCAGGTGGGATTAAAATCTATGCCGTGGCCCTTCTCCCGTGCCCACTCCGCCCAGGCCGCAAAGTGCTCCGGCAGCAGCTCATTCCGCTCCACCTTCCGTCCACCTGTCTCGGCATAGATAGCGTGCAGGTTCAGCCGATGCACGCCGGGAATCAAACTGTAGGCCTCGTCCAGGTCACGACGCAGCTCATCGGCGTTGCGGGCCCTACCGGGGTAATGTCCCGTCACAGCCAGACCGCCTCCCAGCTCGGCTTCCGCTGCTTCAAACCCTCTCACGTCATCCCCTTGCCAGCAATGGAGGCTAAGCGAGACACCAGCCAGGGTCCTCAGCGCCTGGTCGGTATCCACGCCCAGGGCAGCATATCTTTCCTGGGCCAAGGTGTACGCATCGTAAAGTTGTTTGTCTGTGGGATTCAGGATGCTCATGGTACCTCCTTCTCGTCGTTTAACACCTGGGGCCATATCACGTCGCTATCCACCATCAATCGCCCCCAGACCAGGCCGCGAGGCACGGCGGCCTTTGGGCTGCCAGCGGGTCATTTGGGAGTAATGTGCGCAATCCCTCACTCTCAGGGCAAAGCCAGTACTGTCACATCAACCGGCAGAGCAGGCACAATCTCCAGATTGCCCCGATAGACCGTTACCACACCGACGACACGCACGCGGGCGCCTGGCGTACCCAGGCCAGTGTTGTCCCTGATGCGGTCCAGGATGTTGCGCCAGATAAACACGGGGATCTCTCCCGTCCCGTCACCCACGGAGACCACCACCGCGTTTCGCAGCCCACTGACCCTGATGACCTCCCCCTCGATCATCACCCGCTTACCCTCATCACCGCCGGTGATGGAGCCGATCTCCTGCAGCGTGGCTCTCTCCGACGCTTGCTCAATCACCCGCACATCGCCGCCGAAATCAGGCTGTACTTGCAGCTCCTCCTCGTATTGGGCCACTTTGCCCTTGGCCCGCACCCGTGCACCGAGGTTAATCTCACGGGCATCCCAGCAATCATCGTAGACGTTGTGCCACATCAGCAGCACGATATCACCCGTCCCGTCCTCCAGCGTAAACTTGAAGCCAGCGGAGAAGCTGGCTACCCCGACCACCTCACCCTCCACTGTCACCTCCCGGCCCACATCGGCGACGGAGAGGGAGCCCATAGAGATCAGCTCGACGGTCGGCGTAGCGGTAGGCGCCGGCGTGCGCGTGGGCGATGGCGTTGCTGTGGGCGGCGGGGTAGCGGTGCGGGTCGGCGTGGGGAACGGGGTATACGTGGCCGTCGGAGAAGGAGTTAATGTGAAAGTCGGCGTCCGCGACGGGGTGACCGTCGGCGCAGGCGTGGCCGTGGGAGACGAAAGGGAGACAGTCGTCGTCACCTGGTGGCCTGGCCTGGACGTGCAACCGATCACCCCGATGATCAGCAAGGTGAGAATACCGTACAGCAGGTCTCTGACCATTCGCTTACTCCAGAAGGCGCACTCCGCCTGCTTCAGGCACGATCTCCAGCTCGCCATGGTACTCATCAATGCGTCCCGTCACCTCAACCTGCGCTCCAGCGACCAAGCGGGCCGCGTGCGGCAGGGCTTCGTATACCTCTTGCCAGAGCAGCAGGGTGATGAAACCAGTATCGTCGCCGAGCGAGAACTTCACCCCCCGGGAAAAGGTGCGTGGCTCGCCAAGCGTGCCCGTGAGCGTGAGCACCCGTCCGATATCTGCAGCGGTCACATCGCCGATGGCTGTGCCGGCCCTGTTCTCCCGTGCCGGCACGGGCGCAGCGGCATGTACCCTGATGTCATCAATGAGCTCGGGGAGCACCTCAAGCCTACCGTAGCGCTGAGCAACCTCCCCCTGTACCTCAACCTCTGCGCCTGGAAGCACTCCTCCAGGCAAAGCGTCGTACAGCGATTGCCAGAGCAGTATGGTGACCATGCCACTGCCATCGTCGAGCAAGAGTTTGACCCCCGCAGAAAACGGTTTCACCTCGGTCACCCTCCCGCGCACGATCACGAGCCGCCCGATGTCGGCACTCGTTAACCCGGCGATCTCCCTCATCCGGGCGATGGGTACCGGCTGCTCCAGCGGCACGATCTCAGCTATGGAAGCAGGGACAAGCTGGGGCGTATCCCTGTACAGCGAGACGGCGCCAACGGCGAGGATGGACTGACCAATGCTTAGCGAGGGTGAGATGCCGCTGAGCGCGATCAGGTCTGAGGTGATCACAATGGGTATAGCCCCGCTCTCGTCGCGGACGGTTACCAAGGTCAGGCCAGGATACGGCTCGTGAATGCGGCGCACCCGGCCACGCACCTGAACGCGCACGAACTGGTCCGCTGGCCCGATGGAGCCTATCATCCGCTCTACCGGCACGGAGCGAGTGATTTTGAGATGCTCAGGCGCATTGACTCTCAGGGCCAGGACATCTTCCTGTACACGCAGTGTGCCGGCAACCTCAACCTGATCGCCCAGAGCCGGCACGCGGCCTTCGGCAACCAGTTGGCGTGCCTCCGCCCGGTAAGCAGAGACACGCAGCTCCCCCGTCCCATCATCAAGCCAGAAGCTCAGGTAGCCAGTGGCAGCATCGTAAGAGGGGGAGCGCACACACCGTCCCTTGAGCCGGACATAGGCCAGGTTCATCGTCGCACCAACCTGGCCGATGTTAATCAGGGGCGGTTCCGCATGAACAGCCGCCAGCCAGAGGACGAGCAACCCAATACCGGAGAGGGCCAGAGCGAGCTTTTGAGCCAGACGGATGGAGAGGCGACCACCGAGGCGAGCCCCGCAATAAGGACAGGTCTGGTACGGCCCTGTGTAACGCCCGCAACTGGGGCATACAGGTGGCGCATACTCGACACCCGTCTCTGCCCTGTTCATTGCGGGGCCAGCTCGAAGATCCAGATATCGCGCTCTTTGCTAACCTGGTAGCCAGCGGCTTCGACGGCCGCGATCAGCACCGGCTCGTCCAGCGGCCTGAACTCCACCTCGCGACAGCCGATGCTCGCTGCCAACCCGCGCAGCCCCAGGAACAAGAGGCTCAGCGCTTCGTCCCTGCCATCACCCAGGCCTATACAAAGCGGTTCGCCCGGCTCTATGTCGCAGAGGATGGCGAGAGCGGCCAGCTCCCCACCCACATTGAGTCCCCAGACACGGCCTTTTGCAATGTGGAGAGCCAGTCGTTCGCAGGTGAGGTTCCTCCAGGTCCAGACGTCCTCATACAGGCCGCCAGAGGTACGGTAGCGAGAGGAGGAACTGACCAGGGTCCATGCTGTGGGGATATCGGCCGCCGTCAACTTGCTCAGGGCCGGCACGTCTGTTGATGGCGCCGCATCGGCCCGGTAGCGTTTGTAGACGGCAACGCGCCGAAAGCCATGTCGGGCGGCCAGGCGGTGCACCGGCTCGTTCAGCGAGTGGGTGGCGAAACGAATGGTGGCGTCCCGCCTCATCTTGCGAGCCTGTGCGATCAGGTGCTCCTGAAGACGCCGGGCGATGCCGCGCTTGCGGTATGCAGGCGCTACACGCAGCCCCTGCAACCACCATTCATGCTCGGCGAGGCGACTCAGTTTAGCCGTGCCCACGACCGTAGCCGGGGCACCGGATTCCTTCGACTCCGCCACGACAAACAGGCCCTCAGGATCATTCAGCCAGGACTCCCAGATCAGAGGGAGGTAATCGTTCTGGTCAATCTGAGCACACAGCGCTTCCACAGCCGGTCTATCCTCGGGGCCGGCGGGCCTGATGCTGACATCCCGGCCCAGCTTCCGGCGGATAAAACTTTCCAGTGCGCGCACCATCTCAGCAGACCTTTGAGCCTTCGCAGCCCGTGGTGGCCCCTCCGCAGGCTCAGCAAACGGGTCCAGATCGTACAGGCGACAGAAGACGTACCGTCCGACCACGCGCAAGGTGGCTAATACCGGTGCTGCAAGCAGCATCCCGAGGATACCGGCCAGGTTGCCGCCAATGATCACGCCGATCAACACCACCAGGGGATGGAGATTCAGGCTGTGCCCCATCACCCGAGGCACGAGCAGGTTGCTCTCGATCTGCTGGATCAGCACATAGAGGCCCGTCACCAGCACAGCAAACCAGAAATTGCTCAGGGGCAGGAAATTGGATCCCTTGAAGAGAGCCAGCAATACCGCCGGCACCAGGGCAATCGCCGGGCCAAGATTGGGCACAAATTCCATCACCCCGGCGATGATCCCCAGCACCACAGCATAGGGGAGTCCCACGGCAGTACCGGCAGCTATGGTCATCACGGCAATCGTGGCGCACATCAACAACTGGCCGCGCAGGAAGGCATGCCATACCTGCGTAATCTCCTGCCGCAGGCGGATGAAATCCTCCCGATATTCGGCGGGAGGCATACTGTCGAGCTTGGCAATAATGCGGTCAGCATCCTTGACCAGGTAGAAGGCGGTAATCAAAATGACAATGAGCCACAGTACTCCAGAGGCTACCCCAAACACGACGTTGAGCGTGCCGCGCGCCACCGACCCCACGAACGAGCGCAGCAGTGTATTCAACTCCTGATACAGCGGGCTCAGGTCCAGCGTGTAACCCCAGACCTGCACAGGCTGACTCAAAAAAGAGCCGATGTCAGTGAGGACATCGAAGATACTGTCCTCGACGGTAAGCACAGCCTCTCTAAAGCTAACGGCCGGGAAGATCGTCACCGGCGCAATGACCACCGCTCCCAACCCCGCGATGATGATGGCGAGGAACACCAGAGTAGTAGCCAGAGTACGGGAGAGATGCAAGCGGGCAGTCAGGAAATCCACAATCGGGTCAAGGATGAAAGCGATCAGAAAAGCAATGAACAGTGGGGGAAGCACCTGGCGGAAACGATAGATAACCAGCGCCAGAAGCACCACCAACACCGTCGCCACAATACGCTTAGTCGGCGCACTCCAGCGACGCACCCGCTCGTTCATAGTAGACACCTCGCTTTCCTCTTCGTCGCTCCTAACTGAACCCGCCAACCCCACCCTCTCCGCTCTCAGTCGAAGCATTACTCCTGGGCCCCCGGCCCAGCCCACCTCCACTCAGTACACGGATCAGAGCTGGTTCACTCTTCCGGCACCTCGCCGCGGCCCAGGGCGCTGGCTGCTTCTGCGATGGCTACAACAGGGATGGTTAAAATATCGGGAAAAGCGGGTTTACACTTCAGAGGCCGATGCGGTTACACCTGCAGGGCAGGGATGGGAACGCCTTGCAGAGCACGAAATATCCAAGGCACCTTTGCGCCCTGTGCGTTCTTTGCGGTTCAATCTAAAAACCGCCAAGGGCGCCAAGAGCGCAAAGGGGTTTAGATGCTCTTTGCTTAGATGCTCTTTGCGTCCTTTGCGTCCTCTGCGTTCTTTGCGGTTCAATCTAAAAACCGCCAAGGGCGCCAAGAGCGCAAAGAGGTTTAGATGCTCTTTGCTTAGATGCTCTTTGCGTCCTTTGCGTCCTCTGCGTTCTTTGCGGTTCAATCTAAAAACCGCCAAGGGCGCCAAGAGCGCAAAGGGGTTTAGATGCTCTTTGCGTCCTTTGTGCACTTTGCGTTCTTGGCGGTGGTTTAAATGATGAAACCTATTGTGAACCATCCCCTACCACACTTATGTATGGCTCAGCCGCCCCAACCTCGCGTAAGCACCAGCTTTTCCTCCTCGACACGGATACGGTACAGCCACCGCACAATAGCATCGGCAGCCACAAAAAGGAGAATCAGCGCCTGGATAACCGAAATGACGTCCACCGGAATCTGGGTGAGGAATTGCATACGCGTAGCACCGTTACGCATCGCGCCCCACAGCAATGAGGCCAGTACCACCCCCAGAGGATGGGTTTTGCCCAACAACGCAATGGCAATGGCATCAAAGCCGTAGCCGATGGAGAAACCCAACTCGTGCCGGTAATTGAGCGCGGTGACCTCGATCGCACCAGCCAATCCCGCCAGCATCCCTGAGAGCATCATCGAGACCACGATGATGCGTCGTACATTCACACCGGCGTAGCGCGCTGCATCCGGGTTAGCGCCAGCCGTGCGGATCTCAAAACCCAGCGTGGTCTTCTGCAGCAGCCACCACACGAGTGCAGCTACCAGCAGGGCAAGGATAAATCCCCAGTGGAAGCGATAGCCAGCAAAGATGGGGGGGATACGGGCACTCTGTGCGATCTCCGGGGTGCGGGCCACAACGTTCAGCGGATTGGGATCCTTCATCGGGCCGTTGAGCAGATAGCTGGTCATATTCAAGGCGATGTAGTTCATCATAATCGTGTTGATGACCTCGTGACCACCGGTGCGGGCCTTGAGCCAACCGGGGATAGCGCCCCACACAGCGCCGGCCAACATCCCCGCGCCCACCGCCAGTGGCAGGTGAATGACCGCTGGGAGGTCCGTTCCCAACAGCTCCGGCAGCTTATACCCCACCCATGCCGCCAGGACCGCTCCCAGCGCCAGTTGACCCTCCGCACCGATGTTGAACAATCCACCCTTGAAAGCCAGCGCAACAGCAAGCCCGGCGAAGATATATGGCGTGGCCCACACTGTTGTCTCACTCCACGCCCTGGCGGAGCCCACCGCGCCCTGAAACAGCCCTCTATAGGCTGCAAGCGGGTCCCCTCCAGCCAATAGAATCACCAGCGCCCCAACCACCAGTGCGGTGAACACCGCCAACACCGGTACCAGCAGCGCATTGAGTAAAGGTCTCAACGCTTTGATGCTCTCGGAGGCCTTCCTGGACTTAAACATACGCATTTTGCCTCCTTGTGGTCTGGCCACTGTCATGATGTAGGGCGGGATACCTCCCGCCCTACAAGTCGTTGAGAGGGCTTTTCCTCTGAATCAGCTTTACTCAGGCTTGGCCGGCGGCACTCCGGTCTGAAGGGTGCCGTCCTTCAGCGCCTTATCAATTTCCTGTATTTTGGCCTTGACCTCCGGCGGGACATCATCCTCGAACTCGTGGTAGGGAGCCAGTCCTGCCGCGCCCACATAATTGCCACCCTGTGGGAACTTGCCCTCCTTGGCCATTTTGATCAGTTCAAACGTGCCCGGTGTGAGCAGCTTCATCGCGCTGGTGAGCAACACCTTTTGCGCCTCCGGCACCGTGTAATACTGATCGGTGTCTACCCCGATGGCCATCACGCCTCTCTCAGCGCAGCCCAGCAGCGCGCCATTGCCGGTCTTGCCACCCGCGCCGAAGACGACATCCACGCCCTTGTCAATCATCGAGAGTGCGGTGGTCTTGCCCCACTCGGGATCGGTGAAGGTCTTGTCAAAGCCCACGTCGTTGTGATATACGACGTTCACCTCAATATTCGGGTTGATGTACTTGGCACCAGCCCGGTAGCCCTCACCGAAACGCCAGACCGGGGGCACGGCATCGGTGCCCAGAACGGCGCCGATCTTGCCGGTCTTGGACATCATAGCAGCCAGCGCGCCCGCCAGGAAACCGGACTGATCCTCGGGAAAGACCAGCCCGACAACATTGGGCACCTCGGTGCCCGGCGCCTGGAACTGGTCCACCCCAATAAACTTGACATTGGGATATTTCTTACCCGCAGCCTGGGTAGCCTCTCCCAGCGCGAAGCCAACCGTAACAATCACATCGAACCCCGCGTCAGCAAACTGGGCGATGTTTTTGTCGTAATCCTTCGAGTCGGTGGTCTCAATGTACTTGACCAGCGCACCCAGTTCCTTTTCGGCCTGCACCACCCCCTCCCAGGTGGACTGGTTGAACGACTTATCGTCAATCTTGCCCACGTCGGTCACCAGTCCCACACAGAAGACTTCCGGCTTGGGGCAATCTTCAAAGCTGGCCTTAGCCGGTTGCTTGGGGCCGCAGCCCACCAGCAAGGACACGATCATTACCAGACTTGTCACTGCAAAGAATCGCTTAAACATTTCTGATCCCTCCTCATTGTAAACTTATGTGTGGATACTAACCAGGTTTTACCGTAAGCCGTAAGCGACCTTGACGTACTCACCCCCTTTCATGCAAACTGGTGTCACAAGGTGCTCAGAGCACTGGGCACGACTATTATACTCAACCATAAACACAAACACAAGCCAGCGTATTCCTTCACGTAAAACATCACCGCAATGTGATTGCTTTGAGGATTCCACCCAGTCCGCACCGATGTGCCTTCCGGCAAATTTGTGGGATAATATGGTCTGACCTATAGCACACAATTCGGAGGTGATGATGAAACTATTGATCCGTTGGGCAATCACCGCCCTGGCCCTTTTCGTGGCTGCCTGGCTGCTCCCAGGTATCGAGGTGGACTCGGACGGATGGGTGGTGTACGCCGTGATGGCGGTTATCCTCGGGTTGGTCAACGCCACCGTGCGCCCGGTGCTCAAATTGTTGACCTGTCCATTAATCCTGCTTACGCTGGGCCTGTTCACACTCGTCATCAATGGCCTCACCTTTTGGTTGGCCTCCACCATCGCCGTGCGCTGGCTTCACGTGGGATTCTACATCCGGGATTTCTGGTCCGCCTTCCTGGGTGCGCTCATTGTGAGCATCGTGACTGTAATTTTATCGGCCCTGATTAACGAGGATAGGGATAATAAAAGGAGGCGCTGATGGCTGAACGTCACGCTTTGCGCAGGCAAAATGGCATTATCGGCGGCGTCTGCGGCGGCCTTGGTGCTTTCTTCGGGCTGAATCCGTGGTGGTTTCGCCTGCTGTTTCTGCTGTTGCTGCTGCCCGGTGGCCTGCCGGGCCTGTTACCCTACCTGGTTCTCTGGATCGTCATTCCCCGCAAGCACCAGTAGCCAGTTACAGCACAGAAACCATATTGTAACGCACAAGAAACCCTATGCCACACACTTCTGGTGTATAATAAGGCTGGAAGTTCGGAGAAGACCACAACGCAGTGAAACAGAACGGTCGCATCCGACTCCAATCATGGCAATGCCTGGGAGCCGCCGCCCCCGCCCCGGTAGGTTCCCGGGCATGCCGTCTTTTTATCCCCTGATCCCTATTTGCCATTTTCCCCGAGTTTGCTATCATTCAAGAACTTGCAGCGCATATTTCCCACCGGGCGAAGAAAACGATGGGCGACTTGCTTGCCGGCGTGGACATCGGCACCTCGGCAGTGAAAGTAGGGCTGTTCGACTCCTCCGGCCGTGCGGTGGGGGTAGGGCGTGCCCGCTACACAATTGACTCCCCCCACCCCGGCTGGGCCCAGTG
>JAOAAG010000161.1 GCA_026418995.1 Anaerolineae bacterium
TAAAAAACCAATGCCTCGCGACGGGCCAGTTTTGTCCGAGGCCAGAAGCGGTACAGGACTGACATATTCGCTCCGTCCCAGACCTACTCTGCCTGCTCTGCCAGAGATGTGCAGATGCAGGTCTACTACATTAATTCCGGCTGGAAGAGGGCAGGCGATTTGCCCCCTCGCTACGCTGTGTTATACTATCTATAAGTCTCAGACCTCATTTGGGCGTCGCGCACTGGAGCCCCAAAGAGATCGCTTAAATAAGGACCACACTACTTTCATTGTACTACAGATAGAGCCCGGTGTCTATGAGATTTCTGCCACATGAATGACATCGGGATGCCACTTCCGAAGCAGACAGCATATGGGCGAATGTTATCGGCCACCGGGGTGTCCACCGGAAACTTTCGTCAGACAAGTCCGAGATGTGCTGAAGCACCTGTACGACTTTTCATATTTGCAGCGCCATCCACTGGCGCAGGAAGACAGCGCCAGCAGACCGGCCGCCGAGCCGGCTGGGCAAAGGCTGCGCCGGGATGTGATCACCGCCATTGAATCGCTAAGCCCAGGAACGGGCGTGCCCTTCCATATGCCCCAGGCGCGTCTACATAATGTCCTGCACCTCCATTACGTCGAGGGCTTGACTGTCAGGGAAGTAGCACGTGAGCTGGGCATCTCGATGCGTCAGATGTACCGTGACCTGCGCAAGGGAGAAGAGGTGGTAGCGGGAATCCTGTGGACACGCTATGCTGCCAGGTTTGGCAGACAACCGCCGGAGGATACGCAGCCCTCTTCGATCCAGGCTGAGATAGCCCGGCTGGAGCCCCGTTTCCGCCCCGCCGATATCAGCGCACTGGTCCGGCGCGCCTGTGAGGCCGTCAGCCGTATGGCTGCACACCGCTCCGTGACGCTGACGCTTGAACCCACACCGGATAAAATGGTCGCCTCTACCGACCCGGTAATGGCTCAGCAGGTGCTGGTCAACCTTATCAGCAATACCATCCGGCAAACCAGGTCAGGCTCGGTACGCCTGGAGCTTCAGCGTGACGGGGAGCAGGTTGTGTTTTCTCTGCGCTATGTGCCGGAGGCCGGGGCCAGTGTCCCGGCGCTTAACCCGGTTGCCGCACAACTGGCAGGAAAATTGGGCTGGAGAGTGGAGCACAAGGAACTGCCGGATGGGGCGCGGGCCATCAGCATATCTTTGGCAACTTACGGCTGCACTCTGTTAGTCATTGACGATAACGAAGGATTGATCGAGCTGATAGAGCGTTATCTGACCGGCCGGCCCTGCCGCGTGGTGGGTGCGCTGAGCGGCCGTGAGGGTATGCGGCTGGCCCAGGAATTGCGGCCAGACGCCATTATCCTGGATGTGATGATGCCGGAGATGGATGGCTGGGAACTGCTCCAGAGGCTGCGCACCTCTCCCCGCACGTCCGGCATTCCTATTATCATCT
Source organism: Anaerolineae bacterium (assembly GCA_026418995.1). Classification (GTDB taxonomy): domain Bacteria; phylum Chloroflexota; class Anaerolineae; order B4-G1; family B4-G1; genus JAOAAG01. The sequence goes on from JAOAAG010000161.1 coordinate 1,443, forward strand.
GCTCTGTGTTTAACGATCCCGAACTGGCTTACTCGCTGGGTGCTTCGCTCTTCCTGCCCAAGCCCGTCAGTCGGGATGATGTGCTGGGCGCATTGGTCCGGTTGAAAGTGCTCTAAGCTTGCGCTGAGGCGGCCATTAGTTCGGCGGGTGCAGTCCGCTCGTCATAGTATGGCTCCAGCACACCGACGATGGTGTGCAGATAGCGCAGCACTTCAGCCGGCATCAACCCGCCCGGTCGGAGGATGGTGATCTGGCTGCCGTGGCGGGTGAGCGCGTCCTCGGCCAAGGTGGTGGCCGTCAGCAGGATAACAGGCACATGCTCCAGGCTAGAGTCACGGCGCATCTCCTCCAGTACCTCAAAGCCGTCCTTCCCTGGCATAATCAGGTCCAGCAAGACCAGGTCCGGCCTATGGCTGCGCATCGCCTGCAACCCCTCCTCTCCACCATACGATTTCCGTACCTCGAAGTCCCTGCCGCTTGCCTGTAGCATGCGCTCCACCAGTTGACAGAACCCCCGGTCGTCATCTATGACAAGCACGCTCCGAATGTCTCCAAGCGGCGCTATGGCGTCCAGCAGTTGCTGGGAGGTGATGGGCTTGGTCAGGCAGGCCTTCACCGCCAGGTCGCTCACCACCCACGCGTGGCTGGGCAGCGAGCACTCGATAAACGGCACCATCATTCTGGGGAGTTCGGATTCCGCCAGCTTTTTCCCCGGCGGCACATTGTAGATCACTGCTTGAGGGTGGTATAGCGCTATTTGCTCGGCCAACGTGTCCGCATGGTCTATATGAATCACCTCATAGTCTGGGAGGTAGCGGCGCACCAGGTTAGCCACCGATATATCAGGGTCCACTACCAGGAGAGGGTAGCGTGACTCAGGTCGTGGCGGTTCCAAGGGACGGCTCGTCCTGAGGCGGGCAATTGGCACATGACGTTCCGGTATGGGCAGAGTGAAGGTAAAGGTGGAACCCTTGCCTAACTCGCTTTCTACCCAGATGCGCCCATCATGCGCTTCCACGAAGCGCTTGCTGATCGCCAGGCCCAGCCCGGCCCCGCCGTGCTTCCGATGCAGGGAATGGTCCACCTGATAGAACTCGTCGAAGAGATAGGGGATTTTGTCGGCAGGGATCCCGGTGCCAGTGTCGCTGACGCTGACCAGTACCTCGTGGTCGTTCGCGACAGCGCGCACACGCACTTCCCCTTCCTCGGTGAAGCGCGAGGCATTGCTGAGCAGGTTGAGCAGTACCTGACGGATGCGCGTGCGGTCAACCTCCAGTATGGGCAAATCCTCGGCAATCTCTGTCTCCAGACGTACCGGATGACCAGTAAACAGGTCTCTGGAGATTTCTACGGCCTCCTGGATCAGCGCGCCCAGGGCGGTGGGCTCTTTGTTGAGCGTAAATCCGACTATCTCAAAACGCGATAGGTCGAGTACATCGTCAATCATTTCCAGGAGGTGACGGCTGCTCCGGTAAATCTGGTAGATATCCCGGCGCAGGGTGGGAGGCCACTCCTGCATATAGATCTCCGGCGAGAGGTACATCATCTCACTGAAGCCAAGAATGAGGTTGAGGGGAGTGCGCAGCTCGTGGCTGACATTAGCCGCGAATTGTTCCTTCATCCGGCGCGCCTCCTCCGCCTGTTTGCGGGCAGCGATCAGCTCGCGCTGGGTGCGCCTCAGGATGGTATTAGCATTGTCTATGGACTTCAGGGCATTGGCCAGCTCAGCCTGCCTCTCGCGGGTCAGTTGTAACAGTTGATCGGCCCGCTGTTGCATGGACCAGGCCCATTCCAGGGCAGTGTAAAGTGTGCGCACCGCCAGCCAGGCCACCATCGTGCTCAGGCCGAGCAGAATGAATAACTGTAACAGCGGGTAAGCACGCACACCACTACGCACCAACCCAACTGACATCACAGCGGTGAGGATAAAGGTGGCAAATCCTCCCCCGGAGACAAGGAAGGTGTTCACGAACACTATGATGATCCCCAGGAAGGGGATCAGAGGATCGCGCAAAAGCCCCATCATCCCCAGCAGCACTGCGATGAGACCCCATACCAGCAAGCGCCTGGCCAGGGCCGGCCGCACAGTGGTCAGCACACGCACAGCCAACCCCAAAAGCACCGTGCTCCATGTAAGGCTTAAACTGGCGATCGGGTAAGGGTGCTTACGCAAGGCCGGTATCATCACCAGTACACTGGCCACGTAACTGACCGCAATAATGATCACAGCCAGCCGCCCAGCCAGTTCACAGCGCAATTCTTCCAGGTTAACCTCAGGTCCATACCTTACTATGCTCATTGGCACTTCTCCCTGGGAAGTCCACCTGCGTTACTTCCCTTTACGCAAAGCAGGGACGCATATATCAGGGCATGCGAAAGATGAGCCGACAGAAGCATCCCAAGCCAGCACAGCACTCCTGGACGTTAAGCAGAGAGGCCTGCGGCTAAAGCCGCCCTTCCATCCCACCGCCGACTTTGCACAGGCCGTGCACTTGTGTTTATAACCTTTTTATCGCACTTTGGCAAGTCCTGGTCGGGATGGTCTATTTTCTCCTGCTCCAACCGCTGTGTGAGGTGGTGAGCATCTCGCCGCAGGTGAGAGAGCAGGGCCCAGCGGCACGGGCAGCCTGGCTTTCTCTTCACCCAGAATGGGAAGGGGAGGCGCAAGCCCAGATTGTAGGCCCGTCCCTGTGCTCCGGCCATCGTCAGCGTTCGGCCGATGCAGCCCACCGAACGACTCACGCTC
>JAOAAG010000164.1 GCA_026418995.1 Anaerolineae bacterium
AGATGTGTATAAGAGACAGGATCGGCCTGGAACTCAAGCTTGCTGCGCATCTCCGCTTTTTACCCAGCAGTGGTATTAGAACAAATGTTCCAGAAATAATCATATCAGAACATTTGTGCTATGTCAAGCGCGTTATCCCAATTCTTCCTTGGGATACCGCGCCCGACTCCAATGCCCACCTCCAGACCATTTCCCGCTCCCCTTGTCTCGTGATTCCGAGTTCAGCGGCCACGGCGATCAGCGCAGCACCAGCGAATGGCTGTGCTGTCAGCGTTGTCTTCACCCGCCCCACGCTGACCTCTCCCCCGTGTCACCCCGGGCTACAGTCGGGGCAGGCTTGTTCCTCTGTGTGGATGGCCCGGGCGCGAATGCTGAGATGTCACCCTCGCCGGGTAGGCGTGGGCGACGGCAATGCTGGGTGGGCGGCAATGCCGGGTGGGCGACGGCACTACCGGGTGGGCGACGGCATTACCGGGTGGGCGACGGCACTGCCGTCGCCCACACTTACTACTGGGGTTGACACATTTGGAAAATGAGGTAAAATATCCACACCATCGGCCCACGTAGCTCAGCAGGTAGAGCACACCCTTGGTAAGGGTGGGGTCATGGGTTCGATCCCCATCGTGGGCTTTGAGACTGGAAGTTTCAAGCTCAACCGGTGAATCATGGCAAAGAAAGCGATCCGATTGACCATTACTCTGGCGTGCACAGAGTGTAAAGAACATAATTATACGACGGAGAAGAACCGGCGTAATGATCCGTCTCGCCTGGAGTTGAAAAAATTCTGCCCGCGTTGTCGCAGGCATACACTCCACCGCGAGACAAAGTAACGTTTCGCAGGCCAGTAGCTCAATTAGGCAGAGCAACGGTCTCCAAAACCGTAGGTTACGGGTTAAAGTCCTGCCTGGCCTGCCTCAGGATTTCAAGACACCGCCCCACCAGGCGGTGTCTTGAAATGTAGAGCACTGGTACCGGGAGATACAGGTGGCTAAGACGAAGCAGAAAAAGCAGGAGAAGCAGGAGAACGCGATTATCCGCTACCTGCGTGAGACCCGCGCCGAACTGCGCAAAGTGCACTGGCCCAGCCGACAGGAGGCATGGAGCCTGACCAAGGTGGTACTCGCAGTGACGGTGGGGATGGCGATCTTCCTAGGTACGCTGGATGCCCTGTTTTCGCTTGAACTCCAGGGTCTGATCTCGGGAAATGCCATCGCTATCGGGGTGGCGTTTTTAGTCACTGTGGGTGGAATTATTACCGTTGTTTTTCTCAACCGACAGCAGGCACGGTAAGTGGGATGAGCGCTAAGTCCGTTGAGGAACCAGAGGAGCTGGACCTGGTGTTGGAGGCAGATGATGAGCCCCCTGCCTCGCCGCCTCCCAAGAAGGGACGCGCCAGCAAGAAAGCCCCTAAGGCCAAGGAGGAGGATAAAGCGGAGCCTGGTGTAGGGGAGGTGGAGGACGGCCGGGCATGGTATGTGGTCCATTGCTACTCTGGCTACGAAAACAAAGTCAAGCATAACCTGGAACAGCGCATCGAAACGATGCAGATGCAGGATCAGATCTTCCAGGTGGTGGTGCCCACCGAGGATGAGATCGAGGTCCGCGAGGGGAAACGGCGTGTTGTGGAACGCCGGGTTTTTCCTGGATACATCCTGGTACAGATGATTATGAACGATGACTCCTGGTACGTGGTGCGCAACACGCCGGGGGTCACCGGATTTGTGGGCATGGGCAATGAGCCTACGCCCTTGCGCCCGGAGGAGGTACAGGCCATTATGCGGCGCATGGAGGCGGAGGCTCCGAAGATCAAGGTCACTTTTAAGAAAGGCCAGAAAGTACGCATTACCGAGGGCCCGTTCAACGAGTTCATCGGGGTAGTGGATGATATTGATATGGAGCGGGCGAAGGTGCGGGTGCTGGTGTCTTTCTTTGGGCGTGAGACGCCCGTGGAACTGGATTTCCTGCAAGTGGAGAAAATCTGATACGAGATAAGGCGTATGAAAAAGGTTAAAGCGGTAGTGAGATTGCAAATCCAGGCCGGAAAGGCCAATCCGGCGCCCCCGGTGGGGCCTGCGCTGGGCCAGCATGGTGTCAATATTATGCAATTCTGCAAGGAATATAATGCCCGCACGGCCAGCATGGTGGGCAATATCGTGCCGGCTGAGATCACCATCTATCAGGATGGGACTTTCAAATTTGACCTCAAGACACCGCCGACGCCCGATCTGTTGCGCAAGGCTGCCGGAATTGAGAAGGGCTCAAGCGAGCCGAACCGGCGTAAGGCAGGTAAGATCACCCGTGCCCAGTTGCAGGAGATCGCGCAGATGAAAATGAAAGACCTCAATGCCGTTAGCCTTGAGGGCGCTATGCGGCAGGTCGAGGGCACTGCCAGGAGCATGGGTATCGAGATTATGGACTAGCTTCCGCTCCGGCGTGGAAGGGTAGTACCCGTTAACACCACAAGGAGGAGTCATGCCAAAGAGGGGAAAGAAGTATCGTCAGGCGCTTGAAAAGGTAGACCGTACACGTCTCTACTCGCCCCGTGAGGCGCTGCAGCTTGTGAAAGACATCAGCTATGCGGGGTTTGATGAGACGGTGGAGGTACACTTCAGATTGGGTGTGGACCCGCGCCATGCTGACCAGCAGGTGCGTGGCACGGCCGTTCTGCCTCACGGGCTGGGCAAGGAAGTGCGTGTGCTGGTCTTTGCCTCTGGAGAGGCGGAGAAGATCGCCCGCGAGGCCGGCGCCGACTACGTGATCTCGGACGACGAGGGCATCAAGAAGATTCAGGAGGGCTGGACGGACTTTGACATCGCCATCGCTGTGCCAGATATGATGAGCAAAGTAGGACGCCTGGGGCGGGTACTGGGCCCGCGTGGGCTGATGCCCAGCCCCAAGGCCGGGACCATCGTCCCTCCCGAAGACCTGCCGCGTCTCATTTCAGAAGCAAAAGCTGGCCGCGTTGAGTTTCGCGTGGATAAGACCGCCAATTTGCATGTTCCCATCGGCAAGGTCAGTTTTCCTACCGAGAAGCTGCTGGATAATTTCGCCGTGTTGGTGGACACGGTCAGGAAGTCCCGCCCGGCGGCCAGTAAGGGCACTTTTATCCGTAAGATTACTGTGGCTTCTTCGATGGGGCCGGGAGTTAAGGTAGACCCGGTTCAAGCGCAATCGCTGGAAGTGTCGTTCTAAGGTAAGGCACCTCTCGAAGGGTTGTCCTGTTGCCGAAGACAGCAGGTGCGCCCGGAATGGTCAGGGCGCTTAAATCGGCCTGCCGAGGCAAGGAGAATTCGCACTATAGTAGACACCGTGGGACAGGCTTGCGAGCCGGCCGGTAGTTGTTCTGAACCGCCGGTGCTTCCTGTGCCAGGTGGAAGTGAGCGGATATATCCCTGCGTCGGTAGGCGCAGGGATTTTTGTTTGGGAAGTCGCCCTTACTCACGCGGCCCGGGATGTGCTGCGCTCTGCTGGTGAGGGATAGCACGAGGCGTTTTGAAATCTTGCAGTTCATACTACCCGCGCCGTACAGAGTGATGGGCAGGGATGGAAGTACCTTATATGTCCTCTGCGTTCTTTGCGGTTCAATGTAAACCGCAAAGGGCGCCAAGAGCGCAAAGATGATGGAAAACCCTTGGCGTCCTCTGCGTTCTTCGCGGTTCAATGTAAACCGCAAAGGGCGCCAAGAGCGCAAAGATGATGGAAAAC
>JAOAAG010000187.1 GCA_026418995.1 Anaerolineae bacterium
CTGTATATGTGCCCGCCGGCAGTGTCAGCGTGTAGTAGCCGCTGCTATTGGTCGTGGTGCCCACCGTTTGAGTGGGACTAGAAGCTGCTTGCACCGACGCGCCCCCGATACCGTTCAGCGTCGTATCGTCGTAGACCTGGCCGGTTAACGTACCGGTCGCCCCGGCAACGCAATTGGGGAACTTGAATGAGCCAATGCGCGTCTGCCAGGCCGAGCCATCGACTGCGTAGTACTCCTGGGAGTACCAGAAGGTGCAGTCGTCGGTCGGGTCCACGCTCATCATACTGTAGTCCCCCCAGCGGCTGCTCCAACCGGTCTGGGAGCCCGTGCCGTTGATCAGCACTGCCTCACCCTGAGGGAGAGTCCCCGCCGGGTCGGTAGCCAGCCGGCCGTCATAGCGGATGCCCGGATAAACGGTACTGCTGGAAATACTATAACCCAGGGCGGCGTTCCCCACATGGTCCAGTGCGAAGCTCCCCATCCAGCGGTGGTGGCTGTCCGGCGCGTATACTCCCTCCTGATCCATCACCCAGCCGCTACCGTCATTGCGCAGGATGAACCAGTGGATGCCAGCGTGATCGCTGCCGTCCACGTCCACGGTGTGGTTGGAAGCCAGCGTCTGGTAGGAGCCAAAGTTGCGGTACTGCAGGCGGTACATCAACCGGTCGGAGATGGCATCCAGACGCCTCGTGGTGCCGCGCTGGGGGATGCAGTTGCGGTTGTAGCCGCACATATCGGGGTCCACGTCGAGCGTTGGAATCTGGTAATTGGGATCGTAGTTGGCGTTAATGCCAAATGTGGAGTTGGCTGGGTTGGCCCAGTCCACCTGGAATTCCCAGACACGTAAGGTATCGTCCGGGTCGCCCAACCAGGTGCTGTCGTCCCATTCAACGAAGAGGCCAGGTGTGCCCGCCGGCACCGAGTGCCCCAGCGGCGGCCCGTCCAGATCGGCGGGCAGCATGCCGCCGTAATCCAGGGTCACCGCGCCTACGTCAATGTAAACCATGCGGGCCGTCGGATTCCCTGCGAGCATCTGGCTGCGCTCGAAGGCGGCCACGCCCGCGCCGCCCCAGCTCATCGTTCCGGCATTGAACTGGTTGACCGTCATGTAATAAGCGTCCGGCCAGACCCCGAATTTGGGATAGTCGTTCATTTTGTTCACGGGTATCTGGTACTCGTAGAGGTACCACGCTCCGGTTGGATCGCCCGTCTGTGAGACGGCAATGCACTGGTAGAACGGGCCGCTGGGATGATTGGGGAGCGCGAATTGGCTCATCAGCCAGCGGTCAGCAAGCGGGTCGTAAAGGGTAATGATGTCGCCGTCGTTGGAGGTATCGCACGCGGCAAAAGCGGGATTGGAGGCCCATAGCGTGTTGCCCGCGAGAGGCCCCAGCAGGCGGTTGCCGCTCTTGTCGTAGATGGAGTAGACCACGTTGACCCACTGGACGTAGTGGTTGGGCCCTACCTCTCCCTGTGTGTCAGGCGGTTGGATCATACCACCGATCACATTCTGGTTATCCTGATTGCTGTTGCCCTCGAAGCTAACGAGGACAGAGGGCATGTTGGCCGAGCCGACCCAGTTTTGCAACAGGGCGCCGAGCCGTCCGCGGCTGCTCCCCTTGGTGGCCTTCGGAAGGCGCATCAGCGGAATCTCGCGGGGTGGTTCGGGCTTCCTGGGCAGCGGTGTGACGCGCGCCAGGTCGCGCAAGGCTGGGGAGAGGCTGTAGTGCAGCGGCTGGCTGACGGTGAGGCCGGTTGGCCGGGGGGGCATCGGTGTCACCTGTGCGGAGAGGGTTTCATCGCGCGGCCCCGCTGCCGACGTAGCCGCTATGGGGAGCAACAACATAACAACCATAAGAGCGGTAACAGCTCTATACAGATAGCGATGCATGGGAAAAACCTCCTGTTAACTTGCGGTGAATAGACCGGTAAAAAGAGAGCGGGGGCTGTGTAGCAAGTAGGGGCGTAGTTAATCCGCCGGAAGGAAGAAGCTGTTCGTTCAGGGAGGCCCATGTATGCGGCGGACGGTGTACTGCGACTCTCGATCGTCTCCGGCAACTGCTCTCTGCATCGCCGCATAATGGTTATGCCACATTCAACTGCCTCCGGGAAGGACTACACTGTGGCAGACTTGATGAGGGATCAAGGTGCGGACAGTGATTTCAATTTGGACTCTGAACTAACTCGCTGAGCCATGTCTGGAGGCAGCCAGTAACTGCCACATATCAGGATTAGACACTGTATAAACTCTATCTGGGGGCACTACAGTCTGTCAGAGTCCACCTGTATCCATTATACCCGGAATCGTCAGGTTGTCAAACAGGAGTCTGCCCCTTGCCCCTACTTGCTTACGGCGGTGCGCCGCCCACCCAACCTTTGCATAACCGAGCCCGAGTCGCCCCCGAGGGTAGGTAGCCTTTCCAGGCTGTTCAGAGCAGGTGAGAAAGCCTGCTCCACAGGCCTTACCAGCATCGCGCTAGCCTGTGGGATACAGAGCAGCCAACAGCCAGGCCAGGCTGATGCAGGAGTGACGCGCGCCCACGTGAGCGGGCTGAGCGCGGAACGCGCAGTGCTTTGCATAAACCCTATCCTTAAGTTATAATTAAACCCATGTTGACGTTCAGCCTACCCCCGCAGGTTCAAAAGTTGCCACAAAGCTGACCGCAAGACGTATGGTAGTAGCTCTGGACTGCCTATTACCTCCCAACTTGCGGGGAGGCAAACCATTGAGGCTCACAGGCAGGTTTCGCAGCACGATGCCTTGCATAAAGGGACGCCCCCTTGTCTTTGCGTCGTTAATCCTGCTGGCGTATATAGGGCTGGGTCTGGCCTGCGGCCTGGTAGTCCCCCCTTTCGAGAACCTGGACGAGATCGAGCATTTCGGCGCAATACGCTACGTCGCCGACACGGGCCAATTGCCGGTACACGGGACACCGGTAGCAGAGGAGTACCATTATCGCCAGGAAGCCTCACAGCCTCCGCTGTACTATGTGCTTTCGGCCGCGCTGGTGCGCATCCTGGGATTGCGTGCCGACGATATGACGGCTTTTCTCCGTTTCAACCCCTGGGTCGCCTGTGGGCCCAATCCCTTTAATCTGTATGACAACCGGGCTATCCTGTATCATAACCCGCACCGGGAAGCGTTTCCCTGGCGTGATACTCTGCTCATGCTCCACGTCCTGCGCGCTTGGTCCACACTGCTTCAGACGCTCACAGTGCTGGGCATATATGCCCTGGGGCGCCTGGTGTTTCCCGATCGCCCGACGGTTGCCCTGCTGGGTATGGCTGTGGCTGCTTTCAATCCCCAGTTCCTTCTGGTCGCCAGCGGGGTGAATAACGATAACCTGGTCACACCGCTGGCTACGCTCGCCCTGTATACACTCCTGCGTACCTGGCGCGATGGTTTCTCGGTACGGCGTTCTCTCGGCCTGGGTCTGCTGATTGGACTGGCGGGCCTCTCCAAACTGAGCGGGTGGGTGCTGTTGCTCCTCACGGGTGTGATCTTCCTGCTCATAGCAGGCAGGCGCATTGGCGAGTCGGCGAACGGGCGCACCGGTCAGCCAGCATGCGCCATTGCCCATCGCCCATTGTCCATTGCCCATTGCTCATGGTTCATTGCTCATGGTTCATTAGTTGTGCTTCCAGCTCTGGCTCTCAGCGGGTGGTGGTTCTGGCGCAACTGGCAGCTCTATGGCGACCCTACCGCGCTCAAACCGATGCTGGCACTGGTCGGTGAGCGCGGCTCGCCGATCTATCCGCTGCTGGAGACCGGGCTGGTATTTCGCTCCTTCTGGGGACAGATCTCGTGCGCGTTTTATCCGGCGGGATTCTATGCCTTCTACACCGCCTTCACCCTGCTGGCGCTAGGTGGGCTACTGTGGGGCTGGCGGCGGCTGGATCAATCGGAGAAGGCCGCAGCGACGATCCTGCTCGGCTGGTTCTTGCTGATCGTAATCAGTTGGGCACGCTGGGATATGCTGACTCCGGCCCCCGGCGGGCGGTTGCTCTTCCCGGCGCTGCCTGCGATCGCACTTGTGCTCGCGCTGGGACTGGACAGTCTCCGATGGACAAGGGAGCAACTGTCCAATTGGTCAATTGCTCGTTGCGCACTGCTCATTGTTGCTCTGCTGGCGATGGCACTCTGGGCGGTTGCCGGCATCCTGCCCGGTTTCTTCGCCCCGCCGCCGCGCTATACGGACCCGGCTGCTGTGCGCCCACAGCATGCACTCGATGCGACGGTGGGGAACGGCATACGGCTGATGGGCTACAATGTGGCATTGGAAGATGATGGGCCCACACTGGACGTGACGCTTTACTGGCAGGCCTCTATGCCGCTGGATGACGACTATACCCTGGCCCTGCAACTGGTCTCCCCTGTGCCGGGAGACACAACCTTGCGCCTGAACTATAACTCCTGGCCGGGGCGAGGCAACTACCCTACTTCAGCCTGGCGTCCGGACGAGGTGATCGCTGACCGTTATCGTCTGCGCCTACCGGAGGCCGGCTTCCCCACCCAGGCCTGGGACCTGCATGTGATGTTATTCCGACGCGAGACGGGTGAGAGACTGCCCGTGCGGGTAAACGGTCTGGACAGCGGCAACCACCTGATCCTGGCTCGGCTCAGGGTACCCGGCCGATCACCACTCTGCCCAGAAGAGGGACGCTTAACTGCGGAGGTGCGCTATGGTACTTATACCGCCCTGACTCATGCCCAGGTTATCGCTGACCTGGAGGCCACCCGTGTGGTGCTGTGCTGGAAGGCTCTGGCATCACTGCCGGGCGATTACACCGTCTTTGTCCACGCGCTGGATGAAAGTGGTGCACTGATCAGCACCGGCGACGGCCCGCCGATGCAGGGAGCCTTCCCTACCTCGCTGTGGCAAAGGGGCGACATTGTTATGGACGAACATCGCTTGCCGGTGCCCGCGGCAAACATACGTATCGCCGTTGGATTGTACAACTTAACAGATGGCTCGCGTTTGCCTGCGCTCATCGGTCACACTCCTGTTCCCGATGCCTCGGTGATCGTGTGGCCGGAGCGCCCGCAAGCTAACTAAAACTAGGATTGAGGTGAGATAATGAGACACTGTTATAGCCGCCTTGCAGCTATTTCACTACTCGTACTCTTAACCTTTGGCACTGCCGGTGTCACCCGGGGAACCGCAGAGCTGCCACCTCCCCCACAAACCACCCAACAACCTGGGCAAACTAACCTGTTGCGGAATCCTAGTATGGAGGAAGGGTTCTATTGGAGGTATCCTAACCATTTTATAGCTAACCATTGGATAAGATGGTGGATACACCTGACCGTCTTGCCTGAATACGATGATGCGCGACCATGGCGTCCTGTGCGCTATGATGGTGAGCATGCTCAGGCGTACTTCAAGTGGGGCCATCCTTACATAGCCGGTATCTACCAGGTAGTGACCGGATTAACCCCCTGTGTTCCCTACCGTTTGACTATGTGGGCGCGCAACCACTCCCTGGAGGACGCCTTACCCCACGCACGCATCGGGTTGGATCCTCGCGGAACACAGCTCACCCTCAGCGACGACGATTGTGCCGTCAAGGCTGGCTTGCCCCCTCTGACGGTGTGGTCGAGAGAGCAGACCGCGCTGTTCGTTTGGGAGGAGCTGGCGGTGGAGGCCGAACCGCTGGGAGACCGGCTGACAGCCATCCTTTACGCCTCGCCCCAGCCTGGCCCTCGCAATGTCACGTATTACTACGATACCTTCTGGGATGCTGGCCGCCTGGTACAGGTCCCCTTCCCCGGTAATAAGTTGCCTGCACCGTCCTCCTGGACACCCTCGGCATTCATTCAGAACCTCCGGGCAACCCCCCTGCTCGACACGCTGCTCGTTACCTGGGACACGCCCCAAACTGCTCCTTCCCAGGTCTGGTATCGAGTGGAAAGCTCTGGGGCTCTGAGCACCCTGGGTGGGACGGGATATGATCCGGTCTCAACAGCCCAGTCATATCCGGGAGCCACGCCGCCTGGTACAGCGCCCGTCACAAACCATCGGGCTGTCATCACCGGGCTGAAACTCGGTGATAAGGTAGAATTTGTTGCCCTCTCCCGCCGTCCGATGGATACTGCCTGTGTTACGGAGGTGTCCGCTCCTCAGACGGTGGTGATGCCGGACCGTCTGCAACCCAGTGACTGGACCCCCTCCGGGTTCATCCAGAATCTCCGGGCGACTCCCTTGCTTGACAAACTGCTCATCACCTGGGACACGCCGGAGCCGGCCGCGACACAGCTCATGTACGATATTATCCCGCCTTCTGTTGTTCCAACTGGGACACTGGTATACACGCATTCCGTCTACCTGCCTCTGGTGCTTTCCGGCTCGGGCGCCAAGCGCAACTACCAATTCATGACCCCTCTGGACCTGACACGTTCCACACACCACGAAGTGATCATCGAAAACCTGGGGGTCGGCGATACTGTGCGCTTTGTTGCCCTTGCTGGTTGGGTGGTGAACGACCGGTTGGTAACGGATGTCTCGGCAGAGCAACGCTTTACTATGCCGGACCGCGTCCCGCCCCCGACCTCATGGGAGCCCTCCGGGGTAGTCCAGAACCTCGTTGTAACTGCCGAACAGGACAGCCTGGTCATCGGCTGGGAGACACCAGCTTTCTCCTCGACCACGCAGGTCTGGTACAACGTAGTGCCCAAGCCCCCGGCGCCACCGACCGGTACACTGGTATATACCTATTATGTTTACTTGCCGCTGGTGACGTTGAGCACCCATGGCGCTCGCACGTACACTTTTGCCACGCCCCTCGACCTGAGGCGAACGGTCACCCACCAGGCTAGAATCACCAACCTGCCGGACGGCGCGACGGTAACGCTCGTGGCACTCTCCAGCAATGTGGTTGATAAAAGAGTCATTACCGAGGTGTCTGAGCAGGTTATGGTAAAGGTGGATACCTCTTTTAGCGGCAGGGTTTACCCCCCATCCGGGCCTTAATGCAGTAGGATGCACGGCTCACCTGGACTTCCGGCCCGCTACCGACTGATCTGGCTGATGCTCCTGTTCGCCGGGCTGGCGACCTGTTATACCCTGATGACGCCGCTCTTCGAGGCGCCGGATGAGGTGTGGCATTACGCTTATGTGCGCTACCTGGTGGAGAAGCGCGCACTTCCTCCCCTGAGCGGCGAGGAGAGCGGCGCATATCAGGAGGTAGGCCAGCCGCCGCTTTACTACGCCGTGGCAGCCTTGCTCAGCGGTTGGGCTCCTGACGATGATCTCGCGCACCTGATGTGGCACAACCCTGGCTTTGGCTACCAGGCTGGCGGAACGGTGAATGACAACAAGAATATGCTCATTCACACGGCGGCTGAGCGCTTCCCCTGGCGGGGAGCCGTTCTGGCGATCCGACTGGCCCGGATGGCTGCGCTGGCATTCGGCCTGTTGGCCGTCGTGGGGGCCTGGGGGCTGGGACGGGAGGCGTTTCCCGAACAGCCAGGCCTGGCGTTGGGGGTGGCAGCAGCAGTCGCTCTCACACCCCAATTCCTGTTCATCAGCGGTGTTGTTAACAACGACAGCGCTGCCGCTGCCACCGCTACCCTGGCGCTCTGGCTGCTCGCCCGTATCCTGAACCACGGGGTCACGCTGAGGCGCGCGCTGTTAACCGGCGTTGCAGTGGGACTGGCAGCTCTGACCAAGAGCAGCTTGCTGCTCCTGGTGCCTCTGGCCCTGATCGCGGTAGGTGTCAATACAATCCGGCGAGTCTCGAGCACCAGGGGGGTGACAACCCTGCTGGTGCTCTTTCTTAGCGCCTGCGCAACGGGCGGATGGTGGTATGTGCGCAATGCCTGGCTGTATCACGACCCTCTGGCAGTGCAGGTGCATGTGAATACCCCCTGGGGGCGCACCTCCCCGGCCTCTCTCGGTGTAATCTTGAGCGCATTGCCCGCTGTGTACCGCTCCTTTTGGGGAGCTTTCGGGTGGGGGCATGTCGAGTTTCCGGTCTGGGTCTACCTGTTCATTGCCATCGGGCCGGCCTTAAGCCTGGCAGGATGGGTTAACGCACTCATCAGACGCCGCCATACTCCCGGTCGGCGAGCGATTCTATTGCTGGCACTGGCCTGGTGGATACTGATAGGCGCCGCTTTGCTGGCATGGATGCGCCGGGTCGAGGCACCTCATGGACGGCTGCTCTTTCCAGCCATCGCGGCCCAGGCCGTGCTCCTGGTAGGAGGATGGGCTGCCCTGCCCAGGATTCCCGTGCTGCCGGTGGCGCTGACCTTCCTGGTGGTGCTGAACCTGCTTACCCCGCCAGCAGTGATCTGGCCCGCGTTTGCGCCGCCCGCCCTCACCGCACCGGCAGAAGCTGCCCGAACAGTACAGGGTACAGAGCTGTTCTATGGGAACGTAGCTCGCCTGCTGGGGGTCTCTCTGGACAGGGCGTCGGTGAGCCCCGGTGAGGTGCTGAAAGTCCGCGCCTGCTGGGAGGGCCTGGCGGCTATGAAGCGCGACTACACCGTGTTCGTGCACCTGGTCGGCAGGGACAATATGCGGGTGGGAGAGCGCCATACCTACCCCGGCCTGGGCCGCTTCCCCACCTCGCTCTGGCCGCCGGGGCGGGCCTTTTGCGACCTCTACCGGGTGCGCGTTGTGGAGTGGGCCCCCGTGCCGGAGCTCTACGACGTGGTAGTGGGCCTTTACGACGCCGAGACAGGCGAACGCCTCCCTGTCCACGCACCAGATGGCGCTGAGGTAGGACTTCCTATCCTGACTCAGGTGCGGGTAGCTTTGCCGAGAGCGGCTGCCGAGCTCCCTGAGGATGCCCGCCCGGTAAACTACCGGCTGGGCGAGCGGATCGCACTGGTCGGATACCAGGTCGCGGGGGAAATCCGTAGCGGGGAGTTGCTGACGGTCACGCTGTACTGGCAAGCGATAGAGCCGCCCGAAGAGGATTACGTGGTGTTCGTCCACCTGCTCGGAGGGGGCAGCGCCAAGCCGTTGGCGCAGGATGACAGCCCGCCCAGAGCTGGCCGCTATCCCACCTCGGCCTGGCAGGCCGGCGAGGTGATTCCAGATGAGCATGTGCTGGCACTCCCCCCATTGGGTGTGGGGGACGCACAATTGGGAGTGGGGATGTACCGCCGGGTGACTCTGGAACGGTTACCCGTCACAGGGCCTGATGGTCCTCTCCCTGATGGGATAATCCTGCTCCGCTAACGCAGGCCCGCACTGCGCTCCAGCTCATCCGGTGCACAGGCGAAGGCCCCAGCCTCTCCAGTGCCTGGCGGTGCTGAGGTGTACCGTACCCTTTGTGGCGGGCAAAACCGTAGCCGGGAAAATCTGCCTCCAGTTTCCTCATCAGCCGGTCCCGCTCTACTTTGGCCACGATGCTGGCCGCCGCCACGCTCAAGCAACGCAGGTCGGCTTTGGGGATGGCCTGCTGGGGCAAGTCCACCTCCGGTAAGGTGAGGTAGTCCAGTAGCAGGGCGTCCACCTGACAGCGCAGCCCGGCCACAGCGCGCGCGAAAGCCAGCCTCGTCGCTGTGACGATACCCAGCTTGTCAACCTCAAGCGGAGAGGCCCATCCGGTACTGACCGCCTCGGCTACCTCCAGAATAGTGGGGAGGAGCCCTTCCCGCTGCTCAGGGGCTAGCAGCTTGGAATCACGCACGCCCGTCAACGCCAGGGCGAGGTCCGGGCGGGACAAGGGAAGCACGACCGCCGCCGCGCAGACAGGTCCAGCCCAGGCGCCTCGCCCGGCCTCATCCAGCCCGGCAATACGCCTGTACCCGGCGGCGTAGAGGGCGTACTCGACGCTAAGATCGGGCCATACCTGGTCGGTCATAGAACCCGGCGCGGCTCCTGCGACGGATGCGCAACACTTCTCTCAACATATTGAAGGAGTCGCGGAGAGGGCTGACGCGGCTATGGGTGCCATAGTACCAATTGATCGGCACTTCCACGATGCGATAGCCACGTTTCATGGCCACGTGGAGAATTTCCACGTCGAAGGCCCAGCCGTCAATGGTCTGGACCGAGAACAGGTCGAGCGCTGCCTCGCGGCGGAAGCATTTGAAGCCGCACTGGGTGTCCTGAATGCCGGGCACAGCAAGCAGCCGCACGATAAGGTTGAAGACCCGCCCCATCAGATGTCGGTACCAGGGCTCGTTGTAGCGGACTGCCCCCGGCGCCTCACGGGAGGCGATAGCGACGTCGTAGTCAGAGAGATGGGGGGGCATGAATTTGCTGACCTCCTCGATCGGCATTGCCAGATCGGCATCGCAGATGAAAAGGTACGCCCCGTGGCTCTCAAAGATACCCTTGCGCACCGCTGCTCCTTTACCCCTGATAGGTTGATAGGTCAGCGAAAGGCGTGGATGTCGGGAGGCAAACTGGCGCACGATCTCAGCAGTGCGATCGGTGCTGGCGTTGTCCACTACCAGCACCTCCACCGGATAGTCCTGCGACTCTGCGAAAGCCATCACTTTGGGGAGAGTCACGGGCAAGCGTAGTTCTTCATTGTAAGCTGGGATGATGATGGTTAGTAAGGGACTTTCCGTGTCTATGGCAACACCTCGCAACGATAAGGATAGAGTTCGGCTAAAACCCCATTCCCCCAACCCCCAACTCCTAACTACGGAGCGACTGTATCCACCCCAAAAGACGAAACCAGCGCAGCGGCTCTCTTAGTAAGGCCCACATGTCGCGGGCCGCTTGCTCTTCGGCGGGAATGGGGCTGGGGCGCCCATAGAGCTGCAGGCTATACAGCTCCTGTCTCTTATACACATCT
>JAOAAG010000221.1 GCA_026418995.1 Anaerolineae bacterium
AGATGTGTATAAGAGACAGGTTGTAGGGACGAACAGTAATCTGACGCTAAGCCCGTCCAGCCTGGGGAACACCACCCAGAACTGGCTGGGGCGGTCGCAGTACGCAGCGGATGCGTACCTGGACGGGCAGTTGGACGACTTCCGCATCTACAACCGCGCGCTGAATGCTGCCGAGATAAGTAGTTTGGCCGCAGGAGGCTCTGGCCTGTGAGGGATCAACAACTGGCATCTGCTGGATGGTAAGGGGCGGGATGATCCCGCCCCTATGGACGGTAGCTCCTGCCGATCTGCTGCCTGACCTGCAGAGCAATTGTGACCAGGTTCAAGGGCTAAGCTCGGTGCCATTATGCCGGTTACCGTCAAGCAGGATTGCAAGGAAGCCGGCTGGGGAGGTGGCTTGTGACAACGACGGGCATAAGCATCGCGCGGAGTGCTCTCAAAGCGCGCCGCAGTAAGTGGGCGTGGAAGTGGCTACCTAAAGCCTTGATATGGGTGATCCTGCTCACGGGGTCAGTCGTGATGCTGTTCCCCCTGGCGTGGATGGTGAGCAGTTCCTTCAAACAGGAACAAAAGGTCTTTGTGTTTCCACCTGAGCTGATCCCCAACCCATTTTGCCCCCAGAACTACGTGGAAGCCCTCAGCTACAAACCTTTCCCGGTTTATCTGAGGAATACCGTCTTCCTCGTGGTGATGAATGAGCTGGCAGTCATACTCGCCGCCTCGTTCTGCGCCTATGGCTTTGCACGGATACGCTTCCCGGGCCGCGATTTCTGGTTCAGCACCGTGCTGTTCACTATGATGGTACCCTATGTGGTGATGATGGTACCGCAATTCGTGATGTTTAAACAGTTGGGCTGGATTGACACGTTTCTGCCACTTACCGTGCCCTACTTTTTCGGAGGCGGGGGGTTCAATATTTTCCTGTTACGTCAGTTCTTCCGCACTATCCCGGAGGAACTGGCTGACGCGGCACGCATTGACGGATGCAACGAGTTTTCCATCTACGCCCGCATTATGATGCCTCTGGCCAAGCCTGCCCTGACTACCGTAGCGATCTTTACTTTTCTCGGCACGTGGAACGACTTCGTAGGACCGTTGTTGTACATCAACTCACCGGAACGGTTCACCCTGGCCATCGGCCTGGCGAATTTCCGTGGCACGTTGTTCTCGCGCACGCGCTGGGACCTGGTGATGGCTTTTTCGACGATGATGACCGCGCCCGTTCTCCTGGTCTTCTTCCTCGCCCAGCGTTACTTTGTACAGGGTGTTGTGATGACGGGCCTCAAGGCCTGATCGTCGCTCCCGTCCCGCTCTATCAGGCCAACTGCCGCGCCCGCCGGATCACGCTCCGGCGGGCTATGCGCAGTCCCGCCGCTACGCTTTACAGCGTGTTCCCATCAGCTCCTGTTGGACAATAGAGGTCAGCCTGTGCTAAAATGTATATGGAGGTGGAACGGAATGGCAACCATGGTACAACCTGTTGATCCACGCGCTTTTGATTCCGTGGGGGGATTCCTGGGGCAGCGCTTCCACGCCAACCGCGAAAAACGCCTCAAGGACCCGCTGCTTTCGGAAGAGTTCATCCGTCTGCACGAACGCAAAACGCACACCATCTTCCACTGGACCACGACCTATGACGACTGGTTCTGGCTGGGCGAGCAGATCGGCAAGTGGCTGGATGCCTCGGCCTATGCCGCGCTGATCGCGGGCGACCAGGAATTGCTGGCCAGGGTGCACGAACTGGTCGAACGGCTGGCCAAAAGCCAGGAAGCGGACGGCTATCTGGGTATCACGCCCCGCTTCCACCGCAATCCCGTGCGCGGCATGGAACTGTACGAGATGTACTATGTGCTGCACGGCCTGCTCGTCTGCGCCGACCTGCTGGAGAGCCCGATCGCGCTGGAGACAGCGCGGCGCTTGGGCGAATACATTATCCGCACCTGGGGGCCCGACCCGGGCCAGTTCCCCCTCGCCGGTCGCTTCCCCGGCAACGGCCACGACGGCGGAGAGGGCACGCTCATCCTGGAGCCCATTGTCCTGCTGGGCCAGCGCACAGGCGATGCGCGCTTTGTCGAGTGGGGCGAGCGGACGCTTGCCAAATGGGACGAGTGGCTGGCGGCGTACCCTGAATCCGTCCACACCTGCGACTACACCTCGATGAAGCAGTTCGCGGCGGGCGAGAAGGACCTGTACGAGTTGCGCGAGAATATGCACGCGCACACCTTCCATATGACGCTCCTGGGCCTCGCTGCGCTCTACAACGTGACGGGCAAGACCGAGTACCGCGACGTGGTGCTGGGGTGTGTGAACCGTATTGCCGATGAGTGGCTCTTTCTCACCGGCGGCATGAGTTCCGGCGAGCGTTACGTGCCGCGGCGCTTCTATCACCCGCGCAACGACATCGAAGTCTGTCCCCAGCACACCTGGATCCTGCTGCTCGATCAGGCCCTGCGCTGGACGGGGGAGGCCCGTTACGCCGCCGAGATCGAGCGCGATCTGTTCAATCATTTCCTGGCCGCGCAACTTGCCGACGGCTCCAACTGGAGTTACATGACCGCGCTGAACGGGCGGGCGCAAGAGCCCTACGGGCCCAACTGCTGCAACGCCGCCGGCGCGCGCATCGCAGGACGCATGCCCACCTACC
>JAOAAG010000226.1 GCA_026418995.1 Anaerolineae bacterium
CGGCGTTTACCTCACCTGCTATCGGGTGCTGCGGGCCGCGCGGCGCCCAGAGGCCGGGGCGGTGCTGGAGACGGCCTACCGCGCCCTGCAGGAACGCGCCGATAAGATACCGGAGGAGGAATTGCGGCGGTCGTTTCTGGAGAACGTGGCCTCGCACGCGCAGGTTGTGAGCCTCTGCTCCAAATCGTAAGCCCCCCGCGTGCACTATTCGTTCTCCTGCAGCCTGGGACGCGCTTTTCAGGTCAGCAGTGCATTGTGGCAACCGGCATAGGCCTGCGTGGCGGTTGGTTTTGAACCTGCGGGAGGTTGGGTTTCATACCTCTATTCCAAACACAGCGCGCATCACGAAGCCGATGATGAAACTCAACGCCGCTACGCCCAGGCTTAGCCCTGCCATTTCGAGGAAACGTGATTTGAACGGCATGTCCTTGGCGACGGAAACGTAATAGTTGAAGAAGCCGATGATCAGGATCGCCGCCGCCAGTGTCAATGCCAGGCAGACGTAGTAATTCGTCAACACCAGGTAGGGCAGGATAAGAACGAGTACGGTCCCCACGTAGGCAAAGCCCGTATAGAGCGCCGCTCGCAACGGGTTCTTGGTCGTCTCCTCCGACTTGGTGGAGAGGTATTCCGACGCTGCCATCGAGAGGGCCGCGGCGATGCCGGTGATGGCGCCGGTCATAGCGATCAGCCGGGTGTTTTGGAGCGCTAAGGTCAGGCCGGCCAGCGCACCGGTCAGCTCGACCAGCGCATCGTTCAGCCCCAGGACAATCGAGCCGGTGTAGCGCAATCGTTCCTCGTCCAGCATCGCGATCAGCGCTTCCTCGTGTTCGCTCTCCTCGCGGGCGATAGTTTCAGCCTCCGGGAGCGCTGCGCCGAACGAGGTGTAGTTATCCTGAGCTCCTCCTTCCCCTCGTTCCATTAACTTAATGCCGAATGTGAATCCCAGCACCCGGCTGACCAGCGTGTACCACCAGATTTTGAGCCTGTTCGGCTGCACCTCCTGGCCGGTGTACTCGCGCCAGCGGTGGTAGTGACGCAGTTCGTCGGCGGCGATCTGCTCCAGCACGCTTTTGTTCTCAGGCGCCTTGAGCATGCGCGCCAGGCGACCGTAGATATGGTATTCGGTAATCTCGGCTTCCTGATACAGCAGCAAGCGACGGCGCTCCTCTGCGGTGAGTGCTCTCGGTTCTGCTTCCATTTCCATTCCTCCGCTTGTACATCTTATACGGTAATGCAGGTTCAACGGCGGGAGTGGAAGCCTGTGCCAGCCTGAGGTTCCCTGGGCAGGCTGCACTTGCCTCAAGGCGCGTCTCCCTGAGCCTCAACTTGGTGATACTATTTTAGTATGGAATGGATAAAAGTCCAGTGTGTATACACGGCGCACTTCCGCAATACGCAGTGGTGTGGTAACATTGCTACAGGCCGAACGAGCCACGCCTTGATTCGGTCGCAACATCCGGGTTATCGGGGGTGATACTGTGAAACCAGCCGAGCGCCAGATCGCCGAGGGTATCCTGTTTACCGACCAGTATCAGCTCACTATGGCCCAGCTCTACTACCGGATGGGCCTCCATGAGCGGCTGGCCCAGTTTGACCATTTTTTCCGCACCTATCCTTCCTATGGCAACCATAAGGCCGGCTACTGCATCAATGCCGGGCTGGAGTGGTTATTGAACTGGATGGCCGAGGCCCGCTTCGGCGAGCGGGAAATCGAATATCTGCGTGGACAGAAAGGGTTGGCCGGTCAGCGCCTCTTCGCCGACGATTTCCTCAACTGGTTGCGCACCTCTGGCTCGTTTGACGGCATCACGCTGCGTGCTATCCCGGAGGGGCGGGTGGTCCACCCCAACGTGCCGCTCACGGTGGTCCAGGGGCCGCTGGCGATGGCTCAGATTCTGGAAACCCCTCTGCTTAACTATCTCAACTATCAGACCCTCATTGCTACCCGTGCCTCCAGGATGCGCGAAAGCGGTCGGGGGCGGCTGCTGCTGGAGTTCGGGCTGCGGCGTGCCCAGGAGCGTGGCGCGAATGCTGGCGCCAGGGCGGCGCTGATTGGCGGTGCTGATTTCAGCTCCAATGTCGGTATCTCTCACGTACTGGGCTACCCGCCCAAGGGCACCCATGCTCACAGCATGGTTGAGGTGTTTCTGGCGTTGGGAGGGAGCGAACTGGACGCCTTCCGCGCCTACGCCGAGGTCTACCCCGACGACTGCCTGCTGCTAGTAGATACAATTGACACGCTGGGTAGTGGGGTCCCCAACGCCATTCGGGTCTTTGAAGAGCTGCGGCGCAAGGGACACAGGCCGGTAGGCATCCGCCTGGACTCAGGCGATCTGGCCTATCTCAGCGTCCAGGCTGCCAGGATGCTGAACGAAGCCGGTTTCCCCGACACGGTGATCGTGCTCTCGAACCAGTTGGACGAGCTGGTCATCTGGCAGATCATCACTCAGATCGAGGAGGAGGCGCCGCGTTACGGGGTGGATCCAGAGCAAGTGATCAACCGCCTGGTCTACGGAGTAGGCACGCGCCTGATCACCTCGCAGGGGGCATCGGCGCTGGACGGCGTGTACAAGCTGGTAGCCGTGTACGGGGATGGGAAATGGCTACCGACGCTTAAACTTTCGGAGACGCCGGAGAAGGTGCCCAATCCAGGCCACAAAATCGCCTGGCGGGTGTACGACAGGCGCAATCGGGCCACCGCCGACCTGCTCAGCCTCGACGATGAAGACCCCCGCCAGATGGAGCAGCTTGTCCTGCGTCACCCCACCGAACGCATGATGTATCGCACGCTGAGCCGGGAGGAGATTATGGAGATAGAGCCGCTGCTGGTGGATGTGTTGAGGGAAGGCCGGTTAGTCTACGAGTTGCCGACCATCGAGGAGATGCGCCGGCGGCGGCAGGCTGACCTGGAACGGCTGGACCCGGGTGTGAGACGCATCATCAACCCACATGTCTATCACGTCTCGCTCACCGAGCGGCTGTGGAATCTCAAGCAGGAGTTGATTCAGGCCGCCAGAAGTGGAAGCAAGGTGACAGTCACTTTCTGAGTGACTGTCACCTTGTATGCTCCCCTCAGGCCTCTTCTTCTTTGCTCTCCTCTTTAGCTTTACCTTTCGGCTCGTCGTCGCCCGTAATGCCCTTACGAAACTCGCGGATGCCGGTGCCCAGATCGCGGCCCAGTTGTCCCAGCCGTCCCACGCCGAAGATCAACAGCACGATCACCAGTATGATCACCAGCTCCCAGATGCCCGGTTTCCACATACCTATTTCCTCCTTAATGCTTTTTTATTACTCGCCGTGCTGGCTCTTGCTAGGTTCCTTTCTGTGGGAATTATAATACAGTTTGTCGTAACTGCAACCGTTCCTCCGTGGCAACTTTCAGGTGGGTGCACTGGCATATGACGCCGGGGTAAAGGCCATTGCACTTCTGCAGCGCTTCCAGCTTTTTGAGGTCAGCGGTAGTGAATTTCCAGCTAAAGGGCCTGGTGACTTCCTGAGGTAGCTTTTTTCTTAGCCCTTTGACGCTTGTCTCCCCTGGCTGCTGAGCTCAATCTGGTGACCTCTTTGACGGCTTTTGACGAGGTGCACGCGATGCTCTGATGCACAGGGAATCGCGCGGTGATCTTCCTCACAGCCGCCCCGCCCCATAGCCCCGCTGCATTAACCTTTGACATCCAGTGCCCTTGCTGGTACAATTTCCACGCCATGAACTCCGACGCTATCACCCAGGACATTCTGCAAACCGCGATCGAGGCAGCACACCAGGCTGGCCAACTACTCGCAGAACGGTACTGTACCGAACATAACGTCGCCGTCAAGGGATACCGCGACATCGTGACTGAGGCCGATACGGCTGCCGAGCGCGTCATTCTGGACCTGATCCGCCGACGTTTTCCCCACCATGCCATTCTCTCCGAAGAAGCCGGCGGCGATGACATCGGCAATGGATATGGTTGGATCATTGATCCCCTTGACGGAACAACTAACTACGCCCACCACCTACCCTCGTTTGCCGTGTCTATAGGCGTGCTGAAGGACAGCATCCCTATCGTGGGCGTCATCTACGACCCATTGTGCCGCCATACGTTTGCCGCTGTGCAGGGAGCAGGCGCAACGCTCAACGGGAGGCCGCTGCATGTCAGCCGCCTGGCGCAGTTGGAAGGCGCGGTGGTGGGCCTGGATTGGGGGCACAGCGATGAAGTGCGCGAGCAGGTGCTTTCCAATCTGCTCAAGCTCGCCCACCATTGCAGCACCGTGCGAGCGTTCGGCTCGGCGACGCTGGCACTGGCTTATGTTGCCGCGGGCTGGCTCGACGTCTACCTGCACCTGGCTCTCAAGCCATGGGATGTTGCCGCCGGTATACTGCTCGTGGCCGAGGCTGGCGGACGATGTACCACACCCGATGGAGGGATGTATCAAGTTCACCTGCCCGCCTGCCTGGCGACCAACGGAGCGCTGCATGAGCAGGTATTGAACATCCTGAACGGCCGATGCGTTCGATAGCCAGAGGGAGTGTGAGCAGTGGATTACCGTATCGAAATCTCACCGGTCAACCGCTGGGGCCTCCCGGAGCCAACTGGGAGTGTGCTCCACGAGATCACCCAGCTAGGCATCACAGGAATCCGACAGGTACGGGTCAGCACGCTCTATTTCGTTCGAGGGGAGCTATCGCCTGCGGAGCTGGAGCGCCTGGTCACAGAGTTATTAGCGGACCCAGTGGTTGAAACCTACTATATCGGCCCTCCCCAGCCTGCTGAAGAGGGCACAGCGGTAATCGAGGTTGGCTTCCGCCCTGGCGTCACCGACCCGGTGGCCGCACACCTGCTGCGCCGCGCCCAACTGCTGGGCATCGGTACCGTCGAGGCCACAGCTACTGGCGCCCGCTATCTCTTCGAGGGGGAGCTATCCACCGACGAACTCCACCGCATCGCGCGTGAAGTGCTGTGCAACGACGTGATCCAGACCTATGCGCTCGGCCCGCTACAGCCGGCCTTCGTCCCACGCGCGGAGCCATCCGACCTGGTGGAGATCGTGCCGCTGCGTCAGGCCGACGACGAGACACTGGCCCGCCTGAGCATCGAGCGTGTGCTCTTTCTCTCGCTTGCCGAGATGAAAGCGATCCAGGAGTACTTTAACCGCCTGGGCCGCGACCCCACCGACGTCGAACTGGAGACGCTGGCACAGACATGGTCGGAGCACTGCCAGCACAAGGCTTTCAAGGCCACGATCCAGTATGTAGAGCAACCTTCCAGCTTGTCCTGCGAAATCCACGGCCTCCTGCGCACGTACATCCGCGCTGCCACCGAAACACTGGCCCGCGAGTGGGTACGCTCGGCCTTCGTGGACAACGCTGGCATCATCGAGTTCGACGACGAATTCGAGGTCTCGTTCAAACTGGAGACGCACAACCATCCCTCGGCGCTGGAACCGTTTGGCGGCGCCAACACCGGCGTCGGCGGCGTCATCCGCGACATCCTCGGCGTCTCCGCCCGCCCCATCGCCAATACTGATGTCCTCTGCTTCGGCCCCCTCGACATGTCACGTGAGGAGATGCCTGAAGGCATCCTGCACCCCCGCCGTATCGCCCGGGGGGTGGTGGCTGGGATCGAGGATTACGGCAACAAGATGGGCATCCCCACCGTTGCCGGCGCCATACTCTATGACCCCGGCTACGCGGCCAACCCGCTGGTCTACTGCGGCTGTGTGGGCCTGGCGCGGAAGGGCCAGCACAAGCGCGACCCACAGCCCGGCGACCTGTGCGTGGCACTGGGCGGACGCACCGGGCGCGACGGCATCCACGGCGCCACCTTCTCCTCGGCGGAACTCACCCATGAGACAGGTGAGACAGTGGGCAGCGTCGTCCAGATCGGCGATCCCATCACCGAGAAGGCGATGATGGAGGCTGTGCTGCTCGCCCGCGACGAGGGGCTGTACCACGCCATCACCGATTGTGGTGCCGGGGGCTTCTCTTCCGCTGCCGGCGAGATGGGCCGTGACATTGGCGTTGAGGTCGAGCTCCAGCACGTGCCGCTCAAGTATCCGGGCCTGCGCCCGTGGGAAATCTGGCTTTCCGAGGCCCAGGAGCGCATGGTGCTCGCAGTGCCTCCAGCGAACCTGCCGCGCCTCAGGGAAATCTGTGAGGGACTGGATGTCGAACTGACCGTCATCGGCCGCTTTACGGGCGACCGCCGCCTGCGCGTCCTTTACGGGGGTCGCGTCTGCGCCGACATGGATATGGACTTTGTGCACGATGGCTGGCCGCGCCCGAGCTTGCGCGCCGAATGGACGCCGCCTGCTTTCCCTGCGCCCTCGATTCCCGCCGGGCAGTCCCTGACTGCCATTCTCTTGCGGATGCTCGCCCATCCCGATGTTGCCAGCAAAGAGCCGGTCATCCGCCGCTACGATCACGAGGTGCAGGGCGCGACGGTGGTCAAGCCGCTGGTGGGGGTGTGTAACGACGGACCCTCGGATGCCGCTGTGCTGCGCCCGCTGGTAACGGCAGGGACCGCACCCGTGGTCGCCCGCTGGCGCGGGATCGCGCTGGGCTGCGGCATCAATCCGCACTACGGCAAAGTGGACCCCTACGCGATGGCCTGGGCAGCGGTGGACGAGGCGATACGCAATGTCGTCGCCGTGGGAGCCGACCCTGACCGCATTGCCCTGCTGGACAACTTTTGCTGGGGCAACCCCTCGCTGCCCGACCGGCTGGGCGGGCTGGTTCGCGCGGCACAGGGCTGTTATGATGCGGCGCTGGCCTACGGCACGCCGTTCATCTCCGGCAAGGACAGCCTGAACAACGAATATGTGGACCCGCAGGGGCAAAAGCGGGCTATTCCCCCTACCCTGCTCATCTCCGCGCTGGGCATTGTCCCCGACATTCGGCAGGTGGTCACGATGGATGCCAAACAGGCCGGCGACCTGGTATACATCGTAGGAGAGACGCGCGCTGAGCTGGGCGGCTCGCTCTACTACCGGTTGCATGGGGGCCTGGGGAGTTCGGTCCCTGCGCCGGTGCCCGATGCGCTCGAGACAATGCGCGCGCTCCATCGCGCCATTCGCGCCGGGCTGGTGCGCGCCTGTCACGACCTCTCCGAGGGCGGGCTGGCCGTCGCTGCTGCAGAAATGGCCTTTGCCGGGCGGCTGGGTATGGAATTGGATCTCGCGGCATTGCCCCGCACGGTGGATGTGGATCGGGACGACATAGCGCTGTTCTCCGAGTCGAGTGCCCGCTTTCTGGTCGAGGTCGCGCCGGAGCATGCGGCGGCCTTTGAGGCGATGCTGGCCGGCCGCCCTTGCGCGCGCCTGGGACACATTACTCCCTCCCCCTCTCAGGGGGAGGGATGGGGAGGGGGTCGCCC
>JAOAAG010000228.1 GCA_026418995.1 Anaerolineae bacterium
CGTGTAGATGTGGCCCTGGCAGCGTATAACGGCGGACCCTCCAATGCCCGTCGCTGGCTCGACACCGCCGGCGATGACCCGGACCTCTTCGTCGGGCTCCTTACACTGGAGGAGTCACGGCTCTACATCCAGCGTATCAAGGAACACCTGGCAGTGTACAGGAGGCTGTACGGGGGAGCATAGAGGTGACGCTCACCTCCGAGGTGAGCGTCACCTTCTATGGTGTGCACTCGGAGAGCAGACCGTTGAACTCGTCTTCCCAGCACTCGCAGGCGGTGCGCACCTCATGGCCTCGTGTCAGAGTGCCCTCGTAGGGCATCACGTCGCCTCGGGCCACCCACCCGGAGAGCACCAGCGGTGCGCTCCCCTCGCCGGCGGGTATCCACTCGCCGTTATAGCGACGGGCGAAGTGGAGATGCGTCGCGGTGGAGTATCCCCCCTCACATGAGGGGCGCCCGAGGCGCTGTCCGCGCTGCACGTATGTACCGGCCTCCACCCGCCCCTCGCTGTAGAGGTGCAGGTAAAACAGCACCCATCCGCTTTGCTCGAAGCCATCGCCGTCCAGATCGAGCACCAGTTCACCATCCTCGCTGCGCACTACCAGTCCACTCGCGGCGGCGGTAGCCCACGCCGACGAGGGGGCACAGCCCAACTGTCGCTCGCCGGGCACAAAGTCGAGCGCGGCGCGGTCGTTATCGTTGCCCCAGCCTCCGTGCGGCCCGCCGGTGAAGTACCATACCTGCCCGGTCTCCCAGGGCAGACATAGTGCCGGTTGCACCAGGTCAGGGGGCACCAGAGGCTCTACTGCGTAAGCGAAGGGGTTGCCGAACAGACGCTCGTAGGTAGCCGGAAAGCCAGTTGGGCCTACCAGTGTATGCCACTCCTCCAGCGAGGATGATAGGCCGGCCAGCGCATTCTGCACTCCGACACTGCCCGGATTGAGCACCGGCGCGACGGCCACACGGGTCCCGTCGCCCAGGCGCACGGTCCCGCGCCCGCGCCACTTCCACCCGTAGTAGCCCTCGTTGAGGCTGGAAGCGGCCCAGCTCAGTTGCCGGAATAGCCCCTCGTAGTACTCCCTGGCATACCCGAGCGGATAGGTGAGCGTCCCGGCAGCCGGCTGCGGATCGGTCACCCATCCCGAGCGCAGCTCAAGGAGCGTGAGCAGCACGCGTGGCCCTACGCTGAAACGCCGGGAGACCAGGTGCACGATGTCCGCTCCGGTCAATACCTTCCCCTCAACCTCCTCGGTGTACCCGGCCAGATAGCCTCCCTGCGCGGCAACGAAGCCAGCCAGATCGAAGCCCACATATGCCGGGCCGTAGACCATCTCGCTATCCGGCACCAGTTTGAGTGGTGGCCCGAACTCGGTGGCATTCACCGGAATAATGAGCGTCTGGCCAGCCGCGATGTTGTTCATATCGGCCAGGTTGTTGGCGGCGGCTATCTCCTCGACGGTGCAGCCAAATACCTGTGCGATCCAGCCCAGCGTCTGGCCCGGCTGCACCACGTAGGATTCCACTCCCGTGCCCGGCGTGTAGCCCACGGGGGTCGGGTTGGGAGTCGGGGTGCCAGAGTATCTGCCGGGGTAGGCGGGGGAGGGGGACAGTGAGGGGGCGTGTCTGGCTGGGATGGTGGTGGAAACATCCCCTCCGCCCCGGAAAGGGTTAACAGGCGGGCCTGCAGGGGTTTGATTGATCCGCTCGGCGGGTGTCGGGCGGGCGCAGGCGGTTGCGATAGCCAGGCC
>JAOAAG010000263.1 GCA_026418995.1 Anaerolineae bacterium
AGATGTGTATAAGAGACAGGTCTGATACCACCGACACCGACCCTAGGAACCTGATCTGGGTAATGCCAGCGTAGGGAGAGGAGTGGTACAGATACATATATGCTACCGCCCTGCTCTGGCAGGGCGGTTTTATTTCGGAGGGAGCATGCGTGCCCTGATCTTCGCCAATGGGGAGTGTGTCCTCCCGCCGTATCGGCTGGTTCATCCAGGTGACCTGATTATCGCTGCCAACGGGGGGAGGAGACATGCAGCAGCGCTTGGCCTGACCCCTCACATCGTCATCGGCGACCTGGATTCACTCACCCCGGATGACCGGGAGGCGCTGGAGGCTGCCGGTGTGGAGATCATCAGCTTCCCACCCCGCAAGGACGAAACCGACCTGGAGCTGGCGCTCGGCTACGCCGTGCGCGCGGGCGCGGACCAGATCACCATTCTGGGCGCGGTGGGGGACAGGCTTGATCAGACGATTGCAAACGTAACGCTGCTGGCACTCCCGGAGTTGGAGGGAGTGGACGTGCGGATCGTTAATGGCTCACAGACAGCCTTCCTCATCTGGGACGAGGCGGTGATCGCCGGCCGCCCTGGCGATACCGTATCGCTCATTCCCTGGGGAGGCGATGCGTTTGGCATCTCAACAGAGGGCCTGGAGTGGCCTCTCCGCAACGAGCCGCTCTACTTCGGGTCAGCGCGAGGCGTGAGCAACGTGTTAATATCAGAGCAGGCTCGTATCAGAGTCAGCAAGGGCCGGCTGCTATGCGTGGTCACTCACCTGGAGCAGGTCACTTCGCTCCACACAAGGAGGTCAAGATGAGACAAATGCTGTCAGTGGTGACGGTTCTGGTATTGCTGAACGGCTGCGGCAAAGCGGGGGTGCCTGCCCCTACCTCCATGCCGACTGCGGGGCCCACGGAAACCCCCGTGCAGGCGCGGACCGTGCGCCTCATGACCCACGATAGCTTCGAGATTAGCGAAGCAGTGCTGGCTGCGTTTGAGCAGCAACATCACGCCAAGGTCGAAATCCTGGAAGCGGGAGATGCTGGGGTGATGCTTAACCAGGCTATCCTGAGCAAGGACAACCCGCTGGCGGACGTGCTCTACGGCGTGGACAACACCCTCCTCAGTCGGGCACTCCATGCCGATATCCTGGAGCCGTATGCGTCGCCCTTGCTCGCCGAGATCCCCGACCATCTGGAGCTGGACCCTCAGCACCGGGCCCTGCCAGTGGATTACGGAGATGTCTGCCTGAATTACGACAAACGATGGTTCGCTGACCATGGCCTGGCCCCCCCAACTCATCTGGAGGACCTGATCAAGCCAGCATACAGAGGGCTGACGGTAGTGGAAGACGCTGCTTCCTCGTCACCAGGGCTGGCCTTCTTGCTGGCGACGGTTGGTTACTTCGGTGAGACGGGTGACAACAATTTCCTGGCCTACTGGGCAAAGTTACGGGATAACGGTGTACTGGTAGCGAGCGACTGGGAGACGGCCTACTGGACGCATTTTACCTATGGCTCCAAGGGCGAAGGCGATCGCCCCATCGTCGTCAGCTATGCCAGCAGCCCACCAGTGGAGGTTTACTTCTCGGAGGAACCATTTGAAGAAGCCCCCACCGGCGTGGTCGTAGGGGATGGGAGCTGCTTCCGTCAAATCGAGTTCGTTGGTATACTGAAGGGCACTCCCAACCGCGATCTGGCCACGGCCTGGGTGGACTTTATGCTGGGAAAGACCTTCCAGGAAGACATCCCACTCCACATGTTTATGTTCCCGGCCAACCGCAACGCGCAGTTGCCCGAGGTGTTTGCCCGGTTCGCCATCATCCCTGAACGGCCTGCTGAGGTGGACTACGAGGTCATTGAGGCCAGGCGGGAGAAGTGGGTGGAGGCGTGGACTGAGGTGGTGTTGCGGTAACTGAAGGACGCAGGATGCAGGGGGCAGGCCGGATACAGGGCGCAGGACGCAGGCAGGGTGCAGGGCTCAGGATACAGGATGTCCCTGGACACGTACTGCGTTCTGCGCTTGTTATCCTGCCTGGTAGTTTCCTGCTCGTGTTCTATTTCTACCCCCTGTTAACCATCCTGATGACCTCCTTTGCGCCGACAGGCCGTTTCGGTCTGGAGGTAGTAGCGCAACTGCTTTTCACCTCATACTACCCGCGTATCATCGGGTTTACTTTCTGGCAGGCGGCGCTATCTACATTGCTCACGGTAGCGCTGGCCTTGCCCGGAGCTTACGTATTCGCTCGCTACACTTTCCCCGCCCGATCGCTGGTGCAGGCGCTGACCACGATCCCCTTCGTACTCCCAACCGTCGTCGTCGCGCTGGCCTTCACTGCCCTGGTAGGGCCGCGCGGGGCACTGAATCTGGCTCTGATGAGGCTGTTAAAACTAACCTCACCTCCCTTGAACCTGCAATATAGCCTGGCATTGATTCTGCTGGCCCACGTTTTCTACAACTACACGCTGGTGCTGCGGATCGTAGGTAATTATTGGGCCAACCTCGATCCCGGGCTGGAAGAAGCGGCTCGTGTGCTGGGAGCCTCGCGCCTCCGTGCGTTCGTTGAAGTGACGTTACCCTTGCTCGTACCGGCGCTCGGCGCTGCTGCTCTGCTGGTCTTCACCTTCTGCTTTACCAGCTTTGGGGTGATCCTGATGCTGGGAGGCCCCCGTTTTGTGACGCTAGAGGTGGAAATCTATCGCCAGACGGTCCATTACCTGAATCTGCCGCTTGCCGCAGCGCTGTCCGTGGTGCAGATGATGTTCCCCTTGGCACTGGTAGGGCTCTACACGCGGCTTCAGACGCGCCTTACCTTGCCGCTGGAACTGCGGCCGCGCCACGTCACTCAACAGCGAGCGCGCAGCCTGTATCAGCGGTTTCTCGTATGGGGCAGCGTTGCCTTTATGCTGGCGCTGCTGGTTACGCCCCTGGCCGCTCTGGTAGAACGCTCATTCACCTTGGGCGCTCAAGCAGGCCAGGCTGTGCCCTCGCTCTATTTCTACCGCCAGTTGTTCGAGAATCCGCGTCGCTCAGCCTTTTACGTGCCTCCAATAGCCGCGATACGCAATTCGGTGGGGTTTGCACTGGCCACAGTGGTCCTGGCTGTGACACTGGGCCTGATGGCCGCTACCGTGTTAGCCAGCCAGGCTGCCGGTCTGCGTGGACTGGTCAGATGGCTCGATCCACTGCTGATGCTGCCGCTGGGCACCTCGGCCGTCACGCTGGGGTTGGGGTACATCCTGGCCCTGGATGAGCCGCCGCTCAACCTGCGCACCTCTCCGCTGCTGGTCGTGCTGGCACACTCGCTGGTCGCACTCCCCTTCGTCGTGCGGAGCGTGTTACCTGCACTTCGTTCCATCAACCCCCGCCTGCGCGAGGCCGCGGCAATACTGGGCGCGTCGCCCTGGCGGGTCTGGTGGGAGATAGACCTGCCCATCGTGGCCCGGGCAGTGCTGGTGGGGGCCGTATTTGCCTTCACCATCTCGCTGGGTGAGTTCGGCGCGACCAGCCTGATCGCCCGCCCGGAACGCCCGACGCTGCCGGTGGCTATTTACCGTTTTCTGAGCCGGCCAGGCATCACCAACTATGGCCAGGCGCTGGCGATGTCCACGCTACTGATGGCTGTTTGTACATTGGGTTTCCTGGTGATGGAGCGCTTTCGCGTCAGGGGTGTGGGTGAGTTCTAAAAAAATGCGCTGACAGGATGCCTCATGGCGCTCCGGCTCCCCGACCACACGCGCAGGCTTCAAAACTTGCCTGAGCGTGCCGGTGTGGTATACTCTACATAAACGTGACCGTCCCCAGGCTCGCCAAAAGGCAATTCGGCCATGGGCGATGATCCGGCCACCCACGCTACAGCAAAGAGGAGAGAGATGGCAGTCCCGTACAGACCTCAAGAGATAGAACAGAAATGGCAAAAGAAGTGGGAAGAGGACAAACTGTACCGCTCCGTCATAGACCACAGTAAGCCCAAGCACTACGCCCTTACGATGTTACCCTATCCCTCGGGCAACCTGCACATCGGCCACTGGTACGCCATGGCCCCCTCGGATGTGCGCGCCCGCTACATGCGCATGAGAGGCTATAACGTCCTGTTCCCGATGGGCTTCGACGCCTTCGGCCTCCCCGCTGAGGAAGCGGCGATCAAGCATGGGTACCACCCCTACAAGTGGACCATGTCCAACATCGAGACCATGCGCAAACAGCTCAAAAGCATGGGTGCCATGTTCGACTGGGAGCGCGAAGCGATCTCCTGCCTGCCCGGCTATTACCGCTGGACCCAGTGGTTTTTCCTGAAACTCTACGACATGGGATTGGCCTACCGCAAGAGGGCGCCGGTAGATTTTTGTCCCAGGTGCAACACCACCCTGGCACGGGAACAGGTGTGGGGCCAGGACCGCCACTGCGAGCGATGTGGCACACCGGTCATCAAAAAGGAGCTGGAGCAATGGTTCTGGCGCATCACCAACTACGCTGAGGAGCTGCTCGATTTCTCCAAAATTGATTGGCCCGAACGGGTGGTGACCATGCAGACCAACTGGATCGGGCGCAGCGAGGGGGCCAACGTCACCTTTACGTCCGAAGAAGGCGATCCCATCGTCGTATTTACCACCCGACCGGACACGCTGTGGGGCGCTACTTTTATGGTGCTGGCCCCGGAGCATCCCCTGGTGGACAAACTGACGGCGCCGGAGTACCGTGAAGCGGTCGAGGCGTACAAGTACCAGGCCGCTCGCCAGTCGGAGATCGAACGTCTGTCCACTGAGAAAGAGAAAACCGGCGTCTTCATCGGCGCCTATGCGATCAACCCTGTCAACAGTGACCGCATCCCCATCTGGATCGCCGATTATGTGATGATGACCTACGGCACCGGCGCCATTATGGCCGTCCCCTCCCACGACGAACGGGACTTCGAGTTCGCCCTCAAATTTGGCCTGCCCATCATTCCGGTGATCGAGCGTCCTGACGGTGTCGCAAAGTCTCTCGTACTGCGGGGCTCGATGAAAGACGGTTTCGCGCAGGCCTTGGGCGATGCCCGGATACCCTTCGAGGAGCGAGATGGTCACCTGTACGTCACGATGACCCGGGATCAGGTGGCGCGGTACATCGAACTGGCGCGTGCACACCTCCAGACCGGGTACTGGAATGAGGTTGTCGGCACCGGGTGGGCCTTCATCTTCTCCGATGGCGTCCGGGTACTGGACTCGGTGCAGGCCGACGGCGAGATCCTGGCCCGCTGCCAGCAACTGGAGTCCAGGGTAAGGGACAAGCGTACCGTGATGGAGATGCTCTGGGACGTCGAGTTCTATCGGGACGTGTTGTTCCACGACGCATACGGCACGATGATCAACTCCGGCCCCTTCACCGGCACTCCCGGCGACGTGGCGGTGCGCAAGGTGACCGCATGGCTGGAAGAGCAGGGCAGTGGCCAATTCGCGGTCAACTACCGCCTGCGCGACTGGCTCATCTCGCGCCAGCGCTACTGGGGCGCGCCTATTCCTGTCGTCTACTGCGATCACTGCGGTATCGTCCCCGTGCCTTACGAGGAATTGCCAGTGCTCCTGCCCACCGACGCGGTGATCCCCCCCACCGGCGAGAACGCACTGAAGTTTTATGAGAGCTTCCTGCACACTACCTGTCCGGCGTGCGGCGGCCCGGCCACGCGCGAGACGGATACTATGGACACC
>JAOAAG010000283.1 GCA_026418995.1 Anaerolineae bacterium
AGATGTGTATAAGAGACAGGTGTGCCGCGCAACTCTCCCAGATAACAGCCCAGCAGATAGAGGTCCACCAGGCTGGAGGTGAATGCCTTGGTCGAGGCCACGCCTATCTCCGGCCCCGCGTGCATCAGGATGACGCCGTCGGCCAGACGCATCGCCTGACTGCCAATGACATTGACGATAGACCACAACCGTGCCCCTTTGGCCCGCGCTTCCTCCATCGCCGCGAGCGTATCCACCGTCTCGCCGCTCTGGGTAATCGCCAGCACTGCCATATTCTCGTTCACGATAGGGTCACGGTAGCGAAACTCGGACCCATAATCCACCTCTACAGGCAAGCGAGCCAGGCTTTCAATGATGAACTTGCCCACCAGCCCGGCATGGGCGGAGGTGCCGCAGGCCACAATGATGAGCTTTTCCAGCTTTTGAGCCTCTTCAGGCGTTAACTCCAGCCCCTCCAGCCGCACACATCCGGCCTCGAACTTCGCCCGCCCGCGTATCGTGTCGGTGATCGAACGGCTCTGCTCGTAAATCTCTTTTTGCATAAAGTGCCGGTAGGGGCCCTTGGCCGCTGCAACCGGATCCCAGGGGATGGTGTGCACCCTTGCCTGCACTGGCCTGCCATCGAGCGTGGTGATCCACGCGCCTCCCCGTGTCACCACGGCCATCTGACGGTCTTCGAGGAAGATCATATCGCGGGTGTGCTCGAGGATGGCGGGGATATCGGAGGCCACGAACATCTCCCCCTCCCCCACCCCCACGGTGATGCCACCTGCATTGCCTATGCGTGCTGCCACCAGCCGATCTGGCTCCTGGCTACTGATGAAGACGAAAGCATTGGCCCCTTTGACGTGGCCCAAAGCCTGGCGCACAGCCGTCTCCAGGTCCGCCCCACCTGCCATATAGGCCTCGACCAGGTGCACCACCACTTCGGAGTCGGTATCCGAGTTAAACTGTCGTCCCTCGGCTTCCAGCTCCCTGCGCAGTTGGAGGAAGTTCTCAATGATGCCGTTGTGGACCACTGCCACCTTGCCCGTGAGGCCCAGGTGCGGGTGGGCATTGCGGCGGCAGGGCTCGCCGTGGGTGGCCCAGCGCGTGTGGCCGATACCGACCTGTCCCTGTACCGGCCTGGACGCGACCATCTCCATCAGGCCGGCGAGCTTCCCCACCTCCCGGCGCACAGCGATGCTACCGTTGGACTGGATCACTGCCAATCCCGCGGAGTCATATCCCCGGTACTCCAGCCGTTTCAGCCCCTCTAAAATGATAGGGGTCGCGTTGCGCGGCCCCACATAACCGACTATCCCGCACATCTGGTTCCTCCCAAAAGTGATATAGTGGCGCTTCCCAGGTGACCGTCACCTGCGTGCACTACTGGGTGTGCTCTTCCGCCTGCTCTACCTCGGGAGCTTTGAGCGAGTATTCGCCTTCAATGACCACCCCTTTACTTTCCTCGTCCACCACGCGCCACTCCTGAAGGCGCGCTCCCAGCGCTATCAGATGCTCGCGGACGACATCTGGCGGGGCCAGCTCGATAAAAAGCTTGATGCCCAGCAGCACCAGTGCAACATCGTCCAACTGGCCCAGGCCAAGGCCGGGATCGGGAATAAAATCTACAGGGGAAAGGATATAGGCCAAGACAGCCGGCGGGATAATCTTTGTCCATAGTGGCACTCGCCGGTCCCAGAAGAGACGCCAGGCCAAGCGCACCTGGCGCACCACATCCCGAATCCATGTGACGAGAGCGCCAGTATCACTATCAGGCGCGACGGTCAGCGGACGTTTTTTCTCGCTCATTCTACTCTCTCCTGAACATTGTACTACCGTGCGATAGCCCGGCGGTGTCGAGCAGGAGGCAGAGGCCCGCATCGGAGCCTCCCCCCTGCTTCCCGCCTTTACTGGCCTGTTACTGGAGCGGGCGATGGCGTCGGCGATGGCTGTGGCAACGGCTGCACTGGCTGATAATCGGCGCCCAGGATAATGGCTATATCGTAGCCAGCCTCGGCATTGGCCTCATGCACCACTGCACCCGGCATCAACCCCAATAACCGGGCCAGATACTCGGCGGTATAGGTCTTGCCGGTATAGACGATAATCATTGACCTGGCGTAGTCGGAGTGGTCGGCGTTATCCGGCTCCAGCAGGTTAAATCCCTGCTGCTGGAGATACTCGGTGGTCTGGCGGGCCAGCCCTTCTCTCGTTGTACCGTTCAATACCTTGATCACGGCCGCTTCGCGGGCCAGGCGAGTGGCCGGCTCCTCCGTCTGCTGGGGCAGAGGGGCGTTGGTAGTGAAAATGTAATCGCGTAATTCCCGCATCCGGTCGCGCAGCGGGATGAGTACCTGCTGACCGTCCTGAGTCGTCCAGAACTGCGTATAATGTTCGTCAATCACCCCGTAGCGGATGTTCTCAGGCGGCACTTCGAGCGCTAACTGCCCCAGCGCGATCATCTTATCCAGCGTCAGGTCGGTCACGACCGCCCCCTCCAGCGTCCGCCATAACTCTGGAGCGCGGGCGGCCAACTGGGGCAGCAGGTCCAGCCGCTTGACCTGGTCAAACACTGCCATGATGACCTGTTGTTGACGTCTGGCCCGGTCGAAATCGCCACCCGGGGTATGGCGGGTCCGGGCGTATTTCAGCGCCATCTCGCCGTTCAGATGCTGCCAGCCAGCAGGGACGTGGAACGGATCGTAGCCGTATGCCTCGTCCGGGTAGGTGGGGTCGTTGATCTCCTCCTCTACGTAAACGTCAATGCCCCCGATCAGGTCCACCAGTTTCTCAAAAGCGGTAAAGTTTAAGCGGACGTAGTAGTGGATGGGCACTCCCAGGTTGTACTGCACGGTTTTGACCGCCAGGGCTGGCCCCCCGCCAGGGTAGTCATACACATCTCCCAGGTAGTGGGCGGTATTGATGCG
This sequence comes from Anaerolineae bacterium, assembly GCA_026418995.1. GTDB lineage: Bacteria > Chloroflexota > Anaerolineae > B4-G1 > B4-G1 > JAOAAG01. Next base: position 2,913 of record JAOAAG010000283.1, read on the forward strand.
TCCCTCCCTAAAGCCCGGGATCGGTACCCACAGGTCGCGCGGGATGGAGAGCATCCCCCCGCTCTTGGTGACCGGGTCAATGGTCAGCACCAGCATGGTATCCGTGCGCCAGGGGCCCTGCTCGTGCTCGCGCTGGTCAATGCCCATCACCAGCACGTTCACCCGCTCGGTGCCTTCCCAGCGTGGGAGGGGTTTGCCCGGCTCGTAGCGGACCTCCGGTGTGCCCTCCTCTGTCATATGCCCAACGGTGAAGTTGGGGAGGATGTCCGAGGCCAGGGTCAAACTGTATACCCGGTCGAAGATGAACAGGCCGGCAGTGCCAGCGATCATCAGGAAGCATAAGAGCAAGCCAGTCGTGAAGAGCGCCCGAATGAAATTGCCTCGTGCTTGTGTATTATGTCGGCGCACCTTGTTCCTCCAGGAGGGTGTTGCGTATCGCGTACTCCGTGCTGGTATGTCAGCCATCCTAAGGGAGCGGGAGGCGGGCAGCGTAGGCCCGTCCGCTGCTCACTACGTAAAGGAGTCTGGCCGATTCGTCCACTGCCAACGCTTCCAGCGCCTCAAAGGCCTCCCCTTCGGCGTAAAACTGGGTCCAAAAGGCGCCGTCAGGGCCAAGCGCGACCACCCGTCGGTTACCCCGGTCTGCTACGTACACGACCCCGGTACTGCCATGGGGGTCCACCGCCAGTGCGACAGGCTGGTTCAGCCCGTTGGGTATTCCGCGTGCCTCGAAGGGCTGGGAGTCGCCGCGCAGGAACTTACGAATTTCCCCATCGTTATACAGGACGTAGACGAAGCCGTCTATGGCCATATCACGCGCTTCTGTCAGGGAACGGGGCGGAGAGGTGACAAAGTAATGCTCCGGCCGCTCCGGATAGGTATCCCCTGCCGGTTCGTAGCGCCGAATCTGATTGGCACCGATGTCCAGAATATAGAGCCTTCCCTCGTAAGTATCTACCGCCAGCGGGGAGACCGGAGGGGTACCCAGATAGATACGGCTCAACCGGGGCTGCCCGCTTTCGTCTTCCCAGGCCGGATCGTAGCAGACCAGCGCGCCGTCCTCCTCCAGGATCACGAGGCCACTGGACCGCCTTCCTCCAGCCAGGTCCACCCAGACCAGGTCCACCAGCTTGCCCACCCTGCCCTCACCAATCGCCTGACCAGTGCGCACGAAGACCGGGATGGCGTCCTGCTCAAGCACGCCATCTCCGCTCGAGGTCAGGGTGAGCCTGGAGACCCAGCCGTCGGTGGAGTTCATGATAAATACGGATTGACCGTGCACTGCGATGCGATAGGTGCCCGCAGAGCCAAAGTCCTTCAGCAGCACAGGCGCCAGGCGCACGATGTTATCGAGCAGGTCGAGCGCGTTCTGGGCCTGTTTCCTGAGCGCTGAGGCCATCGGATGGTCAGGTCGTAACGCCAGTGCTTCCCCGGCATAGGAGAGAGCTGCTTCCCAGTGGGGCCGGGCGTTCTCGGTGCTCCCACCGACCGCCTGCGCCAGTGCGATCTCTCTTTCTGCCTGATGAATGAGACTTTGCAGGCGGGCGGTCTCCCCGAACGCGAGGTAGGCGGCTATCACTATGACGGATAACACGACGGGTATGAGTATGGCGGCCAGCATCATCGCGACGCGGTTTTCGGCAGGCGCCTGACGGGCCGGCCTCGGGGCCGTCATCGGGCGCGTCCGAGCACGGGCAACCCGCCCAGGAGCAGGGAGCATGTTCCTGAACAGGGCACGCAGGCCTTTGACAAGCGTGTTTCCAGCGGCGATAACCCCATTTCCTACCCTCGCCGCCCACTCACTTAAGTCAGGGTGAGGCGCGTACTCGTCCTCTGCTGGCAACTCCACGGCTGGGGCAGTATGAACGCGAAGCTCGTCAGCCTCTGCCGCCATCGGGGGTTCGGGAGGTTCAGAGAGGCGCAGTCGGGGGAGGATGGCAAGCCGTTCCCGCCGCTCTGCGGGTGGGCGTGCTTCCGGTGCGGCGGGCTGTGCTTCGGGCAACGGCCAGTGTATTAACAGGGCGCAAAAGTCACCAGCGCTGCCGCCTATCTGCTCCAGTCCGGCCAGCACATCCTCCCTGCCAGGTAGCCCCAGCACGCGGGAGAGGCCGTCTTCATCCACAACCTCGCTCAAATGAAAGGAGGCCATAAGCATCTTATCGCCCGGCGCGATGAAGGTGTGATGAAGACGTACCTCCAGGGGAGAGGCACTGCCCAGTGGAGGGAGCGCTTCGGAGCCGGAAATGCACTTCAGGTAACCCGGGCCATGCTGAAAAAACCATGCGCAGGCATGGCCAGCCCTGAGGATGAAGGCGTCCTCCCCACGAAGTACAGCACAGACTAGACCACCTTCATGACGCTCGACGGGGACAGCACGCAGGTTGGCCTGAAACAGATGTTGATTGGCCGCTGCAGCAGCCTGGCGCAATGCCGCGGTGATGCTACCAGCAGCCGACCAGTAGGTCCTGGCGAATACCTCGCGCAGCTCCCGCTGCATGCGGGAGGCCAACGGGCCGCTCAGTTCCAGCAGGAGGGCAAGCTGCTCCTCCCTGCGGACATGTGCAGCCTGGGGAGGCGGTGTCATCACTATGGCCCAGGGGGCGGTATCCTTTACCTGGCGGCCATCTGCGAAACGTAGCGTCCCGAAGACCGGCGCGGGCAATAGCGGACCAGTTGTGGCACTCATCTCTCCACCCGTCACGCTATAACTATACCACAGTCAATGCAGCCTGCAAGTGCTGCTGCCCACTGGTGCGCATCAGTATTGCCGGCATCATCCCGATTGGGCAGGTGGTGGCGGCGGTGATATTCTACGTGAAGGAATACGCTTGTGCTCCTGGAACATCGTGATATACTAAAATCAACGCCCGTGGCATCCCAATCACGGCAACATTCTGCCGCCCTCAGGAGGCAAGACGTGCTGTTAAACTTTCACCGCCGCACTTGAATGGACATGCCGGGCGCCGGGGAGCGCCCGCAAGGCCGTCTGCACATGCCCAGGGGCGGCGAGAGCGCCGTGCCCCGCTAAAGTGACCTCACGTGTGCCCCTCCGTATCCGCCCCTGGCTTGTGCCGGGGGCATCTCTGTCCATGCCGTGTCCCGGCCTCGCAGCCGGACGCGTGGAACATCACCATTCCATAGGAGGTGCACACATGTCCGAAAAAGCGACCCGCTTCTTTGCCTCGCGCGGGGGCATCCTGCTGACCGGCGCTGTCATCGGCGTATTGGCTCCACTGCTTCAGCGTGCAGGCAACCCGCCCAACATGGGCATCTGCGTGGCCTGCTTTGAACGGGACATCGCAGGAGCCCTGGGACTCCACCGCGCTGCTCTCGTCCAATACATCAGGCCAGAGATCATCGGCTTCGTACTGGGAGGGACGATCGCGGCCCTTCTCTTCCGCGAGTTCAAAGCCCGCGCCGGGTCGGCCCCTATAGTCCGCTTTCTGCTGGGGGTCTTTGCCATGATCGGGGCGCTGGCCTTCCTGGGCTGTCCTTGGCGGGCACTCTTGCGGCTGGCCGGCGGCGACCTGAACGCGCTGCTGGGGCTGGCGGGGCTGGCTGCAGGTGTATTTGTCGGCGTCCAGTTCCTCAAGTCCGGCTACAGCCTGGGGCGGGCGCACCGGACCGGCGCCGCCGTCGGGTGGACGATGCCGGCGCTGATGGTCGGTCTGCTCATCCTGCGCATCCTCGCTCCCAGGTTCAGCCAGGAAGGGCCGATCTTCTTCAGCGCAAAAGGCCCCGGCTCTCTCCATGCTCCGCTCCTCCTCTCGCTCATCACAGGGCTGGCGATCGGCTTCCTGGCCCAGCGCACCCGCTTCTGCACCATGGGCGCCGTGCGTGACCTGATCCTGATGGCCGATACCCACCTTATCAGCGGCGTCGCAGCGTTGCTGGTGGTGGCCTTCGTCACCAATCTGGCCCTTGGTCAGGTACACTTCGGCTTCTTCGGACAGCCGGTTGCCCATAGCCAGCACCTGTGGAATTTCCTGGGCATGGCCCTGGCTGGCCTGGCCTTTACCCTGGCTGGCGGCTGTCCTGGGCGGCAGCTCTTCCTTTCCGGCGAAGGCGATGGAGACGCCGGCATCTTCGTGCTGGGGATGATCACCGGCGCAGCTTTCGCTCACAACTTCGCCCTGGCTGCCGCACCCGACAACGTTGCTGATAAAATCATAGGCGGCATCGGGCCATATGGTATGGGAGCAGTGCTCCTGGGGCTGGCCTTCTGCATGGTGATCGGCTTCACGATGCGTGAGAAGTAGAGGCAGGAGACGAGGAGTAAGACCTCCCACCTTTCCATCCGTGGTTTAAGGAGTGGAGGAATGGCTAAGACCGTAGATGCAC
>JAOAAG010000289.1 GCA_026418995.1 Anaerolineae bacterium
GATCTGGTTCACGCGCACTTTCCTTGCGGCTGCTCCGCTCCGGTCCAGGTAGCCGGGGGGGCAGGACCACGCGCTCCCGGCCGCATCAGGCGCTCCCACGGTGCCTCTTCCTCCATTGGGCCGACCTGTTCACGCCAGAAGTGGACCACCCGCTCCTCCTCTTCCTCGGAGACGTAGCAGCCCTGGACACGCACCGGGTAGCCGGAATCCGGTGCCAGGTAGAGCATGTCGCCCCGGCCCATCAGCGTCTCCGCGCCGGGCATGTCCAGGATCACCCGCGAGTCCACCTGGCTGACGGTGGCAAAGGAGATACGGGCTGGGAAGTTAGCTTTGATCAACCCGGTGACGACGTCGGTGCTCGGCCGTTGTGTCGCCACGACCAGGTGGATGCCGGTGGCGCGGGCCATCTGGGCGATGCGGCAAATGGTGCGCTCGACCTCCTCGGGAGCGAGCATCATCAGGTCGGCCAGCTCGTCTATCAGCACCACGATGCGCGGCAGGGTGGGCTCCCCTTTCTGTTTCATCAGGCGGTTGTAATCATCAATGTGCCGGGCCGCAGCAGCAGCGAAAAGCTTGTAGCGGTTGTCCATCTCCCATGCGACCCAGCGCAGGACTTTCACGATGCGCTCCAGGTCTACTTCCACGTGGCCGTAGAGGTGGGGGAGTCCATTGAAGCGCACCAGTTCCACCATCTTGGGGTCTATCAGTACCAGGCGCAGGTCGGCTGGCGTGTTGTTGAAGATCAGGCAGGTGATGATCGCCTTGATGCAGACTGACTTGCCCGACCCGGTAGTACCGGCGATGAGCAGGTGGGGCATCCTGGCGAGATCGGCGACGACGGGTTCCCCCGCCACATCCTGGCCCAGGCAGATAGCGAGCGGTGAATCCAGCTTGTGGAAGGCCCGTGATTCCATCACCTCACGCAGACGGACCAACTGTACCCGGTTGTTGGGCACCTCGATGCCCACGTAGGGGCGCCCAGGCACGGGGGCCTCAATGCGGACACGCGGGGCCGCCAGCGCCAGCGCCAGGTCGTCTGCTAGAGCGCTGATCTGGTTCACGCGCACTTTCCTTGCGGCTGCTCCGCTCCGGTCCAGGTAGCCGGGGGTGACGCCGAACTGGGTGACCGTCGGGCCGACGCGCACTTCGGTGACTTCCACGGGCAGACCGAACTGTGCCAGTGTCTCCTTGATGATGTTCGACTTGCGCAGGATTTCCTCGTCACTCATCGAGGGGCCCTCTGGCTCGTTGAGCAGCGTGATTGGCGGGAGGGTGAGGGCGTAGCGTGACGGTTCTTTAGGAGGGCGTTTTTCGGCTTCTGCTGGGGCATAGGCTGGCGCGGGCGGGGTATGGGAAGGCGCTGGCGGTGGGGCAGATGGGCGCGGACGGGCGTGTGCCGGGGTAGCGGAGATGTGGCGTGCCGCCGGCTCTCTACCTGTTGGAGTATGCTCTGCGGGAGAACGGCGCGCAGCGCGTGCGGCCTGTTTGTCCCGCCACGTCGCGATAGCCCGGCGCAGGTCCTCCCACGTCAGGTCGAAAGTCAGCCCCAGGCCCAGGGCTGTCAGCGCGAACAGGATCAGCGCTGCTGCTGGCCGTCCCAGGTAGGTAGAGAGAATGGTGGAGATGGCCCAGCCTACCAGGCCACTGCCCCAGGCCTTTCCTACCGGCTCCCAGGCGCCGGCGGGCGCGGAGATCGCGTGAGTCAGGCCCAACAGGCTGAAGAGCGTCACCTCAACCCCGACCAGGGGACGCCAGCGTATGCTCAGGGGGCGGTCAAGCTGATGACGCAGCCATAACACTCCCGCAAGCAGTATGCCCACGCCGGCCGGGTAGGCACCCCAGCCCAGCAGGAACCTCAAGCGGGCAGTCCACGGGTCAATCCACCGTCCTCTCGTCGCTCCCAGGAGCGCCAGCAGGATAATCGCTCCCAGTGCCGTCACCATCAGCGCAGCAATCTGCCGGAGAAGGGGGTGACGCAGGATGATATACCAGTTTGTGCGGACGTTCTTCTTCACCTTGGTGAGTGTGGTACACGCAGAGTCAGGGCGATCCGACGGCGCTCCCTGTCCACGCTGAGGATGCGCGCTGTCACACGGCTCCCCTCCTGCACAGTATAGCGTGGATGGAACTCCGAGACGTGGATCAACCCCTCCAGTCCTGGTTCTATCTGCATAAATGCACCGAAGTCCGTGACGCTGGTGATTGTACCTTCCACAAGTTGACCAGGCTGGTATTTCTCCTCCACTGTGCTCCACGGGTCGGGCTGCAGCCTTTTGAGGCTCAACCTGACCCGGCCACGTTCCCGGTCCACGCTGAGTACGTACACATGCACAAGCTGACCGGACCGCAATACCTCTGCCGGATGGCCTACCCGTCCCCAGGAGAGCTCGGAGATGTGTATCAGCCCCTCGACATCCCCAAGGTCTACAAAAGCGCCAAAGGGAGACAGTGTGGTCACGTAACCCTGGCACACATCGCCCGGACACAGGGACTCCACGGACCGTTTATGTCCATCGCCATCCGGCCCGAAAGGTTGTTCTGAAAGGACCAGTCGGCCCTGGTGGGGGTCCAGCTCGATGATCTTGAGCTTCAGTTGCCTGCCGATCAGGCTTTGCAGCCTGGCATCCAGGTTACTTCTGGACGTTGCGGGGATACTTCTGAGGTGGGAGGCAGGAACGAACCCCCGTAGCCCATTCCATCCGACCACGACGCCGCCGCGGTTCCACCCGATGACCGGCGGTTGGATGGTTTCCCCCTGTTCCATGACCTGGCGTGCTATTTCCCAGGGGTCTATCTCGTGGGAGGCGCTGCGGCCTGAGAACTCCAGATTCCATGGCAACAGTTGGGCTTCGGCGGGAGCAGCCGGGCCCTGCTCCCCATCGCGCAAGAGTGCTTCCCAGTATCCCTCATCCGGCGGGGCATCTGGTGGAACCCATTCCCCTGTCAGCATCATATGCCTCCATTGAACCGATTATATGGCAGGGCAGGTAGCTTGTCAACATCTCGCCGCTCACGTCACCGGCCGTGATGGTATGGCTGAGGGGAGGCGCAGGCAGGGCCATCCCAGATGTGGAGTATCTCCAATCCGTGCTGGCCCCGGAGCCTCTCCACCAGGGTGTCCCTGTCGCTTCCCTCCACGCGCAGGGTGATGTTTGTCCGCTCCGGGCTGTTGCTGCGATAAGCGACGATGGAAGTGATGTTGCCTCCCACACTGGCGATACGGCCGGCCAGCTCGGCCAGTTGACCGGGGATATTGAACACCTGGACCGTGATGCGCAGCGAGGCCGTACCCCCTCCCAGCACAGCCGCGAATTGTCTGAAGATGTCCGTCTCGGTGATGATCCCCACCAGGCGCTCTCCCTCTACTACCAGCAGACTGCTGACTTTGTTTCTCACCATCAGGTCAGCGGCCTCTTCGAGTGGACAGTCAGGCTGGACGGTGACCACTTGCTGTTTCATCACCTGGTCCACGCGGTATTGCCGCCTGGCGATGCCTGACGAACTGGCCTTTGCTAGAAAGACTTCCAGGTCAGGGCGCGTGATAATACCAACCGGCTTGCCCAGCGCGTCCACCACTGGGAGACGGCGGAATCTCCCACACTTGAGCAGCGCCAGGGCGGCCAGGGGATCGCTCTCAGGTCGCACGGTGATCGGGTTGGTGGTCATACAGTCGCGGACGAACATGTTTGCCCTCGCTGCTAAGATCGAGCATTGTTGTAAGTATACATCGGTTGGGCGCTTCGCGGTAGTCTATTTGTGGCAGATTGGCCCAACAAAGCGTCGAGAAGTGCATAGTTTTATACTTACCCGTGTTTGTGGTACAATTATACACCCGCGTGGGCTTGAACGTGGCTGCAAAACTGTGCTGTATCCTAACATCTTGAACAATCTGCTGCAGACAGGGGTGTATTGCCGAGTGGGCGACAGCGTTGCCAGGTGAGCGACGGCACTGCCGGGTAGGCGACGGCATTGCCGGGTAGGCGACGGCATTGCCGGGCGACGGCATTGCCGGGCGACGGCATTGCCGTCGCCTACCCCCGAGCCGCCAACATTGGAGAACAACCTAGCCTAAGTTTCCGCCAAGCCGCTGCACCAGGTGTTCACAATGTTGAATTGCACAACATGGCCGCAAAACGGACTGTGCGGCGATTTACGTCAGCTATGAGCGACACCCTATGTGTGTGAAGAGAACCTATGTCAGGCCCCTTATCTGAACTGGAGCGTAGCGGTAAACGCGTCCTGATGTTCGGTGGCAAGGGTGGGGTGGGGAAGACCACCTGCTCGGCGGCCACGGCGCTGCATTTCGCCAGCGCGGGCCGCCGCACACTGCTCATTTCCAGCGACCTTACCCCTTCCCTCTCCGACATATTTGAGACCCAGATTGGCCCTGTGGAAAGCCTCGTGCCGGACGTGGATAATCTCTATGCACTGGAGATACATCCCGACGAGGTGATGCGTCGCTGGAAGCAGAAATTCGGGCCGGAAGTGTATCAGGCGGCCTCCGCACTGGTGGATTTGCCGTATGACGAGGTGGTGGACTACGCCGCGATGGCCCCCGGTATCCAGGAAGAGTTTATGCTGGACTTCATTCTGGAGCGGATCAGAGACAACCGCTATGAGCTGGTCGTGTGGGACACCGCCCCCGCCGGTGATACGCTGCGCCTGCTTGGCCTGCCTGGCCGTTTCCTCGAGCATTTGCGTGTGGCGCCACGCATCTACCTGGAGGTACAGGACGCGCTCAAACTCTCACGCACCCCGTTTCTTGAGATCATCGCCAGTTGGCGTGAGCTGGCGGAGCAGACGATCCGCTTTTTCAGTACCCCGGAGAACGTCGAGTTCATTATGGTCACCATCCCCGAGGCACTCGGCGTTCACCAGAGCCGCCGTGTCATCGGTGAGCTGGAAAGGTATGGGCTGAACGTGCGTTACATGGTGGTTAACGGTGTGGTCCGCGCTCCTGATTGCGACTTTCTGCGCCAGCGTATGGAGATGCAGCGGCCATATCTTGACATGTTGGGCCGTGAATACAATGGCCGGATCACGCTGGTCGAACTGCCCCTCTTTCCCTGCGAAATCAGAGGCATCGAACGATTGAGGGCAGTGGAGGCGACGCTATTCGGCAGCGCTGACTAGGCTGGCCGCTCCTTATAAGTTACCGGCATACCGCGGACCGTCTCTATATCCGGCAGGGGCTATCATGATTGCCTGGTATCACTGTACCGATTGCCGGTTAACCGTGTTGGTTTAGATACTGTGTGGGTGCCACCGTGATGAGCAAATTAACCCGCTCGCAGCGCTTGATGCTGTATAGCCTGGCTGTGGTGACCGTATTCTCCTGTGCTTTTCCGGTTGCGATATTGGTGCTGAACTACCAGGCCATTATGCAATGGCTCGGTCGGTCCACTTCATCCGCCCAGTTGCCGCCATCGCCGTCGCCGTCGCCACCAACGGTGCCGCCGACCGTCGAGACGCCATCGCCCACTCCCTCTCCGCCCCCAACCGAGCAACCGACCGCCACGCCCACCCCGACACCAGCTCCACCCGGTACGCCGTATGATGAGCAGGTGGCTGCAGACCCCCATAATCCGCTGCTGCGCTTGCAGAGGGGATATGCGTACATTGAGCTGGGAGCCTATTCTGAGGCTATCTACGACTTTAACACCGCGATCGCCCTGACCGAGACAGTGACCATACAGGCCCAGGCTTGCCTGGGGCGTGGCAGGGCACGGTTTCACAGCGGGGAGTGGAGCGCTGCCCTGATGGACTTTGACCTGGCGATCGGGCTCAATCCCAATCTTGCGGATGCCTATCTATGGCGGGGGTATCTGTGGTCCGAGCGGCGCGAGTATGGAGCGGCAGTGGGAGATTTGCGCCAGGCGGTTGCTCTCGATGGGACGGACCCGCTCAAGTACCTGCGCCTGGCAGATGCTTTGCTGGGCAGGGGCGATCTGCCCGGGGCAGAGCGAGCGTATCGTGCTGCGCTGGAGCTTGCCCCGCGCTCGGTGGAGGCGTGTGTGGGACTGGCGATGGTGAACGCTGCGCAGGGGAATGACGAGCAGGCGGAGGCGTACCTGGACCAGGCCCTCCGCATCTCCCCCAACGATCCGCAATTGCTCAACGGGAGGGCCTTTATCTATGCCCGTTATCGGGGCGACCGTCTTTTCGAGGCCGAGCAATTGGCCCGTCAGGCCCTGGCCAAAGCCAGACAGCCGCTGGAGAAGGCTCGCTACCTCTATACCATCGCCTGGGCTCAATACCGGCAGAACCGGTACGAGGAAGCGCTGCAGACGCTCGCCGAAGCCGCTGCGCTGGCCACTATCGAGGGGCAGGTGGTTTACACAGAGATCATAGAGCTTGGGGTACAGGTGCAATCCGCGCAGGGGGCACAGTGAACAGACCCGGGGGTTCAGCGTGTGGGATCCGGGAGCAAGAGCAAGAAGCACAGGAGTGACATGACCGTATATGTGAAATTGTTCGCCGTTTTGAGACAGCAGTATCCGCATCTGGGAATCGGGGAGAAAATGGCTGTGGAGCTATCGGATGGCGCCACGGCCGGGCGGCTGCTGGAGCTACTGAATTTGCCGTCTCATTTGGTGAAGGTTGTCTTTGTCAATGGCATCATCAGGGACAGGGATTACGTGCTCCAGGATGGGGACGAAGTAGGCATCTTTCCGCCGGTCGGTGGGGGGTAGGGGGCTGCGCATTTTGACGCTTGCGCTTCCGAGCGTGACAGCGCCAGGATGCACACATAGCCCGTGAGTGTACCCTGGCTGCTGTGGAAACATTGGGGTATCGGAATACGGAGACCTTGCTTACGGGTTGCGCAACACCAGCGGCAGGTAGATCAGGTGCACACCGATGTGGCTCTCGCCCAGGCTCACCTTGTCCACGTAGACCCGCTGCCCCGGCGTCTGTCGGTGGAGGCCGAAACTGAGCGTCACCGTCTGCCCGGCAAAGCCGCTCAGGTCGCGCCAGGTGTGTGTCCACCCGCCAGGCGTTAACGCAACGGTGTGCGTCACCGCTTCCTCCGCCCCCGCGATGACCACCTCCAGCGCATCGTCTCCCCCTCCTTCCAGCACACGATAGAGGAACGAGGGGGTTGGCTGTGCCCAGGTTGCCGGGATGGCGATGGTCTGCGTCACATACGGCCAGAACGCTAACGTCCCTCCGCTAGCCTGCAACTCCAGCCCATAGCGGCCCGTATGTGCTGCCTCCATTCCCACCGTGACCGTTATGCCCGGCGTGCTGTACCACCCGCTCAGGTCGCCGCTTTCCCAATGGCCGTTTTCCACCCCCTCCTCCTCCGGCGGCAGGACGAAATCCACACGCAACACGTAACACAGAGCACGCTCACCTTGCCCGTAACCTGGCACCGGCGTCGGGGCAAACCGGCCCCCCAAGCCGCTTCACTTCCCGGCGTACTTCTTCCACGTCAGGGTCTCGCAGGGCAGCGTAAGGGGCCGACCGTTCACCTATAGCGATGGTCACCAGCCCCTGGCGGCAGGGAATCGCCATATCCACCACATACTCAACGCCCCCTTCGCGCACCGGAAACTCCCGCTCCGGCCAGAACCCCTCCTCTTTGAGGGTGACGAACAGGCCGTCAGCGCCGGAGATGTACAGGTCGTTGATTTCCTCGGCTGCCGCAAATCTGTCCCAGGTCGTTTCTATAAAAGTGATGCGCCGCCAGCGGAGGCTGTGGATGGGGAACTCCAGTTGGATCAGTGGCCCAAGCTGGATTTTGTAGTAGATGCTGTCAGCACGGGGGTGGTCCGGCTCGTCGGGGAAGAGGTCACGCCGGCGCACCAGCTCATGACCGCGCACCGGGGCATACCAGCGGATGGACCATTTCTCCTCCTCGCCGAAGGCTTTGGTAAAATAGAAGGCCAGCGCCGCTGCCTCCGTGGTGCTCGGTGGCGCGTATTCCCTGGGAATGCGATACCACCCCTCATCCCGCGCGATCTCAAAGTCGCGCCGGTTGTTCATAATAGCCACCAGAACGCGATCACTGGCGTGGAACATAGCACTGCTGCTTGCCCAATTCCGGCAACACGGTGAACACGCGCTCCGGTGTCAATGGTAGAGCGTCAAACCACACCCCGGTCGCGTCGTGGACCGCCGCGACCAGTGCCGGGGCCAGGGGGAGGAAGGGCATCTCGCCCATGCCGCGCACGCCCCAGGGACCATGGGGATCGGGGTGCTCAACGATCACCGTCTCCACCCGGTCGGGAATATCGGCGATGGTGGGGATCAGGTAGGTGCTCAGATGCTTCGTCAACACGTGGCCCCCCTGCACGATGAAATGCTCGCAGGTTGCCCATCCCAGCGCCTGGACCACGCCTCCCTCGACCTGGCCTTCGATCTGCTGGGGATTGATGGCTCTGCCTGCGTCGTCGGCACATACCACGCGCAACACGCGGATCACCCCGGTCGCGGAGTCCACCTCGGCCTCCACTGCCTGTGCCACATACCCGTAAGCGAAGTTGGGTGTGCTGTAGCCAGTCTGAGGGTCGAACGGCGTTGTTCTGGGGGCCAGGTAAGTGTATTCACCCACAGCCGGCCGCTCCTCGGCGCGCCAGCGTTCCAGCGCTGCTGCGGCTGCTCCCTGTATGGCGTTCCCGGCCATGAAGGTCGTGCGCGAGGCGGAAGCCGAGCCGGAGCTGCCGGGACTGGTAGCCGTGTCCGAGGGAATCACTTCCACACGCTCCAGTGGCACGCCCAATGCCTCGGCAGCCATCTGGCAGATCACGGTGTGGCTTCCCTGCCCCACGTCGGCGCTGCCGATGTACACCTGTGCCCGTTCAATGTGGGACTCCCCGTAGAGCACCACTTTGGCCCAGCAATGCTCCTGATAGCCGAAGGAGAAGCCCACGTTTTTGAAGGCGACCGCGAAGCCAAGGCCGGTAACGTAGTGCGTGTTGCGTGTTGCGTATTGCGTGTTGCGTGTTGCGTATTGCGTGTTGCGTGGTGCGTGGTGCGTGCTGGGTTTCCGCCACCCTTGGGCAGTTTTTTCCCAGCCGGCGGCCAGCGCGCATGTTTCGGCTACCTCCACCAGGCTCACACCGGCGGGGAGGGGGGTGCCCATCGCAGTCAGACTCCCCTCGCGCAGCAGGTTCCGCATCCGTAGCTCGACCGGGTCCATGCCCAGCGCAGCGGCCAGCTTATTCATCTGCATCTCTGCGGCGAAGGCCCCCTGTGGCGCCCCGAAGCCCCGGAAGGCGCCGCACGGCGGGTTGTTGGTGTAGACGCCGTCCACATCCACCCTGACGTTGGGGATCTCGTAGGGGCCGGTGCAGGTGATCGTGGTGTTGCCGAGCACCTTGTTGGTCGTGTAGCAATAGGCGCCGCCGTCGGCAACGACCCGCACCTCCGCGGCCACCAGTTTCCCCTCGCTGGTGGCGCCCAGCTTACAGCGGAACCACATCGGGTGGCGCTTGCAATGGCCCAGGATGGACTCCTCGCGGCTCCATACGATCTTGACCGGCCGTCGCAGCTTCCATGCCGCCAGCGCCAGCACGATCTGGATGGACATATCCTCGCGCCCGCCGAAGGCCCCGCCAATCGCCGGGTAGATCACGCGCACCTGCTCTTCGGGCAGAGCCAGCGCGTGGGCGATCTGACGCCGGTCCTCCCACACCCACTGACCGGCCACCACTACCGTCACCCGGCCCTCCTCATCTATATAGCCCAGCCCGGCCTCCGGCTGTAAGTAGGCGTGCTCTTGGAACGGGGTGTAGTATTCCCCCTCGACGATGACATCGCACGCGCTCCAGGCCGACTCCACATCCCCTTTGCGTATCTGGTGGTGACAGATGAGGTTGCCCTCCGTAGCCAGTTCGGGATGGAGAGGGTTAGGCGGGCGCGGCGGATGTATCGGGAAAGCTCCCGGTTTGAGCGCCTCGAAGGGATTCGTGATCACCGGCAGGTCTTCGTACTCGACCTGTACCAGCTCGCAGGCGCGGGCCGCGGCCCCCTCCGTTTCGGCCACGACCAGCGCCACCTGGTCGCCGACGAAGCGCACGACATCCGCTCCTTCTTTGGTGGAGCCTGGACCGCAGAGCACCGGTTGGTCGGGTGTCTGCAAGCCGTACTCGTTGACCGGTACATCGCGGGCGGTGAGGACGGCTACGACCCCAGGCACCGCCTCGGCGGCGGAGGTATCTATGCGCAGAATGCGGGCATGGGGGCGTCCGGCGAAGAGGATTTTGCCGTAAAGCATGCCCGGCATGGACAGATCGGCAGGGTATTTAGCCTCTCCTGTAACTTTGGCTCGCGCGTCCACCCGCGCTACGGATTTGCCGATCGCGATGGTTTCCATAGGACTCACCTTGCACATTCCAGCTCCAGGATACGCCTCAGGATAGCAACGGTCGCGGCATACGTGGAGTCCATTCCGAAGTAGGACAGGTGTTGCATGCCCAGGTTCTGCCCTTTGCTGAAGGGCGTGTCGGAGGCATAGTGAATGATGCCCACGTCGAAGGTGATGGGATAGAGGTTGACGATCTCATCCGTGGGATAACGACGTGGGCGCAGTGCTTCGTAGACCGCTGAGAGGTAAGGCCCGGCCTCCATCTCAATGTCAGTGTATCCCTCGCGGTAGAAAACGTCCATATAGCGGCGGTTCTGGAGGAACGTGCCGTACACGCTGATGGACTTTTGGTTGTCCAGCACCATGCCGTAGACCAGGTAGGGGCGCACGTGAGCTGCTGTGAAGACGTTGTTGAAGAGATAGGTGTTGCGGGAGTGCTCATCGTGGACGACGTTGGGGATCATCACGTCTCCCACGCGCCCGTTGAGCGTGGCGGCCTTACCGAGCACGTAGACACCGCGCAGGGCATCAACACTGGCCGCGACCTGGGAGAGGATGTGATAGGCCCCGGCCCCCAGCGGATAGTCAATATTCAGGATGACCGCCTCGCTGTCCACGATACGTTCGATGCCGGGGATACGCAGACGGGGGTCCAGCCAGTCGGGGCGCAGCAGGCGTAGCTCGATTAACTGCGCTGCCACGTCAAATACATGCCGGCTGTCAATGTGCCGGATGCCGCACAGTTGTGCCTCCCGTTCCCGCTCCTCCCGCGCTCGCTGCCCTTGGGGGCTGGTCAGGTACTTTTTCAGCACATAGTACAGGAAATTCTCGCGGCTGCTGGGTACCTGCCGGGACTGGATGTCCGCATATTCAGCGATGAGAGTACTATCCCCTCCTGCGTGCAGAAAGCGTATCAACTCCTCTTCCCGCCGCAGAGCGAAGCCGGAGAGCATATTGACTACGCTATGGGTGTTGCTGGAAATGAAATAGACGGGCCGTTCACTCAGGTCATAGGGGAGCTGAGTCACGATATTCTCCCACCAGCGCTGGGTGGCTTTCCGGTATTCCACCTGCGAGCCGGCCAGCAGGCGCACTGCCATACGCTTACGTCGCTGGCCCACATCGAGGAGCAGGGCAGGGAACTCGTCTCCCCACACGGCTTCCAGCCGGCCCAGCTCGGCGACGGAGATATTCAGCGTCTCGGCCAGGCGTGCGCGGAGATCGTCGTCCAGGGGGCGCGCCTGCTCCACGGATGCTTCCAGGTCCTTCAACACCGCCGAGGGGTGCAGGAATGTGTGCATCTTGTTCCATTCAATCTGGAAAGCGGTCAGCATTGGTACCAGGTCGTCTATGTCGGACAGGCTGGCGACGTAGACGGCCAGCGTCTCCTGCCCGTCGAAAAACGAGCGGCGACGCCGCACCTGTGCTGCGACCGGCTGCCATTGTTCGACGTTGGGGTAACCGCCCCGGGCGAAGACTCGCTCCGACTGCCCCATCACCACCAGGCGGGCGCGACGGATGCAGGAAGGCAGGCGCAGCGAGCAGTACACAAGCGCCGGCACATCGGGCTCCGGCTCGCGGGCCTTGAAGTGCAGCACCGAGTCCATCCCCAGGTGGGTTTCGACCAGCGTCTGGATCTGCACCTCGTCGGTGGTGCGCAGGAGCGAGTAATAGGTGCGCATATAGAGCTGAATCTCTTCGCTTCCCGTGCTCGGCACAGTCCGTTCCATACCCGATTCCCCAACCGGAACTCACGCTTCACGATGCGCTGCCGCTCGCTCTATGGCCCGCACAATCTTGTAGTAGCCGGTACAGCGACAGAGATTGCCGGTGAGCGCGGCCACTATCTGCTCCTGAGAAGGGCGGGGTATCTCGTCCAGCAGGCTCGCCCCGGCCATAACGAACCCCGGTGTACAGTAGCCGCACTGCACCGCCCCTTCGTCAATGAAAGCCTGCTGCACCGGATGCAGATGCCCCTCTCTGGCCAGGCCTTCGATGGTCACAATATGTGTGCCGTGGGCACGGGGCGCGGGCACCAAACATGAGAGCACCGTGAGACCATCCATCCACACTGTACAGGCGCCGCACTCGCCCTCGGCACATCCGTCCTTGGTGCCGGTTAACCCCAGGTCCTCGCGGAGCATCTGAAGGAGCGTCTTGCCGCCGGCCCCTCGCACTACCACCTGTTCGCCGTTGACCACGAGCGCAACAGGCTCGTCCCCTGCGCTGGTGTGGGAGAGCGTGTCTCCTGTGACGGGGGGATAGCGTCCGTCACTGCGGCCCCAGAGCAACGGTGGACGCGCGGGGAAGGCAGCCCGTTCCGTACCCTGGCGCAATGTTGAGAGCGCCCGCTGCACCAGCACGCGTACCATCTGGCGGCGGTAATCGGCGCCGGCTCGAAGATCATCAATGGGCGCAGCCGCGCGGGCAGCAAGATCGGCTGCGCTGCTGATCTCCGCTTCGCTCAGCGCTGTTCCCTGCAATGCCGCCTCCGCTTCCCGTGCCCGGATGACGGTGGGGGCGACGCTGCCCAGCGCTATCCTGGCCTCCGCCACGATCTCCCTGTGGTTTTGCTGCTCGAAGGTTAGCACCACCGCCAGATTGACCAGGGCAATGGCATGGGCACGCCGCAGAGCCAGTTTCATAAACAGGCCGCGCTGGTTTGGTGTGAGAGCCGGGAAAGCGACCTCTGTCACCATCTCATCAGCGGCCAGCGCGGTCCGGCGCACCCCCTCGTAGAACTCGGCGCAGGAGAGCACGCGCTCACCGCGCAGACTGCGCAGCGTGAGACGGCCGTCCAGAGCTACCAGTGCGGCAATGGTGTCGTTGGCCGGCGAGGCGGTCACCATGTTGCCGACCAGCGTCGCGCGGTTGCGCAGTTGCGGGAAGCCGAGCTGCCAGCAGGCCAGCGCCAGGGGGAAGCCGTCTCTGAGCAGCGTCCTGGACGCGAGCGCCTGGTTGTGGGTCAATGCGGGCCCAAGGTGCACGAGGCCGTCTTCCACCCAGAGCCGGTCCAGTCCCTCAATGCGCGTGATGTCTATTAACGCACATACCTTCCGATCGCCACGTCGTAGCTCGATCAGCAGGTCAGTGCCGCCGGCGATGATGCGTGCTTCGGGGCCGTACTCAGAGAGGAGGCGTAGGGCTTCGTCAATCGAGGCGGGGGTGTAGTAAGTTTGCCACATTGAGTCATACCTCATCCCAGTTGAGGGTCACCTGATAGGCAGCCGTCAACTATGCCAGACTCTGATCGCACCGGTCGTGGAATCCACAGGCCTGGCAGCGGGCAGGGTGGTTGTGACTGCGGGGGATGTTGTCCCGGCCCAGGTCGGAGCGCATATGCTCCAGCGTGTTCAGCAGGGCGGACTCCAGCTCCGGCGTGTAGTCCACTTCAAAGGCCTGATCGGCATACGTGATTATACCATAAGGAGGGCGCTTTGCGTATGTTTCCTCAACCAGCAGGCAGTAAGCAGCCAGTTGGAGGAGGTGTGACCGGTAGGGCTGGGCCGGAGCGCGGCCCGACTTGACCTCGACGGGGATGATAATATCGCCATCGGCTACCAGATAGTCGGGTCTACCTGCGAGGAGGAAGGTGCGGGAGAAGAGGGGCTTTTCCGGGCGGCGCCACCCTCTGGTGTCGGTGTAGATGACCCGCCCCTGGGGCAGTCCGCTGCGCCTGCGCGCTCGCCGTGCCAGCACCAGCAGTGCGATGGCCAGCACAACAAGCAGGCAGATCAGGGGCCCTACCACCATCCTGCCCACCACCCGAGGCCAAGCAACGCCGCCAGTACCAGCAGTGCGTAAGCCAGACGGCTCAACAAGAGCGCAGTGCTCACCTCCCGGCCATGGCGGCGATGGGCGGCCTCCCCGGCTGCCAGCTCCTCCATGTTAGCAGATGGGAGGCCTTTGACGCTGCCCAGCCACCAGGCGCGGGCGCAGTACACGTACTGGCCGACCTCATGGGCACGAATGATCCTTTCCACCGCCGATCCTTTCCTCGAACTCACGCAACATACGGGCCACCCTGTCCTGGCACAGGCTATTGGTCAGGTCGCCGCGTGTGCGCTCCAGCACGCCCCGCAACTGGTCCACGCGGTGGCGCAGCCCTCCAGAAATCGCATCCGGGAGGTCGAAGGTCACCAGGACGTCGTAGACCTCGTCCATTGCTCCCAGCAGCCGCTCGGCCTCAGCGATGTTGCCGCGCCTGAGTTCGTCCAGGCAGCGACGGCGCATCTCGCCGGCGGCCTCGCACATACCGTTGAGATAGGCCGGGTAGTCGGCGCCCAGCGCCTCCGGCTCGGGGAGAGGGTCGCCGCTGGCCAGCGCCAGCGTGACGTGCGCCTCGACCAGTTCCTTTAGCGCGTCCTGGGTGTACCCGGCATACCACAGATCGGGATAGGGAGAGGCTATCTGCCGCATCTCATGCGCTATCGCGTCGGCCTGGGCCAGCAGCTCCCTGGCTCGCTCCCACTCATCTCTGTGGCCGGCGCGTATGGCGGTAGCGCATATACGCACCAGCTCACGCGAACGGCGCAACAATTCGTCCCGGACACTGTTGCGCTGCTCAAGCTCCAGTCTGATGTGTTCGGATATCCTTTCCAGTTGGTCCATAGCATTACCGTCGTCAGCCATCTTCTGGCGTTCCTTTGTGCACTTTGGGGGGAAACGGTCCGCATTCTGGGGCGGTTATCCCTCAACCAGAGCTGATCTCTCAGATGGGGCAGGCATTATCCTGCGCGAAGCCTATGTGGATCGCAAAGCAGACCACAACGAGGGCCGCCATGGCCACCCGGACGCTTACTGTTACTGAGAAGCAGCCTCCGGGAGGTGCGACGGCGATACCATCAGTCCGCAATCCCCGTTTGCCGCAGCTTGCAATCCTATCACGCCACAGCCGGTATGTCAAGCCAGCGGCGGCCACCTGCCTGGCGGTGACCGCCGCTTCCTGAGGGCTACTTGACCGCACTGACGGCCCGGCGCGGCCTCATCGTCCGGCGGAGGTAATCCAGGTAGGCGCGGGAGCGCTCCTGGAGCGCCCAGCGCCGGACATGGAAGCGTCCGTAGAGCCGGAGCAACGGCACGATGAAGATATCACTCAGGCGCTTCCATGCCTCATGTGACAACGCCTTCTCCAGAATGTTCAGCACTTCCTGCCTGCGGGAGGGGATGATGGACAGCACTGCCACGCGGGGGAGTTGCCAGCGCAGCCCCCGCTCCCGCCACAGCAGTCCCAGCAGGAATGGCAGATTGCGGGTCAGGTTGGAGAAGAAAAGGCCCAGCGCATGGCGGACGGAATAAAAGCGCGCCATCGCCATATACGTACCCATCTGCAACTCGTAAGGGCTCATCCGCGCTGGCTGGATGACACAATGGTGTCCGTCGTACAAGCTGAAGTCGTCTGTCAACAGCCGGCCCTGGGCCACCAGGCGATCGTAGAATGGGGTGCCGGGGCAGGGGGTGAGGATCAGGAACTGGACTGTGTCAATCTCATTGTCGAGCGCGAACTGGGCTGTTCTCCGGCACGTCTGCACATCGTCGGTGTCGGCGCCGAGGACGAACATCCCGTGGACGCGGATACCGTAGGCATGGAAAGCCCGCACACTCTCGCGGATGTCCTGCACGTCCTGGTGCTTGTTGTAGGCCTCCAGCGTGGCCTGGTTAACCGACTCGAAGCCGCAGTAGACCATCGTACAGCCGGAATCGCGCATTAAGCTGAGTAGCTCATGGTCCAGTTCGCGGCTCTTCTTATCCGCGTAGACCACCTCAGCACGCATCTGTGCTGACCATGGGGGTGTCAGGCCACGTTCGATCATCCCGCGCAGCAAGGCTTTGGTGCGGGCCTTACTGACGACGAAGTTGTCATCGTAGAAGAACACGTGGCCGCGCCCGCGATAGCGCTCCAGTTCCTCCAGCACCTTCTCGATAGGCCGGGCACGCACCTGCCGCCCGAACATATGGATGACGGAACAGAAATCGCACGCGTAAGGGCACCCCCACTGAGTCATGATGGGCACGTTGGTCATGCGCTCGTGGCCGACGATGAGTTCCAGTGCCGGTGAGGGGAGCGCTGCGAACTCCTCCTGCGTGCAGGATAGGCGGGGAGGGTTATGGACAGCCCGCCCCAGCCGGTCGGTGTAGGAGAGGCCTGCGATGCTGGCGATATCGCCCTTCCCTTCCAGCGCCTCTACCAGTTCGAGCATGGTCGCCTGGCCCTCTCCCCGGACGACGAAGTCGCAGTGGCGGAGCGCTTCATCGGGGAGAAAGGTGACGTGGGGGCCGCCGATCACAGTGGGGATGTGCATGGCCCGGACCTGCGCCGCCATGGCGTAGGTGGCCGGTGTGGTGGCGGTGGTGCTGGAGAATCCCACCAGATCGGCGGTGGCGACATCGGCCCAGTCCACAGGGGCCAGCGTCTCGACGTAGATGCGCACATCGTGGCCGCGCTCGGCCAGCAGCCCGCCGATCAGCGGAAGCCCCAGGCGCGGCAGTCGGGCCAGGTCGAACACATTGATGCCGGCAGCTTTAGGTTCGATCAGACGGATTTTCATGGTTACCTCCTTCGGGGCATATAAAATGATTCTGCCTCCAGATAAGGCAGAAGGATGAATACATCTATCGGAAACAGCTCAGGGGATGCCTGGTGCGATGTCAGGCACGCAAGAGGTAAGGACAGGCTCTCGTCCTTGGGGGGCCGTCGGGGGATGGGGAAGGCAGGTAAACGGATGATAACTGCGGCAATCTATATCCCGTCTGATTCCTGTGACGCCGGAGATGGGAGTTCAACCACTGGAGCAACAGCCCCAGGCACAGTTCAATCAGCGCCTGGGCGGCGACCTGTTCGGGAGTCTCTGTCCGCTGGCCGGGTTGAGCCAGTTCGCGCCATCTCTCCACAGGCAGATGGAGGCGCGGTGCAGCCGCAAGAATGGTCAGCAGACGTTGCTGCCCGTCCAGCAACAACGAACGGGCCAGCGCCTGTACCTGCGCGACACCCATAGCAGCGGTCCTGGGAAGGCCAGCCACCATCTGAAGCAACAGGAGAGGTTGCAGGCGTGCCAGCACTTCGAGGACGATCTTTTGGCGCAGCATAGGTATCGAGGCCATCGCGTGGTAATTATAAAGGCTTATGGCAGGAAGTCAAGACCGGGTGCGGGGCCAGCCGCGCCGGGACAGGTTGACCGATCCTCAAAGGTGGCTTATACTTTGGCGTGGATGCAGGATGTCGGAGAACCGTGTGTTGAGCAGGCTACACGCCGTAGCCCGGGCGCTCGGCTTTGATCTGGTGGGGGTCTCCCCGCCGGTGCCGCCTCCCCAGGCCGTGCGGGCCTATCGGGAGTGGTTAGGCGCAGGTTACCAGGGTGAAATGGCCTATCTGGCCCGTCCCGACCGCGTCGCCAGCAGGGAAGACCCGGCCCGTATCCTGCCAGGCGTGCGGGCTATCATCTGTGTGGCCGTCAACTACTATCCCGGCCCGCCTCCGGCGCTGCCGGCGGATGGCCCGCCCCGTGGCCGCGTCGCCCGCTACGCCTGGGGAGTGGACTATCACGCGTGGATGCTCCCGCGCCTGGAGGAGCTGGCCGCCTTTGTCCGCAGCCAAATGGGCGCCTCCCGGACCAGAGTCTATACCGATAGCGGCCCTCTCCTGGAGCGAGCGTTGGCCTGTCAGGCTGGGCTGGGGTTTATCGGCAAGAACACCTGCCTCATCAACCCTCGTTTCGGCTCCTGGCTGCTCCTGGGCGAGGTGCTGGTGGATGTCGCGCTGCCGTTCACCGGACCGCCTCTGCCGGCTCGCTGTGGCACCTGCACCCGCTGTCTGGATGCCTGTCCCACGGGGGCCCTGGTCGCTCCCTACGTGCTGGATGCCCGCCGGTGCATCGCTTACCTGACCATCGAGTTCAGGGGCGAACTCCCGCCCGACCTGCAGCCTCGTCTGGAGCACTGGGTCTACGGATGCGACCGGTGTCAGGAGGTCTGCCCCTGGCAGCGTTTCGCTCGCCTGAGCGCCGTGCCGGACTTCTGCCCTGGTGACCCGAAACGGGCAGTCCCCTCTCTGGAAGAGCTTGTCGCGCTGGACGAGGCGGGTTTTGAGGCGCGTTTCCGGGGTACGCCGCTGGCCCGCATCGGTGTAACACGCCTCCGCCGCAATGCCCTGGCCCTCTTGAGGAGCGGACGATGGCCGGCATAATCTCCGCCGTCCTCCCCGGCAGCCTGGCCGCGCGGCTGGGCCTGCGTCCTGGCGACGAAGTGATCGCCATCAACGGTTTCCTCCTCCGGGATGTGATTGACGTGCGCTTCTACGCGGCTGAGGAGCAGCTCACCTTGCAGGTCCGGCGGGGAGCGGAGGAGCTTATCCTGTCGGCCCGCCGGCGATATTATGAGCCGTTGGGCCTGGAATTCACCAGCCCTACCTTCGATACCGGGATACGTCGCTGTAACAATCGCTGTGCCTTCTGCTTTGTCTCCCAGATGCCGCGCGGGTTGCGCCGCTCGCTGTATATCAGAGATGACGACTACCGCCATTCCTTCCTCTTCGGCAACTACATCACCCTGACCAATCTGACGGAGGAAGACTGGGCGCGTATTGAGGAACAGCACCTCAGTCCACTTTACATCTCCGTCCACGCTACTGACCCCGACCTGCGCCGCCGCCTGCTGGGTAACCCGCAGGCCCCCGATATTATGGCCCAACTCCAGCGCCTGGCGGAGATGGGAATCGAGGTCCATACCCAACTGGTGCTGGTGCCCGGACTGAACGACGGGCCCCACCTGGAGCGCTCCATCAGCGACCTGGCAGGTCTGTACCCGGCGGTGCGCTCAGTCAGCATTGTCCCGGTCGGGCTGACACAATACCATCGTGGCGGGTGCCGTCCGTATACTGTGGAGGAGATGCGGCAGGTCTGGGCGCTAACGGTCTCCTGGCAAAAGCATCTGCGGCGGCGGCTGGGGGTGAGCTTTGCCTACCTGGCTGACGAATGGTACCTCAGGCTGGGGGAGCGTGTCCCCCCGCCGGGCGCTTACGACGGCCAGGAGCTGCAGGAGAACGGGGTGGGGTTGGTGCGGGCCCTGCTGGATAACTGGCGCCAGACCGCTGCCGTCCTGGCCACCCTGGGCACTCCCCAGATCTGGGTGACCGGTGACCTGGCTGCGCCGCTCCTGGCTGGTCTGGCCGAGGAGTTTGCCCACCAAACCGGCATCACGGTGGAGGTAGTCCCTGTCCCCAATCGTTTCTTCGGCACGACGGTGAACGTAGCCGGGTTGCTCACCGGACAGGACGTGATCGCTCATCTCAGAGGGCGCCCCGCGCCGGAAACGCTCGTCTTGCCGGCAGCGATGTTCCGTGGGCCACAGGGGCAGTCGCTGGACGAAATGAGGCCAGAGGAGATCGCCCGGGCGCTGGGATGGCCGGTCGTTTGCCTGTAAGCAGCTCCTCATTTGCCAGAGAGCGGTGGACGTGTTAAACTACGGCCCGATGTTCACACTCACCGCTGGCTTGCTCTCGGACACGCATATCCCCCACCGGCTGAAACGGCTGCCTCCTGGCCTCTTCGACGCCCTGGCTGGATGCGACGTCATTCTGCATGCGGGCGATGTGGACGATCCGGTAGCGCTGGAGCCGCTGCGGGCGATCGCGCCGGTGTATGCCGTGCGCGGCAACTTCCATGTGCTGGACCTCTCCGATGGTGGCGCCGCGCTGCCGGCGACAGTCGAGCTTGAGCTGGCCGGGGCCCGCGTCGTGCTGGTGCACGGCCATCAGCCCGGCCCCATCGGGTTCTGGCTCAAAGGGTTACATCTGGCTATGCTGAAGCTGGGGTTGATGGACAACGGCGCGCTGAACAGGCGCACTGCTCGCCGCCTGGCCCGGCTTTACCCCCAGGCCGATGTGATCGTCTTTGGCCATGTCCATCACCCGCACCTCGAATGGATTGGAGAGACACTTCTGGTCAACCCCGGCGCGGTCTGCCCCTCGCCCTGGAACAGGCCGACGATCGCGCGATTGTCCCTGGGCGCAGGCAGGCCAGCGGTCGAGGTGCTCACCCTCGCGCTGGATTCAGGCGCGGTGCGGCGCTAACCCCTTCCGCCCTGCTACATCAGCAGCCGCACGACGACCCGCCGCTCCGCCAGCACCCTTGAAGATGCTCACCAGGTCTTTGCGGACCACGCGGCCGGGGAAGCAGTCCAGAGCTTTGGTATCCAGAGTGTTCGGCTGTTCCATAGGCGAGGTTCTGTTTGATGCGCCTGGAGGGCAGGCCCTGTGGCATGATGCCGCTTACCAGGCATGCCTCAAGCTTGGGTGTGTTCTTCTAGTATACGTGATTTTCGTCACGAGGCAACCTGGCCAGCGCAGGCGAGACGGGAATGGCTTGCCAGATGCCTCCGGGAGTGGTATGCTAGGGTGTACCCAGAGTCATCACAATAGGAGGCACAGCGATGAAGGAGCAGATCCGTGTGACAGTGTGGAACGAATACCGCCACGAGAAGGAGAGTCCGGAGATCGCGCGCATCTATCCGCAGGGTATCCACGGCACTATCGCCGGGTTTCTGAACCGCCAGCCGGATATCACGGCGCGCACCGCCACGCTCGACGAGCCGGAGCACGGCCTGACAGACGAGGTACTGGCAGCCACTGATGTGCTCATCTGGTGGGGACATATGGCACACGCGCAGGTGAGCGACGCGGTTGTGGACAAGGTGCAGGTGCGCGTGCTCAACGGAATGGGGCTGATCGCCCTGCATTCGGCGCATTTCTCCAAAGTCTTTCGCCGCCTGATGGGCACCTCATGCTCCCTCAAGTGGCGGGAGATCGGAGAGCGCGAACGATTGTGGGTCGTGCTGCCTGGCCACCCCATCGTCGAAGGGCTGGGTGAGTATTTCGAGATTCCCCACTGTGAGATGTACGGTGAATACTTCGATATCCCGCAGCCGGACGAGCTGGTTTTCATCAGTTGGTATCAGGGGGGAGAGGTCTTTCGCAGCGGCTGTTGCTTCTATCGGGGGCGGGGCAAAGTGTTCTACTTCGCCCCTGGCCATGAGACGCTGCCGATCTACCATCAGCCGGAGGTACAGCAGGTGATCATTAACGCGGTGCGCTGGGCGGCGCCGGTCAACGTGGTCGGCTTCCGCAATATGCCCGAGGCACCCAACGTCCCACAGCCGCTGGAGGAGGTTATCGTCCAGCCTGACTGAATCATGCCGATCTGGCCTGCGCCGACCTGGTATCGGCGCAGGCCTCCAGGTGCGGCCCTCTTTCACCGCCTGTTCCGTGCCGTCAGTAGCCGGGGCAGCGTGCGTATCTCCTCATTGCCCAGCGCCACCGCCGCTACGATGTATACGAAGGCACCGGCCACTCCCCCACCTATCCCTGTGGCAAGTGTTCCTGCATCGGGCCATATCGTCTGGAGAGCGGTTATCGTTAGTCCCATCACCGACGCTGCCAGCAGGGTACGGGCCACTGAGACGGTCAATGCCCAGCCTTGGGCCCTGCCGATCAGCCGCCGTGCCGCGAGCAGCAGAACGATCACCTGTAGCCCGGCCCCCAGCGAGTTAGCCAGCGCGATAGCACCTTGAGCCAGATGTGGAAGGAGCACCCATCCTGCCCCGGCGTTTAGGGCCAGGCCACCCAGCGCTGCCCACAGCGGTGTCCACATGTCCCGCCGGGCATAGAACATCCGCGCCACCACCTCCAGCATGCTGTGGGTCACCAGCCCCAGTGCCAGGAAGCGGAGCGCCTGGTACACCTGGACGGTAGCCTGTTCATCGAAGACGCCCCGTTGAAGCAGCAGGGCTATCAGTGGCCGACCCAGCACCACCAACCCCACCGCCGCTGGTATACTCAGCGCCAGCACCAGGCGCAGGGCCCAGGTGAATGTCCGTTGCAGGCTATCTCTATCGCCCCGGCCGGCCATTTCGGCCAGCGTGGGGAACACAACGGTTCCGACCGCCGTGCCCAGGACGGTTTCCGGCAGTTGCATCAATTTCCAGGCATACTCGTAAGCAGAGATGGCACCCGGAGGCAGCAGAGAGCCGAAGGTCGTGGGCAGTATGAAGGTTACGTAGGTCACGCCCATTCCCAGCACACGCGGGCCCATCAGCCGCAAGAGTTCGGGAAGCGCAGGATGGAAGAGCACCGGCGTCCAGCGCGCGTTACGCCATATCAACCACGGGAGTTTGATGGCCAGATGGGCCAGCGCTCCGCCTATCCCTCCCCAGGCCAGGCCAAAGATGCCCAGGTGTGGGGCCAGGACCACCGCGCCCACAATGCGCCCCAGTGTGTAGCACAGCGGCCCCAGCGCTGGAAGCAGAAAATGCTTGTGCGCTTCGAGCGTGCCGGTGAACACCGTGCTGACGCTGAAAATGAGGGTTTGAATCAGCACCAGACGCATCAGACTGGTCGCCAGCTCCACCTGGCCGGGTTGCCCGGCAAAGCCGGGAGCCAGGATCAGAATGATGGGACGGGCCAGCACGGCGGCGATCAGGCTGGCAGAGCCTGTGATGAGCAGCACCCAGTTGACGACACTGGAAACGAGCCGCCACACCTCCTCCCGGTCGGAGCGGCCTATCAGATCGCTCAACAGCGGGATGAGCGCGGTGATGAGCGCGGCGCCAGTGACGATAGCGTTCAATCCTTCCGGCACCTCAAAGGCCGCGAAATAGGCATCCAGCGCTGCCGATGTGCCGAAAGCCCGTCCTATCGCTGCCTCGCGCACCACTCCC
>JAOAAG010000293.1 GCA_026418995.1 Anaerolineae bacterium
AGATGTGTATAAGAGACAGGTGCTGGTGATGCCTAACCTGTACGGAGACATCCTGAGCGACCTGTGCTCAGGCCTGGTGGGAGGACTGGGCGTGGCGCCCGGGGCCAACCTGGGGGATGGACTGGCTGTTTTCGAGCCGGTACACGGCTCGGCCCCCAAGTACAAGGGGCAGAACCGGGTGAACCCCACCGCAACTATTCTCAGTGGCGCGTTAATGCTCCGCTACCTGGGCGAAGTGAAGGCCGCGGAGCGCGTGGAAGCCGCGGTGGCTCAGGTCATCGCCGAAGGACGCTATGTGACCGCCGATCTGAAGCCTTCGCGTGATGACCCCACTGCCGTCGGCACCAGTGAAATGGCTGATGCGATCATTGCAACTATGGATTCGCTGTGTGGAGAATGAGGATGGACGCTGATTGGAGAAAGTATAATCCGCCTCCTGAATTGAGTGAAGTCCTGGCTGCATGTCCACGTGTCGTCATTGCCAGCACGACTGACGAACTGCTCGAGTTGGCCTGCGGCAACGGCACCGTGGACGATCGGATGCTTTTCGAGGTAGCCTACGAAATTGAGGGAAAGGGACGTTACGTCGAGGCTACCGTCGCGCGCGTACGCAACGGCATCTGCGTGAACTATACCGAGCCCTACATGCGACGCCGCGACCCGGACTGCCTGGTGGTCGGCGATGACCTGCCCACAGACAAAGAGCGATTCCGGGACCGCTTCGGCTACGATTTCGCCGAGCTGCGTGAGCAGGTCTTCTCCTGGCTGAAGACGCAGGAGCTGGCGATGTTCGGCTTCATCGCTGGCCAGCGTGGCATGGGGCTGGATGCGCTGGCAATAGCGCCCCTGAACACAGCCTTTTTCGCTTTGGGTCTGGCGATGTTGCAAGGCATTGTCCCCTATGAGGAGCTGTCCCCCTCCTTTACGCCCCGCGCCGTGATCTATGTAGCGCCGGTGTTCCGGCACACCCATTTTGCTGGTAAGCAGGTGGTGGTGCACAACCGGAGGCCCGGCCTGCACGAGATCTTCTCCTTCAACCTCTACCCCGGCCCCAGTGCCAAGAAGGGTATCTACGGGGTGCTGATTGAGCTGGGCGAGCAGGATGGCTGGGTGACGGCTCACAGCTCGACTGTCCAGGTGATCACTCCTTACGACAACGTGGTCACAATCATGCACGAGGGCGCCAGTGGGGGCGGGAAGAGCGAGATGCTGGAGCAGATTCACCGCGAACCAGACGGGCGTATCCTGCTCGGCGAGAACATCGTAACCGGGGAGAAGCGCTACCTGGAGATACCCCGCACTTGTGATCTGCGTCCTGTGACGGACGATATGGCCCTCTGTCACCCGTCGGTACAGAGAATGAACGGCAAACTGCGGGTATTGGACGCGGAAGAGGCCTGGTTTGTGCGTGTGAATCATATCAACAGGTATGGCGCCGATCCCTATCTGGAGCGCCTCACCGCTCAACCCTCGAAGCCGTTGCTCTTCCTGAACATTGACGCTGTGCCGGGCAGCCGTGCTCTGATCTGGGAGCATATTGAGGATGCGCCAGGCAAACCTTGCCCCAACCCGCGCGTGATTATTCCGCGGGATGTTTTCCCCAACGCGGTTAACCATCCGGTCACAGTGGATATCCGCAGCTTTGGCGTGAGGACGCCTCCCTGTACCAAGGAATGCCCTTCTTACGGCATCATCGGCCTGTTTCACCTCCTGCCCCCCGCGCTAGCCTGGCTGTGGCGACTCGCAGCTCCACGGGGCCACGAAAGCCCCAGCATTGTCTGTGGCGGGAGGATTGAGAGCGAGGGTGTGGGGACCTACTGGCCCTTCGCGACCGGCCGACGGGTAGCCCAGGCCAATCTGCTGCTGGAGCAGTTCGTGACCTACCGGGATACGCGCTATATCCTGTGCCCCAACCAGCATATCGGGGCCTGGCGGGTGGGCTTTATGCCCCAGTGGATCGCCAGGGAATACCTGGCACGGCGCGGGGTGGCCAAATTCAGAGCAGAGCAGATTCGACCGGCGCGGTGTCCACTGCTAGGGTACGCTATGCACCAGTTGCACGTGGAAGGGCGTATGGTGGCCCGCTGGTTTCTCCAGGTGGATACACAGCCCGAGGTAGGGGAGGAGGCCTACGACCAGGGTGCCGAGGTTCTGTACAACTTCTTCCGGCAGCAGCTCACTCCCTTCCTCCAGTCGGACCTGGCGCCGTTGGGGAAGCTCATCATCAAATGCTGCCTGGACAGGGGAACTCTGGAGGACTACGAGGCCCTGATCCCCGTAGAGGAGCTTTAAGGTTAATAAGGTGACGGTCACTTCGGGAAGTGACCGTCACCTGACGCAGTAAGCTTCTGGCCGGCGGTCTTCGTAGACGGTGAGATAGCGACGCGCCTTGCGTATTTCCCCCAGGTCTGCTCTGGCGAGGAGCAGACCTTCCCGGTCGTCTCCCTCCACCAGCGTGTTGCCCCAGGGGTCCACCACGCACGAGCGTCCAGGGAAGAGCACATCCCCATCGCGCCCCACACGGTTGCAGGCAGCAACAAACAGTTCATTCTCCACAGCGCGAGCGCGGACCAGGATGAACCAGGCCTCCACCCGACGCACCGGCCATTGAGCCGGCACCAGGAAGAGCGCTGCGCCGGCAAGCGCCATCGCGCGGAAAAGCTCCGGAAAGCGCATATCGTAACAGATCGCCAACCCCACCAATCCCCACGGCGTAGCACACAGAGTGGCCCGGTCGCCAGGGGTGAGATAGAGATGCTCCTGCATCAGGCGGAAAAGGTGCACCTTGCGGTACGTCCCCAGCAGGGTGCCGTCCGGGCCGTAGAGGACGGCGGTGTTGGAGATGCCCCCATCGTGCCGCTCAAGCAGCGACCCGGCCAGGTAAAGGCCATGTTCGCGGGCCAGCGTGGCCATCTGGGCAAAGCCCTCCTCGCCCAGGGACGCGGCCCAGCGGGAAGCCCGCTCCAGATCGTAGCCGTGGAGCCATAGCTCAGGGAGCAGGAGCAGGTCGGCGCCGGCCTCCCTGGCCCGGGCCGCAAAATGGCGTGCCCGCTCCAGGTTGACCTCAGGCTGGCCGGTGGCGATATCCATTTGAGCCAGTGCGAGGGTCACGAATGGGGCGCTCATTTCAGGGGATCCGGGGCTTTGCCAGCACCTCGCGAATTTCCAGCGTATGGAAGGTGCGCGGGTAGGCCGGCTTGCAGACAATAGCCGTATCGGCACCCTCGCCCGTGCCGGCAATGGCGATGACCTCCTGATCCATATCCAGCAACCCCGCGTCGGCGGCCATAAGCACACATTCCACCGCCACCTTCATGCCCTGACAAAAGCGGTAGAGGGTATCGCGCACGATCTCTTCAATCGCCCGCCCCCCATACTTTTCCGAAAAGGCCGCCCCAACTCCGTCGCCGAGGGCATGGATGCCGGTATGTACGATGACACCCATCTCTTGCAATGCCTTCTTTTCCTCCGCCGACATCGTCCACCCTTCGCTTTCCCAGCCGTGGCAGATGGATACGGCGATGATCCGCGCTCCTAGTGGGGCAAAGATAGAGTGGGCCAGGCGCGCGGTGGAGCCGTGAGAGGAGGCCACAACCACCTGGCGGATGTGTAACTCTCTGGCCCGCTCGGCTGCGATGTGCAGAGTAGCCTCGGTGTTATGCTTACCTCCCGTTTCAAAGAGCAACGTCTTGAGTTCCATCCCTGCCCTCCAGTGACATTATCTCAGGGCATTGAAGCCCGCTTCCTGGACCAAAACCACCACATCCCCCTCGGCAAGGCCATCCAGCACCTGGGCAAACCCCTCATAGCGCACGCCCAGCTTCCTGTCTCTTATACACATCTCCGA
>JAOAAG010000320.1 GCA_026418995.1 Anaerolineae bacterium
CCTTGAACAATCTGCTGCAGGCAGGGGCGTATTGCCGGGTGGGCGATGGCACTGCCGGGTGGGCGACGGCACTGCCGGGTGGGCGACGGCACTGCCGTCGCCCACCCATAGAGTCTAAACACCTCAGCGTTCACGCCCGAGCCACCACCACTGGCAGACAACCTATCCTGAGCTTCCACTGAGCCATTAAAAGGACAAGAGCATTGTGTACAATGCTATCACCGATGTAAGGGGTATCAAGGTCGGCCATTACACCGACAGTCAGGGCATCACCGGCTGCACGGTGGTGCTCTGCGAGGAGGGCGCCATCGGGGGAGTGGATGTGCGGGGCTCTGCTCCTGGCACCCGCGAGACAGACCTGTTGCGCCCGGTTAACCTGGTGCAGGAAGTGCACGCGGTATTGCTCACCGGCGGCAGCGCCTTTGGCCTGGATGCCGCGGGCGGTGTGATGCGCTGGCTGGAGGAGCGAGGTGTGGGCTTCAACGTCGGAGTAGGGGTGGTGCCCATCGTGCCCGCGGCCGTTCTGTTCGACCTCACCATTGGCGACCCCAGGGCCCGCCCCGATGCTCAGGCCGGCTACGCTGCCTGCCAGGGGGCAAGCGCAGGCCCCGTAGAGGAGGGGAGCGTCGGGGCCGGCACCGGCGCCACAGTGGGCAAGCTGCTGGGCCCTAAATTCGCCACCAAGTCCGGCCTGGGTACGTCCAGCGTGCGGATAGGGAAAGGCCACACGGTGGGCGCCATTGCTGCAGTCAACGCCTTCGGCGATGTCGTGGATGCACATACGGGCGCTATCATCGCCGGTACGCGCCGGCCGGTAGTCGGAGGCTTTCTGGATACGTGCAGACAGATGCAGGGTGACCTGGGGCAGACCGTGTTGGCCTTCGCCAGCACGACGCTCGTCGTCGTCGCGACGGATGCTTACCTGACCAAGGAGGGAGCCAACAAGGTGGCTCAGATGGCCCATGATGGCCTGGCACGGGTTATCCGGCCGGTGCATACTATGTTCGATGGCGATACGGTCTTCGCTCTGGCCACGGGCAAGCCGCCCCGGCGCGGCAGCGGCGCTGATCCCAGCGTGATCGGCGCTGCTGCTGCTGAGGTAGTCGTGCAGGCTGTGATGCGGGCCGTGCGCCAGGCGGAATCACTGGGGGGAGTACCCGCTGCTCGCGATCTCTGAGGGCAGTGGATTGAACCCAACAAGAAACATCCAGGGAAAGGAGCATTCATGGACGAAGAAGCTGTTTTTCCGGTGCGCAAGATCGTGACCTCGGGAGTTTTAGCAGCCATCGCGATTCTGCTGGGATGGACGCGCCTGGGCTTCATCCCCGTGCCCACGGCTGCGGGCCATGCCACGATCATGCACGTGCCGGCCATCATCGGCGGGATTATGGAAGGATGGATGGTCGGCGGCATCGTGGGCACCATCTTTGGCCTCTTCAGCTTTATCAACGCCACTGTGCCACTATTTAAGGACCCGTTAGTGGCTATCCTGCCGCGTATTTTTATCGGCATCACTCCATACTTTGTTTACACCGGACTGAAAAAGATCAACGAGTACCTGGCCCTGGTGATTGCTGCTGCCGTGGGCACGCTGACCAATACGGTGCTGGTGCTGAGTATGGCCGTGCTGCGAGGATATATGGCGCCGGGGGTAGCGCTGACGGTCGGTGTGACCCACGGGGTGCCGGAAATCATCGTCGCGGCCATCATTACCGTCGCCGTTGTCGTGGCCTGGAAACGCATCGAGTTCGGGCGCGCACAGGCGAACATGTAGCCGCGCAGGAGGAAATGGCCGGCACCATCTGCGCGAAAGCGGTGCCGGCCATCGTTGTTTACGGTGGGGGCAAGCCATGCTGATGAGTCAACTGTTCGGCCAGACGCTGCGTGAACCGTCTGCGGACGCTCAGGCGGCCAGCTATCGCCTGCTCGTCCAGGCCGGCTTCATCCGTCCGCTGGGGGCGGGTATCTTCAGTTACCTGCACCTGGCGCGGCGCTCTATGACTAAGATCGAGGCCATCCTGCGCGAGGAGATAGAGCGTATCGGCGGGCAGGAGATTACCATGCCGGTGGTCCGTCGGGCCGAGCGGTGGACAGAGAGCGGACGCCGGTATCAGACCGACAATGAGACGGGACGCTCCTCTGGCCGAGAGGACAGGGAACCAGGGCTTGCTATGTCCCACGACGAGATGGTGGCCGCACTGGTACGCACTGAAATCCGCTCGTACAAGCAACTCCCCCGTCTAATATATCACCTCCATACCAGGTGGCAGGACGATCCGCGCCCCCGGGCCGGCCTGATACGGGCCAGAGAGTTCATCGCAAAAGACAGCTATAGCCTTGATGGGGATTGGGAGGGACTGGACCGCCAGTACCGTGCCCATTATCAGGCCTACTACAACATCTTCCACCGCTGTAGCTTGCCGGTCGTAGCAGTCAGGTCCGATGCCAGCACCGTAGATGAGCAGATAGCTCACGAATTCATCTACCTGACTCCAATAGGGGAGGATACGCTGCTCGTCTGCGACGCATGCGGATACATGGCAAACCGGCAGGTCGCCAGGTTTCGCAAGCCACAGCCGGAAGAGGAACTGCCCCAGCCTATTGAGAAAGTGGCCACGCCGGGCACGGCTACCATCGCAGACCTGGCTAACTTCCTGGGCATACCGACGTCGAGAACCGCTAAGGCGATCTTCAGGATGGCGACGTTTGCCACAAGGGAAGTCGAAAGGCTTGTCTTTGCTGTCGTGCGGGGAGATATGGACCTGAACGAAGCGAAGCTGGCCAGCGTACTGAAGGCATGTTCGCTGAGGCCGGCCCAGGAAGAGGAAATCAGGCGGGCGGGCGCAGTGCCAGGCTATGCCTCTCCAATCGGGGTACGGGATGCGCTGGTCGTCGTTGACGACCTCATCCCCAGCTCGCCTAACCTGGTGGCCGGGGCGAACGAAGAGGGGTATCACCTGATCAACGTGAACTACGGCCGGGATTATCGAGCTGATATTGTCGCGGACATCGCTATGGCCGAGGAAGGGTGCGCTTGCAGTGAGTGTGGCGCCCCTATGCGTACTGCCAGGGGAATAGCGGTAGGCAGCATGATCAAACAAGGCACCCGCTACGCCGAAACGCTGGGCTGTACTTTCCTCGATCGGGATGGTCAGCGCAAACCGGTGGTCATGGGATCTTACGCCATTGGCGTGAGCCGTTTGCTGGCCTGCATAGCCGAGGAGCACCACGACGAGCTGGGGTTGAGCTGGCCGATCAGTGTCGCACCCTATCAGGTCCATCTCGTGGCATTGCCAGGAGGCGAGGAGGAGGCTGGGCGGTTCTATGCCGGGCTGCGCGACGCTGGCGTCGAGGTGTTGTACGATGACCGCGATGAGAGCGCAGGGGTCAAGTTCAACGACGCCGACCTGATCGGCATACCCATCCGCCTGACGGTGAGCAAGCGCTCGCTGGCAGCAGGGGGAGCTGAGTTGAAACTCCGGCGCAGTGCCGATAAGAGCATTTTACCAGGGGAGGAGGTCATACCTCGCGTGGTGGCTCTCATTGAGGAACTGCAAAAAGAGATTGCCGGCCGGGTCAGGACGGTACCTTTCAGATAGATGAGTGGCCAGGATGGGCAAAGTACGGCTTGCCTCTGCTTCGCCACGCCGACGTGAATTGCTCTCGTGGCTTGGCCTGCCGTTTGAAGTGGTCGCACCTGATGTAGATGAGTCGCCACGGGAGGGCGAGGAACCGGCTGCGCTCGTGACCAGGCTCAGCCTGGCTAAGGCCTCTGCGGCCTGTCACCCCGGTGACCCGGAGGTCGTGATCGCGTGCGATACCATCGTAGTCCTGGATGGCGCGGTATTGGGCAAGCCGCGTGATGAGCAGGAGGCGGTGAGCATGCTGCGGCAGTTGCGTGGCCGTCCCCACCTGGTTTACAGCGCTGTGGCCCTTATCTCGCCTGCCAGCGGGCGTGCCGCTACGGACCTGGTCGAAACAGCAGTCACTATGCGCAACTACACCGACGAGGACATCGCCCGCTATATTGCCACCGGCGACCCGTTGGACAAAGCGGGAGCTTATGCGATTCAACATGAGCAGTTTCGTCCCGTAGCCAGGCTGGAGGGATGTTACACGAACGTGGTGGGGTTGCCGCTCTGCCACCTGACACGCGCGCTGCGACGCTGGGGCATTGAGGTCCCGGTGGAGCCGCACGTTGTCTGCCACACCCGCACCGGCTATCTCTGCCATATCTACCCGACCATCCTGGACACCAGGTAGGACAGGGCATGTGCAAGGTCACGGCAAGGCTACCACAGCACAGAAATGGAGGCTTTAGCCAAGCAAAAGGTAACACCAACTGGCTAAAGTTTTTCCCCTCTCACCCCCGTCCCCAGGGCAGGTGTTGTTGGGCATTGTTGATATTGATGCTGCTGGTCGCCTGTGCTGACCAGCCTTCTCCCACCACTGTTGTGCTGGTCACTCCCGCACCTACCCACACGCTGCCCCCGCCCACCATCACACCGACGCCCGCGCCCTCGCCGGCCACAACGGCGGCGGCATTTCTATCCGCCTGGGAGGCAGGAGACTACACCAGCATGTACGCCCTGCTCTCTCCGGCTGCGCAGGCGGCTATCTCCGCCGAGGAGTTCACGGCACGCTACCGGGATGCCCTGACGACGGCTACTGTGCTTACCGTGACCACACGC
Source organism: Anaerolineae bacterium (assembly GCA_026418995.1). GTDB lineage: Bacteria > Chloroflexota > Anaerolineae > B4-G1 > B4-G1 > JAOAAG01. Next base: position 4,692 of record JAOAAG010000320.1, read on the forward strand.
CTCCAGGCTGCCTTGCAGGAGGGCGAGCGGGCTTACGTTGCTTTCCGCTTGACTTTTGAGACCGCGCTGGTCGGTACACTGATAACCGACACGGTGATGACGCTAAGTCAGCATGGGCCGGTATGGTTAGTAGATTGGGACACCGGTCTCATCTGGCCTCAACTGGCCGGGGGAAACTATTTCTGGATGAAGCACATCATACCCGTGCGGGCCAATATCTACGACCGGAATGGCCTGGCGCTGGCTACAGAAGGGCGTATCGTCACCATTGGGGTTATCCCTGCCGAAATACAGGACGAGGAAGCGCTATTGACAGCGCTCACGACGATTACCGGCCTTTCCCCGGACGAGATCCGCGGACGGTATGTCGCTGCCCCGGCAGGGTGGAAAGTGCCCATCGCCGACATTCCGGCTGAGCTGAGCGTCGAGTATAACGATTGGCTCTCCTCCATACCTGGCATCTACCGTGAGGAGAGGGAGGCGCGCACCTATCCGCATTCAGGGAACGTGGGAGTAGCTCCTCATGTGATCGGCTGGGTCTCTCCCATACCGGCAGAACGGGTGGACGTATACCGCTCCCGGGGCTATCGCGGCGATGAATGGGTGGGCATTTCTGGCCTGGAACTCTGGGGCGAGGAGATCCTCGCCGGGCGCCATGGCGGTGTCCTGAGCGTGGTCACTCCGGAAGGCGCCGTCGTCGCGACCGTTGCGGAGCATCCTCCCACACCCAGCCGGGCTATCTATACTACGATTGACCGGAACTTCCACAAGCAGGTACAGCAGATTCTGGGGGGACGGCGGGGAGCCATTGTGGTGTTGGATGTCCGTACCGGTGCAGTACGGGCGTTGGTGAGCGGTCCAGGCTTCGACCCGAATATCTTTATCGGGCCGGCAGGGGCCGTGGACCGGGCTCAAATCCTCGCCGATCCGCGCCGGCCCCTTTTTAACCGCGCCACTCAAGGGACGTATCCCGCTGCCTCGGTCTTCAAGATCGTCACCATGGCGGCTGCGCTGGAAGCAGGTGGAATGAACGCAGCACAAACCTTTCACTGTCCCGGCTACTGGGAGGGGCTGGGAGCCTCGTACCGCAAGGGATGCTGGAAAGAGCAAGGGCATGGAGACATCAATCTGAAGGACGGGCTCACGGCCTCATGTGATGTAGTATTCTACGCGATAGGACATCACCTTGATACCCTCGACCCCTTCATACTGCCCAGATTCGGACGTGGGTTTGGCTTCGGAGAGCCGACCGGCCTGGTGGGGCTATGGGAAGAAGGGGGGGTGGTGCCAGACCCGGACTGGAAACGCACTGTCATAGGCGAGGGTTGGTGGGTTGGTGACACGATCAATCTCGCCATCGGCCAGGGGTACCTCCTGGTGACGCCGCTCCAGGTCGCGCGTATGATGGCCGCAGTGGCCAATGGCGGCACGCTGTACCGTCCCTACCTGGTTGAGCGCATCGCCGCAGCCGGCGACATTCCCGAACAGGTGACACAGCCCCAGGTGGTAGGGATGTTGCCGCTCAGCCCAGAGCATCTGAAGGCGATTCAGGAGGCACTGTTGGGGGTGACCACCCAATCAATCGGTACCGCAGCCCACCGCTTTGTCGGCCTGGGCATCCCCGTGGCAGGGAAGACCGGCACGGCTGAGGTCGGCGGGCCGGATACCACGCCCCACTCGTGGTTCGCTGGCTATGCCCCAGCCGATGCGCCGGAGATTGCTATCGCTGCGGTGGTGGAGAATGCCGGGGAGGGTTCCAGCGTTGCCGCGCCGCTGGTGCGCCAGGTGATCGAAGCCTACTACGGCCTTCCCCTCTCGCCGTTGCCGCCCCAGGCACAGGAGGGGTATGTCCCACCAACGCCTGCTGCCGCGCGCCCCGGAGAGTAGTTCTACTTTGACTTCTCCGGGAGTTTGGATATACTAAAGCCGGACGGAGTGGAGCCTATGTACAAGAGCTTATATCCGCAACCGAGACGTACAGGTACGGTAGTGTTGATCCTGGGCTGGCTGGTGTTTATCGGGTTGGGCCTTGCGCTCGTCTGGTACGGCTTCACAGCGGGCGGCAGGAGCGCCCGGCCCAGAGCTACCCCAACCACGGAGGTGGTACTCACGGAGCCGAGTGTGGGGCCCACGGTGTTGCTGCCTTCTCCAACCTTTCCCCTGCCCACGGCCACCCCGCTGCCGACGGCCACCCCGCTGCCCACCCTGGAGCCCACCCCTGTGCCGACGGCCACGCCTGTGGTGCCGCAGATCATCGCCGGCGCGGATGGGGTCAACGTGCGCACCGGGCCTGGCACCAACTACACGCGCATCGGGTATATAGACCCCGGCGGACAGGCCCGGATTATTGGCCGTTACGGCGGCTGGTGGCAGATAGACTACAACGGTACGCCAGCCTGGGTATACGGTGCGCTGGTCACGGCTTCCAACGCGGAGAATGTGCCTGAGGTGCAACCACCACCTGCCCCAACAGCTCCGCCGGTGGCAGCGCCCGCCCCGACCGCCACCACTGCGCCACCTGCACCGACCGCGCCTGTCGCCAGCACCGACTTCCGTGGGCTGATCCCGGAGGGATATCAGGTGGAGGGAGCCCCGGGCCCCTACGCGGTCAACCAGAATATTTGCTTCAATATATGGATCACCAACGGCTCGGGACAAAAGTTCGAGTACGACGCGCTGGGGACCTGGGTGCAGGAGACCGGCCAGTTCCAGAAAAGCTATTTTTCCAACCCTCCTGCCTATCCCTACTTCACACCCGGACAGAAGTTCTATCACCGCGATTGCCTCAAGATTCCGGCTCCCGGCACCTATCACCTGTGGCTGGCCATCCATTTCAAGGACGGCACGGCCGCGCTGCTGAAAGGCCCCGTCGAGGTCATTGTCCAGTAGGCAGCGCTCTCTGCTGCCCTCCAGGGAGCCTGGGCCGGCAAGCGGTGACATACCACCTCTATGGGAGTTTGCCCGTCGGTAGACCGTCGGTGGCCGGCACATATGGGGGGACGCCGCATCCATTCGCCCTCCTGCAGGAACAGGTTGGCACGCTTCGGGAATCGGAGGCGCAGGATAGCCTGTCCTGCGCCCATCTTTGCTCCGGCGGTGTGAGCATGGGTAACCAGACGGTTGCCCAATTTCGGAAAGCATTGTAGAATTGACAAGTAAGCCGGGTGCCGGGCCACTCTCAAGGACAATGCTGGTTCAAGGAGGAATGCACTTCGATGACCACACAAGATGCTCGTTTGCCAGAAGTACCCCCGGAACTGAGAAACAACGTGCGCATTGGCCCCCTGGATTGGCTTTCCCCTCTCTACAACTGGAGCCGTAAGCGATCGCTCTGGCCGCTCTTCGGAGGGCTGGCCTGCTGCGCCTTTGAGATGATTGCCGCGGCTGCGGCTCGCTTTGACCAGGCACGCTTCGGTATGGAGATTGTGCGTCCCAGCCCACGCCAGGCCGATCTGATGATCGTCTCCGGCACGGTGACCAAACGTATGGCGCCCCAGATTGTGCGTCTCTATAACCAGATGCCTGAGCCGAAGTATGTGATCGCTATGGGGGCCTGCGCCATATCCGGCGGGCCGTTCAAGGAGGGCTATAACGTCGTCTCCGGAGTGGACAAGCTGATCCCGGTGGACGTATACGTTCCAGGCTGCCCGCCCCGTCCTGAGGCACTCTACAACGCGTTCCTTGCCCTGCACGCTAAATGGGACCGGGAGCGGCTCAGCCAGCTCCGCTGGTACCGCAAGGACGTGGCAGACGAAGGCATCCCTGTGCCAGAACTCGGTCCAGACCTGGTAGACTGGCGGGTGGTAGCAAAGCTTCAAGCCACGGAGGAATGAGCGATGGGGCCGCAAGCGACCACAGAGCTGCTCACTATCCTGAACGAGCGTTTCCCCGGTGCGGCTGAACCATCAGAGTACGAGGGATTAGTAGTAGCTCCTGCTCGCCTGCTGGAAGTAGCCACCTTCCTGCGCGACGAGATGGGCTACCGCTATCTTTCCCTGGTCTCCGGAGTGGACTACCCACAGCCTACCGCCCGGTTTCCCGCCCGCTTTGAGGTGGTCTACCATCTGTTCCGCGAGAGCGGCGGCCCGCTGACACTCCACGTCCATGCCGACCGTGATGACCCGGTAGTGCCTTCCGTGGTAAGCATCTGGCCAGCAGCAAACGTGCACGAGCGCGAGACGTGGGACTTGATGGGCATCCGTTTCGCAGGCCACCCCAACCTGCGACGCATCCTGCTGTGGGAGGGGTTTGAGGGCCATCCGCTGCGCAAGGACTGGCACGAGGTCTACTACGAGGCCGACAGGAAGCCATTCGAGAGCCGCTACCCGAACGGCCAGCCCGTGATGGCCGAGGAGCGCGCCCCCTTGGGCGACAACCTGCGCTACCCGCCCGGCTGGTCACCGAAGGAGTGGCAGTGCCTGGCTGAAGAAGCGGTCTATGCCCCGCTGGAAGCGCGTCCGGGGGGTAACGGGCGCAGGATGCCCACCGACCAGGTAGTGGTGAACCTGGGGCCCCAACATCCGAGTACCCACGGCGTTCTGCGCATGGTGGCCCGGCTGGATGGGGAGACGATTCAGCAACTGGAGCCGGTGATAGGCTATCTCCATCGCTGCCATGAGAAGATCGGGGAGCGCAACACCTGGCTGGCTAACATGCCTTACACAGACAGGCTGGACTACGTCAGCTCGATGTCCAATAACTTCGGCTACGCCATCGCCGTGGAGAAGCTCCTGGGAGTGGAAGTACCAGAGCGGGCAGAGTACATCCGCGTCATCATGGCAGAGCTGACCCGTATCGTGAGGCATCTCATCTCCATCGGCTCATTCACCAGCGACATCGGTGTCTACCTGACCGGTATGCTCTATGCGCTGGAGGAGCGTGAGCTGATCCTGGACCTTTTCGAGATGGCCTCGGGGTCGCGGATGATGTGCAACTACTTTCGCTTTGGCGGGGTGGCCCGTGACCTCCCCGAGGGCTGGATCCCGCTGGCAAAGGAGCTGGTCTACGAGAGACTGCCACGCCGCATAGATGAGATGGAACGGTTCACCTTCAACGAGGTCTTCCGTGCACGCTCCGTGGGCGTGGGTGTTCTGCCCGCGGATAAGGCGATCGCTTATGGGTGTACCGGCCCGCTGCTGCGCGCTTCCGGCGTCCCCTACGACGTCCGACGTGCCGAACCGTACTCTCTCTATGGCGAGCTTGACTGGGACGTGGCAGTTGCCTACAACGGCGATATCCACGACCGCTTCGTGGTGCGCTTCGAGGAGATGCGCCAGTCCCTGCGCATCATCCGTCAGGCGCTGGAACGGATGCCAGAGGGACCGGTACTTGCGGGCAAGGTACAACCTGCCGTTAAAGTACCGGCTGGCGAGGCCTACGGCAGGGTAGAGGCACCACTTGGGGAACTGGGCTTCTACCTGGTTTCGGACGGCTCGGCCAACCCCCATCGCTACCGCATCCGTGCCCCCAGTTTCGCTAACCTGGGTGTGCTGGGTGAGCTGTGCAAAGGCCATCTGATCGCCGACGTGGTGGCCATTCTGGCAAGCATTGACATCACTCTGGGCGAGGTGGACCGGTGATCTACGGACTGGACATTCTCAAGACGATGGGCGTCACACTGGGACGCTTTCTGATGACCTTCTGGGACGACCTGCGCTGGTTCGGCAGGCGCTATACCTGTCTCTTATACACATCT
>JAOAAG010000376.1 GCA_026418995.1 Anaerolineae bacterium
CCCCAGAACCACTCCCACAATAGCTATAATGGCTATCGGTAGCGTAAGTATGGGATTTCGATCAAGCAATGAGGCTGCTGCAGCAGCCAGCGCAGCGTGGAAGGCTGTGAAGATAGCATTCCTCTGTAACTGTAGACGAAACTCCTCGTTTCTGATGGAGCACGCAATCGCCAGGTATTCCATCGCCACTTCTGCCGGAATGTTGACCTCATGATCCGTCATCGCTGAACCTCCACATGAACAGCGGCACTCCGCCGTTCGGCACTCGGGAGGTACCCGCGTTAGGGTGTGCCCTCTGCCTGACCGGTATGGTGCATCCCGAGCATCATTTGTGCCATGCACAGAAGCTCTGTAGGGTGATCCCTCACCTACCTCATCCCCACAATCCGCATGGTCGCCACCTTGATGACTATCTATTATAGGTGCGAAGTTGGTAAAGGCAATGCTGTCCAATTAGATCAGAAGTAAGTGGACTGTGGATGTTAGCAGCTCACTTTGTGACGTGGGCCAATTCTGAGCGCTGGAGGATCCAATGTGGGAGCGCGCTTGACGTGCGCGGGGTTGCCGGTTAGACTCTGGCATCAGCCACCCGATGGACGAAGAACTCCAGCCTGGCTCAGGTGAGGACCTCTCCGGGGACCGCCCGATTTCGGGCACGATGTGGCGAGGGTAGGCCGCGGGGATCCTTGGAGCTGTTCTTGCTCCACCCGTTCTTTACTTTTCGGTCCGGTTGGGGCTGGCCCAGACAAGCATAAGGTTCTTTCTGGCAAGCGAACTTCTTTTCCCATGGGCTTCCCTTGCCATCGCCACTATCTGCTTGAACTTGTACTTGCTCTACGCGTTTCAGGTCCTCTTCCGCCGGGAGCACCAGACCGATGAAATGGGGGTTTCGCTGGCCTTGCTCGCCCTGTTCCAGGTGATCAATGGAATCCTCGTTTTGGTTGTTGCCGGCGCCGGTGAGGTATCCGGAGGCATGGTCGCTCTGAGTGCGGCCATTGGAGTCGTCTACGGCCTGGTCCTCATCGCCTGGGGTACGAGGCTCGTGGCCTTTGCGCGGGCGGAAGGGGCCCGGTGGCGTGTCCTTGGATACTGGACCCTGGCCCTGGGGGTCTGCGCGGCCTCCGTGGTCCTCATCCCCGTGGCTCAGCTGGTGGCGATGGGCTGGCAGGTGATGTCGGCCCTCATCTTTCGAGAAACCTACGAGG
>JAOAAG010000399.1 GCA_026418995.1 Anaerolineae bacterium
AGATGTGTATAAGAGACAGGATATTGCTTGCATCCAAGGTGATATTGACCCCCAGCTCAGCCCTGACCAGGCGAATAGTCTCCAGCGTGGTGAGCGCGGCTTTATAGTTGCCTTCAACCGGCATAGTCATACAGTCAATCAGCACGTCCTCGCGGGGGATGCCCATATCCTCGGCCCGCTTGATGATCCGGCGGGCGATCTCTACCCGCCCGGCTGGCTCGTCGGGGATGCCATGCTCGTCCACGCACAGGCCGATGACCGCGGCGCCGCGTTCCGCCACCAGCGGCAGCACCTTCCTCAGGCTCTTTTCCTCACCACTCACCGAGTTGACGAGGGGTTTTCCCTGATAGACCTTGAGCGCCGCTGCCAGCGCCTCGGGGTCTGGCGTGTTGATGCTCAGGGGCACCTCGATCACCTCCTGGATCATTTCCACGGCACGGGGCAACAGTGCCACCTGTTCCCTGCCCACCACCCCCACGTTGACATCCACCACATCGGCGCCAGCAGCGACCTGAGCCAGCGCCTCGTTTCTGGCGATTTCGAGGTTGCCTGCTGCCCATTCGCTCGCCAGCCGCGTGCGCCTGGCGGGATTGACAGGCTTGCTGATGAGCACGGTGGGTAGGTGCGGTGCAATGCGCACGATGCCTTTTCTACCCTTGAGTACCGTTTCCATCTCGCGTGCGTATTCCCAAAATAGAAACTGGCCCAACGCGCTCAGAGGGTCTACCGTTCACAGGCACGTTGGGCCAGGTCAGCACGGATGCATTCAGGATTCGAGTGCGCTCACTTCGCTAACCTTCTATTCAGCGCGGCGTGCATAGCCACAGAGAGCACGATAATGAGCCCGTAGATCAGTTGTGTCCAGAACCCTGACAGGCCCACGGCAACCGTGCCAGCCTCAATCGTGCCGATAATGAAACACCCGACAAACGTCCCCAGGATGGTGCCCACGCCACCGAAAGCCGACGTGCCACCCAGGTATACAGATGCCAAGGTCTTCATCAGGTACCCTTCGCCCAGGGTCACCCAGAAGTAATTGACCTCCAGGCTGGCCAGGATGCCTGAGAAGGCCGCTGCCAGGCCAACAAGGGCAAAAGTCATCATCCGGGTGCGGGCCACATTAACGCCCATCAGCCTGGCACTTTCCCGATTATCGCCGGTCAGGTACACATGGGCTCCGAATTTGTGACGGTTCAGGATAACCCACACCAGCACCGCCACAAAAATGGTCCACAGCATTTGGGCAGGCACGTAGCCACCTAACCTACCCACCAGCACCTGATATAAGAACGTTCCCTTTACAGGCACGAGGGAGGCCGGATGCCCTCCCGTGACAACCAGCACCACTCCCCGCCAGAAGAATTGGGTACCGATAGTCGCGACCAGCGACGGAATCCCCAGCCTGACCACTATGACCCCGTTTAAGAGCCCGATCAGGAATCCCGTGACCAGACAGAACACAAAGGCCACCCCCGGGCTCCCGGTTGCCTCAAGGACCTTGACGAACACCAGCGTTCCCATGGCCATAATGGAGGGGAAGCACAGGTCTATCTCGCCAGCGATAATCACCAACGTCAATGGCAGGGCAATGAGGGCAAAGAAAGGTATCGTGGACATGAAAGCGGCGTAGATCTCACGGGAAAGAAAGGTTGCCGGAGCCCCGATGATGAACACCCCCCATATGACCAGCAAGACACAGATAATGCCGATCTGCAGCCCGTACTTGCGGGCAAACCTGGCCAGACCGTCCTCCCATTCCTCCCATAATAAACGCCTCTGGCTTACAGCCACAGCGGGATCTTCACGAGAAGTCATTGCCTTTCCCTTCCTTAATGAAGTAGATTCACCGACCGGCCGTGGCTACCCCGGTCAATCCAGACTCCCTGTTTGCGCCACCCGGTACATCTTGTCCATAAGCGATTCCAGGGTAATATCTTTGGTCAGAAATTCGCCCGCCACCGCTCCCCTGTCCAGGACGACGATTCTGTCCGCTACGGTATAGACATGAAACACGTTATGGTCAATGAATATACATGACTTACCGGCCCTCTTAATTTCACGCACAAAATCCAGCAACTTCCTCGTCTCCGACAGCGAGAGGCCCATAGTCGGCTCGTCCAGAATGATGAGCTCGGCCTGGAAATAGAGCGCCCGCACAATGGCTACACCCTGTTTTTCTCCCCCGGAAAACGTCCTGACAACGGAATCAGGCGTGACGGCCGCCGACGTGAACCCCATTGACTCGCGCATCAGCTTCTGGGTCTCCTGCCGCATCTTCTTCACATCAAGGAGGCCAGCATAAGTCACCAGCTCGCGGCCCATAAAAATGTTGCGCCACAAGGTCTGCTGATCGGCCAATGCACGCTCCTGATAGACCGGTTCGATTCCCAAATCCCGCGCCTTGGCCACAGTGAGATGTTCTATTTTCTTACCGTTGAAGTATATCTCGCCAGTGTCCGGCTGATGGTAGCCGGTGATGATCTTGATAAGGGTGGACTTGCCGGCGCCATTATCGCCGACCAATCCGACCACCTCATTGCGGGCGACGACGAAGTTCACAGGTTGCAGCGCCTGGACCTCGCCGAAACGCTTAGAAACATTCCGCATCTCAAGTATGTAATCCATCAGACATCTCCTTGGGCAGGCCACAGCGACAGATGAGACAACTATTACAGAGCATGGGGCAAACGGCACCGCATACCATAGCCGCGCCGCTTGCCCCAACATAGCTCTACTGCTGCACTGTTTGCCGCGGCATAGAGTTGACCAGCCACTCACCAGGCCGGCTACCGGGTCTCCTACCTGATCTGCTTCTCCACAAGCGGAGCCAGTTCCTCAACGTTGTCTTTGTGGGCGAAACCGGACCCCGTGTCAATGTGCAGACCAGAGAACTTGTATTTCTTGCTCAGACAGATCTGCACGATGGGCAGATAGCCCTGGAGATAAGGCTGTTGGTCGAGCACCAGGTCGGTCCACCCACCTCGAATCGCCTCCAGCGTGGCCGGGGAGAGATCGAAGCCAATGCCGTATATGTCGCCCGGACCCTTGCCTGCCGCTTTCAGGTAGGTTTCCAGAGTGGAGGTCAACCCTCCGTGATCGGTGCAGACCAGTTTGACATCCGGGTTAGAAGAGACGTAGCCCGTGAAAATCGGGACGCCAGCGGTCGCGTCGGCATCAACTTCCGCTGAAATCTCTATATAGTCAACCGTCATCCCGGCCTCTTCCAGGGCATCAATGACGCCTTTCGTCCTCAACCCACGCGTCGGCTCCCGCAGGAGGCCCCAGACCATCGCGCGATCGCCGGAGCCAAAGCCGGTCCTCTTGATGGCCTCCTTGCCCAGCATATAGCCAGACTCGTAAAGCTCCTGCCCCACGTAGCCAAATCCGATGCCCTTGTACTTCGCCTCGAGCCTGGGCAGGGTAGTGTTCTGGCTGGTCACAAGGATCCCTTTGGCTATCGCATCGTCAACGAGCGGCTCAAAGGCGTCATCCCCGGGATGTCCCATAATACAGATCCCATCGGGCTTGGTGGCGACGGCCTCTTTGAACTGGCTGATCATCTTCTCGGTATTCCAGTCTGAGAACATATACTCCACGTCGGCGCCCAGGTCCGCTGCGGCCGCCTTGGCGCCATTGTACACGACGGTACCAAAGGGGCATCCCGGCGGGCCGCCGGGGAAGAAGACGATCTTGATCCCCTCGCCAAGCCTGCCTAAAGCAGGGGCCGGTGTGCCCTCTGGGGCTGCCGTGGGGGTGGCTTTGGCGCACCCGGCCAGGAAGGCTGCTACTGCCGTGAGCGTCCCTGCACGTACAAAATCGCGGCGGCTGAGTTTTTCGCTTGACATTTCTACCCTCCTTCGAGACAGGTTAAGGACGGGCTTAGCGAGTACGCTCGCCCAGCCCAATGGTTGACAAACACACACCTGAGCAATCGCACCTACAGCTTTCGGACCGTCTCACACCTCCTTTCTGCCCTGAGGTATCCAGTTGCCAAAAGACATAATTTATTATAACGGAAAAACAGCCAGGTGCCTGGAAAAAACACCTGGCTGTTTGGACAAAAGCCCACTATCGCGCCCAACGTATGATCCGCGCCTTGCTGTAGCTATCCCTCCTGCTCCCGGTACGCGCTGGGCGACAGGCCGGTTTCCTTACGAAACACCCGGCTGAAGTAAGCCGGATCGGTGAAACCCACCTTGAGGGCCACTGAGGTGATGCTCTCATCCGTGCGACGCAACATTTCCTTAGCCCGCCTGATACGATAGCGGCTTAGATACTCCCAGGGCGAGAGCCCCAGTTCCCGGCGGAAGATTTCGCTGAGATAGTTCTCACTTACTCCAATGGCCCGGGCGATCTCCCATCTCGATAAGGGGCGGGCATAGTTCTGATGTAGATAAGCGACAGCTCGCTTGACCAGGCCACTGGTGTGTAATGGCAGAGCATCATCTCCGGAGAGCATTCTCTGCACTGCGGCCACAGTCTCCTCCTCTGAAAGCACATCCTTGCTCTGGAAAGTGACGCGCGCATGCCGCTCCAGCCGTCGGATGTCCTCGAAGGTGAGCGAGCGTCCGCTCAGAATGAGTACTGGCACCTGGCGCGTCTGCCCGTTGCTCCGCATCCAGTCCAGCACCTCAAATCCATCCATCCCCGGCATCACCAGGTCGAGAATGACCAGGCAGGGAGTCTCCTGCCTCATCAGATTCACCGCAGCAGTGCCGTCGTTGGCGGTATAGATCAGATATCCCGGCAATCCCCTGGCCACCACACCCCGGTAGGTCTCGCAGGCCCGAGGATCGTCATCTACGATCAGGACCGGCCCGGTGGCCTTGGGGGGACACAGCCCCTCGATCGCTTCCAAGAGCGTCTCCCCGCTCACCGGCTTGGTCACCAAGTGGGCCAGCCCGGCTGCCAGGGCCGGTGGCTGGCCCGCTCTTTGCCCGTACAGGATGAACGGGGCCCGCTGCAATTGCGGGTAACGGCGCAGCCGCTGGATCATCAACCAGTCCGCCGGGGTTGCGCCGAGCAGGTCCCAGGCCAGCGCGACCGGCCTGGCTTCCGTGAGCAAGGTATGCAGCTCATCGTTAGCCCGCAGCCGACGTATTTCCAGCCCCTGGCGTCGGCTGAATTCAACGATTTCGGCGGCCGGTTCAGCCTGCGCCGAGACCCACAGCAGCACTGGCTGAGCCGCCTCCGGCAGACGAGCCGCACGCTCACCCAGGCTGGGCAACGGCAAATAGACATGAAAAGTGCTCCCCTGTCCCGGTTGACTTTCGAGCGTCATCGTACCATTGTGCAATGCCACCAGGCGGCGGGTAATCGAGAGGCCCAGGCCGATGCCCTCGACACGCCGGCGGGCCCGCTCCACAGCGACGAACGGCTCGAAGATGCGCTCTTGCAACTCCGGCGGTATTCCAACGCCAGTGTCCTGAACCCAGAGGTGCAGATGCGGAGGAGCAACCTCGGCACCCAACACAATATGGCCGCTCTCGGTGAATTTGTGCGCGTTGCTCAGCAGATTGAGCAAAATCTGCCGTAGCCGCACCGGGTCGGCCTGAATCATCGGCAAGCGGTCGGGCAACTGCAGGCGCCAGGCTACCGCACCCTGAGAGGCAAGGCTCTCGGCCATGCTGTGGAAGACCTCTTCCAGCAATGGCCGGGGGTCAATAATTTCAGGATGCAGATCCAGCTCATCAATCTCGGCACGCGAGAGGTCCAACAAGTCGTTAATCACCCGTAGCAGGTGCTCGGCGCTCTGACGGACGTGTTCGAGATCCTCCAACAGCGCCTGAGGGAGTTCGGTGCCGTAGGGGTTCGGCGTGCTGAGCGCAGCCTGAATGTAGTTTAGGGCTACGTGCAGGGGAGTACGAAGCTCATGGCTCACGTTCGCCAGCAAACGAGTTTTCAGCCGATCAGCTTTCTCGGCAGAGGCCTGTGCCCGCAGGGCCTCACCGTACAATCTGGCGTTGCTGATGGCAATGCCCAGTTGGTCAGCCAGAGATTGCAGCCCCACCAGCTCCTGGCGTGTGCGCAGGGCGGACTGATTGCTGTGCAGGTCGAGCAGGCCAATAACCTTGCCCCCCAGACGAATGGGCAAGACCACACGGGTACGGGTGTCAGGCCACTCAGGGTCAGGAGGGAAACGGGGGCTGCGCTGCGCATCAGGAATAAAAATTGCTTCGTTGCGCATCAACGCCTGGCCCAGCACACCAGCCCTGGTCAGTGGAATGGCGGTCTGGCTTCCCGGAGTCGAGTCGGCCTGATCCAGGACCAGCAATTGCTCCTCCTCCACCCAGTGAAAAATGCGCACCCGGTCATAGCCGTAGTTAGCGCGAATCAGGTTGGCAATCTCGTGAGAAAGCTGAACGGGGTCCAGAATGGCCCCCACCCGGCGGCTGATCTCCAGGCTTGTCTCCAGTTGGGTCAGGCGCTCTTGCTGCTGCCTGCGCCGGACGCTCATCGCCCGGCTGGAGAGATTGGCGAGCGCGACCAGTTTCTGAGTGGCTACCTCCGCGACGTTGGAGGCAGTCACCAACCTGGAGGAGTATCCGAAATGAGCAGGCAACGGCCGGCCCAGCGCGGCCTGGTAGGCCAGCTCCAGCGCCTGCCTACCGAGCTCATCAGCACGGATGTCCACCGTAGCCGTCATCGTGCCCTCGGCAATCGCCGCCAGCGCCTCCGGCGTACCTCCGATGCCGGCAATTAACGTGCGCGGGCCAATCAGGCCGGCCTCCCGCCCGGCGTCCCGGGCAGCCAGCGCCAGGTAATCGGATAGGCCCAATATGGCATCAACAGGACCGTCGAGCGGCTGCAACGCCCTGCACACTTCCGCACAGGCCTGCTCACGCAGCCCGCGCCCAGTTACAGCGATGTACCTCAAAACAAGACGTGGGTAACGCTTAAACGCCTCGCGCACCTGGATCAGCGTAGCCTCGCTGTCCTCCCGCCGGCCCATGCGTTCTGGGCCAGCTATCGCCAATATGATGCCCCGGTCGGCCAACTTTCCGGCCAGATAGTCAACCCCCATCTGCACCACTCTGTGCAGACCGGAGGGCGAAGCCAGAAGCGGATAGCTGACCGATGTCTCGCTGAGGAGGATAAGAGGGATACCGGACTGGGTGATACGGTAAATCAGGTCTTCTGGCAGTGACCAGACAACAAGCGCGTCCAGTTCCAAGGCCAGCAGTTCTTCCAGCAAGGCCACTTGTTGCTCATCAGGAAGCACCTGGGGGTCGTCTGGCAGGCTGATTGAGATCAAGTCGAGAGGGAGTTGATCGGCTCTGGCGTAAACGGCCTCTCGTACCTGCACCCAGTAAGAATCGCCAGGATCAATCGCTACGCCAACGCGCAGGGCGTGAGGCATGGGACTCCACACATAGAGTGGCTGGAACTCAGAGTATAAGCACAGGCGTGCACGCTGCCTTTGATTATAACCCAACAGCGATGCTCATACAAGCGGCGGAAGCGTCCGTGACAGTCACCCGGAAGTCTCGTCCAACTTCTCCATCACGGCGAACAAGCTCAGGTTACCCTCCCTTCCACCAACCCGGAAAGTCTCACATATATGCAGTCCACTCTCCACAGCCAGCCGCTCTAACTCGGCCTCGTCCACAAGATGACAGTAGCGCACCCCGTAGCCGCCCCGCTTCCAGGAGAGCAGGTAATCGCCCGGTTCGAGCGCCTCTTCCCGGATACCCTCCACCGACCAGTCCACAATCTTACGGCGCATACGGGGGGAGTCCAAAAACTGCCAGGTTGAGATGATGAGCCGGCCTGCGGGCCCAAGCATGTCCCTGCTCTCGCGCAGGACACGGGCTCTGGTGGCGAAACCAGGCAGGTGATGAAGCATAGCCAGCAACAGAACGCGGTCAAAGGCAGCCCGTGGCAAGCTCAGATACCACCCCGGCCGGGTCACATCCGCAACATAGAAATCCGCCACGATAGCTGTCAGTTGATGGGCCTGAGCGCGGGCCATCTCAATCAGCTCAGGTACACAGTCCACTCCCACATACGCCACGCCGGGCCGTTCCCTGTTCAGCAGCATGGCCAGCCGACCGCTGCCGCAGCCCACATCGAGCACCCGCGCGCCCGCGGGGATATACGGGAGGACGCATGTGATCGCAGGATCGGAAAGCGAACGGCTGGCGGAGAACGGCCGGGCCAGTTCAGCGTAAAAGCGGCGGTTGATCGCCAGGAGTCGCTCGATATACTCGCTATCCATGCCCAGTCAGCCCCGCGTATATCGCCTGTTGCACCTGTGGATGCCTCCTGAACTGGCTCATGTACATCCTGTAATAGAAGCCTTTCCGTGCCAGCAAATCCCTGTGCGTCCCTCGCTCGATAATCTCACCCTCGTTGATCACCAGTATCTCATCGGCCTGACGAATCGTGCTGAGGCGGTGAGCAATGACAAAGGCCGTGCGTCCCTTCATCAAGCGCAGCATCGCTTCCTGGATATACTTCTCTGTGCGCGTGTCCACACTGCTGGTAGCCTCGTCGAGGATCAGGATAGCGGGATCGGCCAGGATCGCACGGGCGATCGCCAGCAACTGCCTCTGCCCCTGACTGATGTTACCGGCCCGCTCCGAAAGCCGGGTGTGATACCCTTCGGGCAAACGCTGGATAAACTGGTCGGCATTGGCAAGCTTGGCTGCCGCAATCACTTCCTCATCGGTAGCATCCAGCCTCCCGTAGCGGATATTCTCCATCACCGTGTCGGAAAACAGAAAGGTGTCCTGCAGCACAATGCCGAGCTTACGGCGCAGATCGCTTATCTTTATCCCCCGGATGTCCACCCCATCAATGCGTATACTACCGCTATCAATATCATAAAAGCGGGTCAGGAGATTGACAATGGTCGTCTTGCCCGCCCCGGTGGGGCCGACAAGGGCGATCGTCTGGCCTGGCTTAGCGTGCAGGTTGATGTGCTTGAGCACAGGCACGCCCTTTTCGTAGCCAAAGCAGACATCCTCAAACACCACATCGCCTTGCACCTGGGTCAGTGGCTGCGCATCGGGTGCGTCCTGCAACTCAGGCACCTCGTCAATGACCTCGAAGACCCGCTCCGCTCCGGCGATAGCCGATTGGATCAGGTTGTACAGGTTGGCGATCTGGTTCAGTGGACGCGTGAACTGCCGGGCATAAGTGATGAACGCAGCGATAGTGCCGACCGTGGCCAGCCCCTTGACGGCCATCCACCCCCCTGCGCCAGCGACGATGGCAAAACCCACATTGTTGACAAAGTTCATCAGCGGACCCATCACCCCGGCAAAGATCTGAGCATAAATCGCCGCGCGGCGCAGCCTGGCGTTGATCGCGTCAAACTGCTCGATGACCACCTGCTCACGCCCGTAAGCCTTGACCACGCGCTCACCGGAGATCGTCTCCTCAATCAAGCCATTCAGCTCCCCCAGGGTCTGCTGCTGCTCGCGGAATCCCCTGCGGGTGTGGCGGGCAATCCACTGAGTCAGCAATATCATCAGAGGAATCGTTGTCAGGCTCACCAGCGCCAGGCGGGCGTTGATGACCAGCATCACCACCGCCACCCCCACGATACCCAACAGACTGGAGAACAACTGAGTCACGCTCTCGGCGAGCACGTTACTGATGTTCTCCACATCATTGGTCAGACGGCTCATCAGCTCGCCATGGGGGCGCCGATCGAAGAACCGTAGAGAAAGCGTCTGGAGCCGGGCGAACAGCTCATCGCGGATCTCGCGTACCGCCTGCTGCGACACCACGACCATGATATAGGCCTGGAGCCAGAAGGCGAGTGAAACAGACAGGTAAACGACCAACATCAGCAACGCCATACGCGCCAGGCCAGCGAGATGGGGAGAGGAGATGATGTACTCGTCAATCGCCCGGCCCAGCAAGTACGGCCCCAGAAGCTCCAGCCCTGAGCTCACGACGACCAGCAGCGCTACTGCCACCAGTGCCCACGAGCGGTGACTCAGGTACCCCCAAATGCGCGCCAGCGTAGTGCGCACATCCCTGGCCCGCTCGGGCTCACCCATCAAGTAACGCCAGGGGGGGCCGCCGCGCCCCATCAGCGGAGGTGGTGCTTCGTGACGCTCTCTAGTTGTCCTGCGCTCCATAGCCATTCCCCAATTGCGATTCGTAGATCTCACGGTAGATGCGACTGGAAGTCAACAACTCATCGTGGGTCCCCTCGGCCACTATCCGGCCTGCCTCGAGCACCAGTATCTTGTCGGCATTCAGCACCGTGCTGATCCGCTGAGCCACGATGAAACTGGTCCGACCGTCCATCACACTCTCCAGTGCCTCCTGAATCCTGCCCTCGGTCTCCACATCCACCGCGCTGGTACTATCGTCGAGGATGAGGATCGCCGGATTGGTCAACAGTGCACGCGCGATGGCAATGCGTTGCTTCTGCCCACCGGAGAGGTTGACCCCGCGCTGACCAACCATAGTGTCATACCCATCGGGGAACTGCATAATGAACTCATGGGCCTGCGCGGCCTTAGCGGCGGCGATGACCTCCTCATCGTTGGCGTCCGGGCGACCATAGCGAATATTGTCACGGATCGTGCCGCTGAACAATATCGGCTCCTGAAGCGCAATGCCGATATGACGGCGCAGCACGGCTTCATCAATCTCCCGCACATCCACGCCGTCTATAGAGACCCGCCCCTCAACTACATCATAAAAACGCGGGATAAGGTGGATAAGACTCGACTTGCCCGACCCCGTTGCCCCGAGGATAGCAACGGTCTGACCTGGCTCAGCGATGAAATTAATGTTCTTGAGCACCGGGCAACGCGTATCACCATCATAACTGAAACTCACGTCCTCGAAAGCCACCCTTCCCTGTGGCGCGAACGATCGGATAGCGGATGGGCTGTTGCGGATCAGCGGCTCACTTTCCAGCACCTCTTGAATGCGCTCCGCGGAAGCCTGAGCCCGGGCGATCTGCATCGCCAGCATACTGACGAACATCAATGACATCAGGGCATAGGTCAGGTAGTTGATGAAGGCCACCAGCGCCCCTACATGCATAGTCCCATAAATCACCTGACGTCCACCCAACCAGAGCGCGCCGACCACGCCCAGGTTGAGCACTGCCATAATCGCTGGCATCGTAGCAGCGACCGTCCGCATAGCCTGCATCGTATGGACCGTCAACGCTTTATTGGTAGCCTTGAAGCGCGCGATCTCGTGTTCCTCCCGCGCGAACGCCTTGACCACGCGCACGCCAGCCAAGTTCTCCTGCATCACCGTATTCAAGCGGTCAAGCTTCTCCTGCACAATGCCGAACAACGGATAAGCCCGACGCGTCATACGGAACAGGATAAAAAGTACCACCGGACCCAGCACGACCAGCATCACGGCCAGGCCGGGACTGGTCACGATAGCCATAATCAGGCTTCCGATAAGCAACAGGGGCGCCCGCACCATGATGCGCAGCAACATCGCGACCATCTCTTGCACACGGGTGACATCGTTGGTCAGACGTGTGATCAGCTCCCCCGTTTCCAGCCTGTCCAGGTTGCCGAAGGAGAGCGATTGCACCTTACGAAAGAGCGCACCACGCAGGTCGGCCCCCAGGCCCTGTGAGGCCAGCATCGTGAACACGGTACATCCTATGCCACCGAAGGCACCGACCAGTGCCAGCCCCACCATCAGCAATCCAGTGCGTACAACCGCCTCCATATCCAGGCGAGCAATCCCCTGGTCAATGATCACCTGTACCAGGCGCGGCTGCATCAGGTCCATCGCCACTTCCAGCATCATCAGCACCGGTGCGAGCACAGCCCAATGCCAGTAGGGTTTCAGGAATCTGAGCACAAGTTTCGTCATCGCAACTACCAGCACCTCCCATTACTTTGCCGTCTAACGAAAACAAAGCAAAAAAGAGATGGTCACCATAGAGCTACACCATGCCTTAAAAGCACCCTGACGCTACCAGTGGACCTTGCCACCGGTCACCCGAAGCAGATTCTCACGCACCTGAAGCAGGAAACGACGCAACAGTACCCGCTCCTCGAGCGTGAATCCGGCGAACGTTTCACTCTCCAGGGTACTCCAGACCTGCCTGATCTCCTTCTGGATGGCGCGTCCAGCATCGGTGAGATACACCCGCGACACCCGCTGATCCTCCGGGTCCGGTCGGCGCTCGACAAATCCCGCCTTCTCCATCCGCCTGACCATCTTGGTCATCGTCGCTGGCCGGACATGAAGACGGGCCGCCAGCTCTCCGTGCGTTAGCCCATCCTGTTCCCACAACGCGTATAGCATAGGCGGCTGGCCGCAATACAGCCCCAGCGACTCCAGCAGTGTGTGCGCCCGGGCATGATGCAGTCTGCACACCTGCGCCAACAGGAAGTCCAGCGTTTCCGGCTCGGGCGCAGAGCGCATATCCCCCTCCAGAAAGTTAGACAGCTAACAAATTAGGCTTAAAAAATTTACCAGGCAACCCTGGTTGCTAATTATACCACCGGCCACACCATCGTCAAGACGAGGGCGTGGCCGCCCCGGATGCCCCCACCAACGCCGCGACAATCTCATCCCGCTCGAAACGCGGCAGGGGGCGAACACTCCCTGCACGGTGCAGCGTAACACCCCGTTCCTGCTCCACCACACGGCCGATCACGGTCGCCGCGATACCGGCCGACTCCAGTGCCCTGCAAATCGCAGCAGCGTCGGCAGGGGCCACGGCCAACAGCAACGTGCCGGAAGCGATCAACCCCAGCGGGTCCAGCCCCAGTCTGGCACTCAAGACGCGTGTCTCTGGGAGGATAGGGATAGCACTCTCGTCAACTTCCAGCCCTGCCCCGGCTGCCTCTGCCAGCTCCCACAGCCCGGTAGCCAGCCCCCCTTCGGTAGGATCGTGCATAGCGTGCACCTCGCCCGCCTCCACCGCTATCGCGGCATCGCGCACGACACTGATGCCGGGGTGATGGAGAAAGCCGCGGCAGCGCGCGATGAGAGCCGCATCCACCCCACCCAGCCTCTCCCCCAGCTCCCGCGCGATGATGGAAGTGCCCTCAATCGCAATGCCCTTTGTAAGCAATAGCACATCGCCCGGCCTTGCGCCGTCCGGCCGCACCAGCTTCTCCGGCTCCACCTCGCCCAGCATGCAGCCGACAACGATGGGACGGTCAATGTTATAGGTGATCTCAGTATGGCCGCCGACCAGTCCCACATTCAACTCCGCACAGGCTTCCGCGACCTGGGCAAAGATGGTATCCACCAGCCCGGCATTTCCCTCACCCTCCGGGATGAGCAGCGTGACCAGGAACCAGCGGGCAGTGGCCCCGGTGCAGGCGACATCATTGGCGTTGATATGCACCGCGTACCATCCGATCTCATCAGTGGCAAACGTGATGGGATCGGTTTTGGCAACCAGGTAGCGATCACCAAAGGAGATCACCGCAGCGTCGTGGCCGATACCTGGCCCCAGCACTAGCCTCTCGTCAGGGGTGCCGTAACGGGCGAATAGCCTGCGCAGGTGCTCCGGCGGCAGCTTCCCGGGTGGATACGTCTGCATCGTAACCGCCCCCTCAGTCAGGCCAGGTTTGCCACAGGGTACGATAATCGCCGACCTGGTAAGTCTGCAGTTCGGCGTCAACGGCCTCTCCTTTGAGCAATGCCTGACGTTGACGCTCCAGCCACCGGATGGCAGCCTGGTAGCGCGTGCGCAGGCCGGCGTAATAGCCCAGGGCGACGTGTATCTCGCTGCGCCGGGCGCGGGCCAGCCAGAGTGCCTCAAACTCTGCCCGCAGCTCTTCCAGTTCCATATCAAGCCCCCTGAGAGCCAGAATACAACCGTCCAGGCGATCTGCGCTGAGGTTGGGATCGCGCAGCGCACGACGGATCTCCTGCGAAAGGGCCGTCTTGCGGGCGGCGTAGGCGGTGAGGCGGGCAGTGGAAGCCAGCTCGCGCAAGGTTAGCTCGCGGGGATGGCCCGGGGCCAACTTATCAAGAATCTCCACTGCTTCCTCCGCGAGCACACGCATCTGAACCACTGTCTCTTCGGGGAGCGCATCCTCACCCTCAACGGTACTGCCTGCCAGCGGCTCGTCGAAGAGTGCCAGCGCGGTGAGAGAGATATTGGGACGGTAGACGCCGGGCAACTCGTTGGTACGGGCCAGGCAATGCAAGGCGGACATGATCTCCTCATGATGGGGGCCGAAGAAGAGGGGGCCGAAGGCGGCGTTAAACATCTCGTCGCCAGTCGTGCCACCGCTCCATCCCTGGGTGGCGCCGAAGACATAGCCGTACCAGCTTAACCCCAGATACTGATAATGGCCAAAGTCGCCCCAGTCGGTGTTGAGCATCCC
The DNA here is from genome assembly GCA_026418995.1 of Anaerolineae bacterium. GTDB lineage: Bacteria > Chloroflexota > Anaerolineae > B4-G1 > B4-G1 > JAOAAG01. The sequence continues at coordinate 14,301 of JAOAAG010000399.1, forward strand.
TTCAGCGCCGGCAGATACCCCGTCGCGCACCAGATTGCGGATATTGACATTAGCCCCGTAGAGGCGCGGGAACAGGCTGTTCCATGAACCCACCCCAGGGCAGACCCAGAAGCGCCTCCCAGCCTGGGCAAATGTGCGCACGCTTGGATATTCATCTGCCGGGTCGTAGTGCCAGTCGAGCAGCGTGACATCCTCCGGCAACTCACCGATCAGCTCCGGGTGATGAAGCAAGATATCCCCCCAGATTTGGATCCGCCGCCCATAGCGAGCGGCCAGCTCGCGCACTCGCAGGATGTGATGGAGATAGACACGCCCGACCCCGATGTGCTCAGCCATCTCCCTGCTCGCTCCCTGGCCCAGGTCCCACGTCTCGTCGCAGTCCACGTTGAAAGTAGTGGAAGAGAAAGAGGGGAGAAAATCGGCATAGAGATCGTCGAGCAGCCTGTACGTTTCCTCAAAAGCCGGGCTGAGTGTCCAGAGCAGCTCCGTCTCTGCCAGGTGGCGATACTCAGGGATAAGAAGTGTGTTGCGCGCATGGCCAAAAGACTGGAGATTGGGCATCAGCTCCACGTGATGGCGACGACAGTAAGCGTCCAGCTCCATAATATCCTGACTGGTGAGGGACCCACAGCCGGCGCCGATCCTGGGATGACGGGGGAAATGGAACGTGTGCTCAGTGTAAAGCTGAAGCACGTTCAGCTTATAGTGACTGAGCTCCTCGACCAGGTGCATCAGCGTGTCCAGCTCCGGCACCTTGCGTCTGGAGATATCCAACATCAACCCCCGGTAGGGAAGCGCAGGCCAATCCCTGATCTCCAGAGCCGGCAGGTGGGGAGCGTGGAGACGCACCAACTGACGCAAGGTTTGGACGGCATAGAACAGCCCCACGGATGTGTCAGCGTAGAGCACAACACGCTCCGGCGCGACGGTAAGCACGTAAGCCTGAGAAGCGACCAGCGGGGGCGCAGCGATCTCAGGCGGCTGGAGTCCCCAGCTCCGCGCCTGCTCCTGGCCACACAGGAGGAACACCGCGTTATCGGCGCGGAAGGGAGTGAAGGCTTTGATAATAACTGGTTTAAGACATATAGCCTCACATATCTCCCCCTGGAGCTGACCAGCGGCAAACAGAACCTCGTCGCCAGCCTGAGCCGGAACGAAAAGGGCCGTGTCCTGGTTGATAGTGTAGCTCCCCTCCAGAGGTGAAAGTTGCCTGGGCGGGGGCAGCAGACGCAGCTCTGATATCATCTGTGGGCCTCCTCGCAAAGATGTAAGATGAATTATACCTGAGGTTTTCGGACGGCGGAAGTTTCGTCAGCCAGCACCCAGGCCGGGTACGGCCGTTTTCCACAGCTCCAGGCCGAGCAATCCACACCCCCCAGTCCTGGCGTTCCAGATACCCGATTCTCCACATCTGGGGGAATACATCCCACTGGGCCTGTGGATAACTAGCCCGTTTCTGTGGATAGCTGGGGACAACTGTGGATAACCTCGCCCCCTCTGTCTGCTCAGGATGCACAAGATTCCTGGCCTTCCCCACGCGCCTGCCCCACCTGGTGCAACCACCATCCCACTCATCCACAACGACCTGTGGACAGGCTGGCCGCCCCTGCTGCCAAGACTGTGCTCAGAGCAGAAGGTAATCCCCATATCTGGGCATCACCACCGGGATTTCCACATATCCCCACTCCTACTACTACACACTAACACACCAGCTCACATGAGAGTTTGGCTCTTACCTTTTCCAACATGTCCACAACCATTGCTGGCAAGTCGTACTCAGGTTGCCAGCCCCACTCTTCCCGAGCGGCACTATCGTCAATGGTGTGGGGCCAGGAATCCGCTATAGCCTGGCGGTAATCGGGCTCGTACTTGCAGACGAAGTCGGGTATATGCTTCTGAATTTCAGCAGCCAGCTCAGCCGGCGAGACACTGAAGGCGGTAACGTTGAAATCCGTGCGGTGTTTCAGCCTTGAGGGATCGGCTGCCATCAGGTCAAGGGTTGCTTTGATGCAATCAGGCATGTACATCATCGGGAGGACAGTGTCCGGGCGCAGGAAGCAAGTATAGTGCCGGTGTGTGACGGCCGCATAGAAGATTTCGACGGCGTAGTCGGTAGTGCCGCCGCCGGGCAATGTCTCGCTGCTGATGATGCCAGGGAAGCGTATACCGCGCACGTCAAGCCCAAGGCGGCGGGCATAGTAGGCGCACAGCAGCTCCCCGGCGACTTTGGTAATGCCATACATAGTCCTGGGCCGCAGGATCGTTTCCTGGGGGGTATTGTCGCGGGGGGTTTCCGGTCCGAATACTGCTATGGAGCTGGGATAGAATAGGCGCGCTACTTCTTCTTGACGGGCTACCTCCAGTACGTTGTACAGACCATTGATATTGACGTCCCAGGCCAGTTGGGGGTTTTGCTCCCCTGTTGCGGAGAGGATGGCGGCCAGGTGGTAGATAGTGTCAATCTTGTACCTGGTGACCACGGCCTGGATGGTTTCCCGTCTGGTCACGTCAACGAGCTCGAAAGGTCCCGTATCGCGCAGGCGTGGGGAAGTTGCTGTGCGGCGGTCGGTGGCCACTACGTTTTCGCTCCCATATTTTTCGCGCAGTACCAAGGTAAGCTCGGAGCCAATCTGGCCACAGGCCCCGGTGACAAGGATACGCGGTGAGGAGCACATAGCGGGCCTCCATGTTCTTGCAGGGGGTGATGGCCGGGTGATGCGGAAATTCCTGGTCCTTACAGATCCCGCATCAGAGACCCGAGGATCAGCAGAGCTCCTGCAATTGCCAGAGCGGTTACGCCATAATCTTTGGGAACGGCGATCCACCCCAGTGCAGTGAAGAGCCCGAAAAGATAGATGGTCACGGCGATGATGATGGTGCCTTTACGAGGGGCCCGGAGCATCAGTGTCCGGCGGGAGGGTCTGCGATAGGAACGCCACCGTGCCATATCTACCCTTTCAAAGCCTGCCATACGAAGATCAGGATCATCAGGACGCCGATGGTGAATTGCACGATGCCAGAGAGAGCACATCCTGCCAGCCAGCCTCCGCCGACTTTCAGGGCTTCTCGCCAGTCCTCGCGGCGTTTCCACTCGGCGAAGACGATGCCGAGGAGCGCACCGATCAGCGCGCCGGCTATAGCGCCGATCCCGAACAGCAACCATCCGACCAGCGCGCCAATCAAGCCGGTCAGGAACCCAAGTAACAGCGAGGTGAAAGCTGCCCCGCCGGCTTTGGCACCTATCTGGCTGGCCCACAGGTTGGCACTGTAACCGATAACGCCCAGGATCGTGAGAGCCGCAAAGGTGACGAGGTCAATGGTGGCAAAACGCTCGGCGATAGCGTAGGCCAGTGCAGCCAGCCAGATGAGGCCGATGCCGGGGAGAATCGGCAGAATGACGCCCAGCAGCCCGACGAGCATCACTGCCAGCGTGACCCAGAACGCCCACGGGGGAAGGACCATCCCGTCTCTGAGCAAGTAAATAGGTAAGGATACAAGTAGACAAGGATACAAGTAGACAAGGATACAAGTAGACAAGGGTACAAGTAGACAAGGATACAAGTACATAAGGGGGGAGTGGTTTCCTTGTCTACTAATGGGCCGTGCAGGACTCGAACCTGCGGCCCTGGGCTTAAAAGGCCCCTGCTCTGCCGTACTGAGCTAACGGCCCACGGTGGTGAAGTATAACACGCGCAGGAGGGGTTGTCAAATTATCCTTTTTCGGTCAACACCTCCACCCCGGTGGGGGTTACGCACACCGTATGTTCCCATTGGGCCGAGAGAGACCCGTCGGCCGTGACCACTGTCCATCCATCCTCCAGCACTCTTACCTCATAGCCGCCGGCGTTGATCATCGGCTCGATGGTAAAGACCATCCCAGGCTCAAGCACTACCCCGGTGCCTGGCTTGCCAAAGTGGCGCACATCCGGCGGCTCGTGGAACTTGAGGCCGATTCCGTGGCCGATGTAATCGCGCACTACCGAATAGCCGTGCCGTTCGGCGTGCTGTTGAATGGCATGGCCAATGTCACCCAGGGTATTGCCCGGCTTGACCTGCTCGATGGCCAGATAGAGGCACTCGCGGGTCACTTCGACCAGGCGGCGGGCCTCCGGGCTGACCTTGCCGATGAGGAACATGCGGCTGGAGTCCCCGTAGTACCCATTCAGGATGGTAGTGACATCCACGTTGAGGATATCCCCCTCGCGCAGCACGGTGCCGTCAGGTATGCCGTGGCAGACGACGTTATTAATGGACGTGCACACGCTTTTAGGAAAGCCCCGATAGTTCAACGGGGCCGGGATGCCTCCATGCGAGATAGTGTACTCGTGCACCCAGCGGTTGATCTCCTCCGTGGTCACGCCAGGAGCAATACGTTCCTCCAGCATATCCAGGATTTCGCGGGTCAATTGGCTGCTCTTGCGAATGCCCTCGATCTGCTCCGGGGTCTTGATAATGATTTCGCGGCCATGCTCGTCCAGCACCACCCGCCGTGGCTGGGTCTTACGTGTATCTGCCTTGAGGTGGCAATGTTTGTACTTTTTCCCGCTCCCGCACCAGCAGGGATCGTTCCTTGACAATTTAGGCCTCGCCATGTCAACCGCCAACGTTGCGTGAAGGTGTATACTGTATCCTCAACATCTTGAACAATCTATTGCCGGCAGGAGTGTATTGCCGGTTGGGCATAGGCGACGGCAGTGTCTGACTGTTTACGAGTATAAACCAAACCGGCAGGATAGCAAGCCTGGGCGCGGGTTCAAGGCCAGGAGAAGCAATCCACTGCCTGTGGTTCTACTTCCTGTGGTGGCCCCACTGGTATACGTCTTGACATTCCGGTGTTAAGAGAGTATCATTATTGCAGAAGAATTGAACACAATGGGGGCAGTCTGGGCGGGCCGGTGACACCTGGAGGCAGCTCCCCCGGTGGCTGCGGGAGATGGCCATCGTGGTGCGTTAAAAAATCTGAGTCCAATAGCTAAGGAGGAACAATGCGTGGTGGACGTGCACTTCTGCTCATCGGTGCGGTGCTGATCCTGGGGGCGCTGATTGCGTTTTTGCTGATGCGACCCAGGCCGCAGCCGGTCCCGCCTTCAGCCGAAGGCACACCCATGGCGACGCCATTGCCGCCTGACATGGTGCGCATCGTCGTGTCGGTGCAGAACATACCCCGTGGCATGGTGATCACTGAGGATAGCCTGGCCATCAGCGAGCAAAACTGGCCCAAGGACTCGGTGCCAAGCGGTGCGATTTACACCGTTGAGGCTGTCTACGGGCGCAAGGCCAGGGTGGAGATCCCGAACGGGATGCCGATTCTGGAGAGTATGCTGACCGAGGTATCCGGTGCTCCGGCCGCGTTCGGTTCCGACATGACGATTATGCTCCCGGAGGGCATGGTGGCCTATGCGATGCCTGTAGGGCGCTATTCCAGTTTAGCCTGGGGCTTGCGTCCGGGAGATCGTGTGGACGTCATCATCTCGCTGCTGCTGGTGGAACTGGACCAGGAGTTCCAGAGCATGCTGCCGAATCAGATGGCCTGTGTGAATCCACCGGAGGGAGAGGAGTGCAAGGGAGGTCCCGAGGGGCGTCTGGAGGTGTTGCCTAACGGGTGGCTGGTCAGCAAGACCGCCAGCGAGCCGCAGCGGCCCCAGTTGGTCACCCAATTGACCATCCAGAACGCGCTGGTGTTGCAGGTGGGGGACTGGCCCAAACCGGAGGGGACGCCAGTGCCGGAGGGAGAGGCTGCGCCCACGCCAGAGCCCCGTGCAGAGGAGGCGGCAGCAGCGCCGGCTGAGCCTGAAGTTGAACCGATAACGCTAGCCGTCACGCCTCAGGAAGCTCTGATACTGGAGTACTTGCAGGCGGTCGGCGCACGGATCAACCTGGTCGCGCGCTCGGTGGCTGATGCCCAGAAAAACACCCGTTTCTCGATCGAGACGGTCACGCTGGAATATGTGATGAATGCCTACCGCATCGGCTACCCCAACAAGCTACCGTACGGTGTCACACCGCCTTTAACTCAACTTGAGCGGGTAGCGAGAAGCGAGTCGGCCGCACAGTATAAGGC
>JAOAAG010000018.1 GCA_026418995.1 Anaerolineae bacterium
GTGTATAAGAGACAGGTACTACCCTGCCGATGATATGCCGTATGGAGCGCTGAGTGGGTCTACCCATATCCTGCTCCTGCGGGTACAGGTAGTGCCACAACGCCGCGCCGGGGTTCGATCTCAAAGTAAGCAGTATTATGAACGTATTGGACCATGCCCCCGGTTTTCATCACCTCCAGGACTCTGACCAGGCGTCCTCCGACCTCGTCGGTACGTAACCTCAGATGGGTCTCGCACAGGGAGTGCAGGCGTGAACGCAGGGCGCTATGCAGGCCATAGGAGTGAATCACAACGACGATGGCAGCCGAGTGATGGGTGAGTATCTTGCACTCCTCGAAGAAGGCCAGTATTTCGGATTCCGAGGACTCGGCGATGAACGGGGTCAGGGAATCAACAAAAACGATACCGCGCTCCCTGGCCTCCCTGCGGATCGCCTGCAGTAAGAGAGCTGGCATCTCGCGGAGTGGGTGGGTGGGGCTGACGGGGAAGATGCGCAGGCGTCCCAGCAACAAATAATCCTTGATCTCCAGATTGAGGTTTTGCATCTGCTCAATCAGCCCCTTCACTGTGCTTTCGGTGGTAAAAAGGGCTAGCTTGTATCCACGTATCAGGCATCCGTACATCATTTTCTGGATGAGCACGGACTTGCCCGTGCGGGCCTCCCCCTCGATCAAAGTTAAAGCGGCGAGGAACAGGCCTCCTCTCATCACACTGTCAAAGCGTGGTTCTCCAGTTGGGATAACCGTAGAGCGTTTCATCCGGGACGTGACGCGTGAGACGTGATGCGTGACGCGCAATTACCTCTTAGCGATACGGATCGCCTCCATCTCCCAGTCTGGATGTGTGTAGAAGGAGACGACACGGGCGATCTGCTCCCACAATGCCCTGAGGACGCTCATACCTTCGTGGAACCTGCCTTCCTCGCCCAGCGACCTCAACGTCTGGGCCAGTTGCGCGGCTTCGAGCGCCCCTACGTTTTCCAGCATCATCTGTAACCTGCAGGCTCCGCTTTCCACGCCGGCGGTATCGAGCTTCTCCAGTGCACGTTCCAGCGCTGTAAATTGGGAGGTCCACTCTGTCAGGAACAATGTGACCACGTCCCTGAGCAGTTCCACATCTCCATCCGCTGTCTCCAGTGCTCTCTCAATTTCGACCGGAGCTCGTGACATCGTACCTGCTCTCACGTCATCCCTGCGCCTGTGGCCCGCTACGTTCAAGGGCCGCCTTCTTCTTCTGGATCGCTTCGATGGATCTACGGATGCTTTCCGAAGGAGAGGATTCGTCTGCCTGGAGGGAGGGATAGTAATGGATAAGCAATTGCTCCTGGATGTCGAGCAGTATCTGCTGGATTTCGTTCTTGAGAATTTTCACTTCGTTTTCAAGCGCTCTGACACGGCTCTCCAGTGTCATGTGAGTTCTCCCTTAAACAAGATAAACCGACTTTCCGCGCCAGGATATACGTAAACTTAGCATAGACAGGAAGCGGAGGCTTCACTGTCACCTCTGGACCGGTAAGCCTCTATCTCCGCCACACGGATGGAAACAGGTCGTGAGGCCTCACTCTCTATAGAATGTACCATACTTGTGCCCTGTCTTCGGTTACAGCTACGTTACAGGAATATTGCTAATGCGGCTGCTCCGGAATAGTGTGGATGAGTTAGACTGCCCTGATCACCCTGGAGAGCTGGCTATTGACAAAAATTCACCTATATGTTATGATTATTAAAGAATAACTTGATTTTATTGAGAGAGATTGCCATGCACCCGGTACCGACACGATGTCCTGTATGCAATGACGAGCTGATAGTGACCCGTCTGAGCTGCCGCAACTGTGGCACTGCTCTGGAGGGCCGCTTCAGTCTGAGCAGGTTGTTCCAGCTTACCCCCGAGCAGTTACACCTGTCTCTTATACACATCTCCGAGCCCACGAGACCA
>JAOAAG010000024.1 GCA_026418995.1 Anaerolineae bacterium
GGGCTGCGTTGTTCCCGCCTCCGCTGATGGTCGCCACGTAGCCGTTGGCGGTGTTCTGGTTGCCTCCACCGATGGTAGCCGACTGTCCGGGGGCTTTGTTCTCCATACCCCCGCCGACAGTAGCACCCCATTCGCCAGCAACGTTGCCCCTACCTCCACCAACAGTGGAGAAGTGGCCGGTAACTGCATTGGTCCAGCCCAGGGCGCCTCCTCCGCTAATTGTGGCACCATAAATGTCGGCGTCCACGCTGTTACCGCTGTAGCCGCCGATGAGGTTCGGGCTGGTGGCGTTTTGCTGCGTCCATAGGCCCGGTAGTGCCAGGGCATAGGGCGCCGGAGTCAACCTCTGACGCGGGGAGAGAGTGGTGTAACCGAGATCCCCCGTGCACGCGACTGCAATTTCCAACCACCGGGCATCACTCTGAAAAGCCCCGGCGCCAAAGTCCAGGTCGGGAATGGTGAAATAGCCGTTGGTTACCTGGACGCCCGTCTTGGTCCAGGTCGTACCGACCTGCGTCCCGCCACTGGCGGCATCCCACAGGCTGAACTGGAAGTCGCAGGTGCCGCTGACCGGGTTGCCGTCTTTCCTCAACTGGCCCTGGTAAGTGAAGGCGGTGCCCATGCCCGCTTGAGGAGAAGCCCCGCCCTGCGGCCCCTGGGCCTGGGTCAGACCTGTGACCAGGACCAGCACTACCACTGATACAACGCTCCACAGAGGAATCCATTGGCCTTTCATATTACCCCCTTGATATAGATTTTGGAAGCTCTCCGTAGCAGCGGCTATGTCCTGCGTGTCGCCTTCTGCTCCTCCTCCCAGCTCACGTTTTACGGCGCTTCGCCACCTACGGCACCTCCCGCCATGTGCCCGAGCCGACGTCCCAGCCGCCGGCCTGGATGACCTTCCCGTCAATCCGACGCACATAGAAGGGAACGCCGACGGCCTCGGCCATCTGCATCTGCCACTGCGTGTTGAACCCCTGCTCCGGGGCAGTAGCCCAGCCCAGCCGGTCGCGTATGGCGGGATCGGTGCGCCAGAGCTTGCCAAAGCCCCGTACCGGCTGGTACAGCCCTGCCGGAGGCACAATAGAGGGATCGCTCTCCGGCTCCGCCTCCGTCCAGGTATCCTGGTATCTTTCAAAACGGCCGTTGTTGAAGAAGACCAGGATCATCTTCTGATAGGCCGTGGACCCGGCGCGTACCTCCTGCAGCCAGATCATCCGCCCGTGTTCAAAGGGCTGCTCGGCGGCCCAGGTAGTGCTCGCCTCATAGGCTGGGCAGGCCCGCTCAGTGGTGGCGAAGAAATAAGCGTACTGGCATGCCCACGGCACGACCGCAGAGGCCCGTACCTCGTTGCCTGCTATGTCCTTAGCCACCAGTGTCATCGCCGGGTCACGGTAATAGGTCATCTCGACGTCCACGGTCAGCATGCCTTCGGCTGGTGGCCTGGCATCCCAGTACTTGGGGAAGCGCATCTGCGTGCCGCTCCAGATACCGGCGCTCGCTGCACCGGCTGTCCGCCAGCGGAAGGTGATCCGCTTGCCCGCCGGAGGCAGGTCCTGGACCACCTCTGCGGTAAACGAAAGGATGGCTAATCCAGAGGGAGTGGGCGTTGCGCAGACCATGCCGCACCCGCCCGGACAGGTGGCCGCAGGGCAGTGAAGGACCTGACCCGTGGGGCAAGCCATGGGTGTGCAGACCGGCACAGGCGTGGGGGTAGCAGGCACCACGATCTGCACCCAGATCACAGCGCCGAAACGGGTGCCGTCAGGGGCCTGAAACTGGTAGTTAGCCCGGTAGGTGCCGGGCGTCGCCGGCGCGACCAGATTCACGCTCACGTCGGTCTGGGCCCCAGAGGCTAGCGCAGGCACCTCCACCGCCTGTGGACCACCCATTGGGTCACCGGAGACAAAGACCAGCCTCGTCCCTGGCCCCCAGGCACACGTGCCGGAGTTGCGTACCCGCCAGGTCTTGACAAACGGGGCATTGGGAGCGAAGGTGGTGTTATCCGGGACAGTGACGTCGGCGACCCAGCGGGCACCCAGGGTGCAGCCCGCCGCTGTAGTTGGCTCTGGAGGCGGGGTCTCCTCCACGGGCGTGGCCGCCAGTGTGGCCGCTGCCAGGGCGGCTGTGGTAGGCGTAGGGGTAGCACAGACCATACCGCAGCCGCCCGGGCAGTCCCCGGGACAGAAGGGCATCTGGCCATCTGGACAGAGAAGCGGAGCACACGTGACCTGAGGTGTGGGTGTCGCCGTCACGACGACGGTGGCTACCGGTCCGCAGGCCAGGATGGCCAGCAGCAAGGGAAGTGTAAGAGCTATCAGAATAGCTGAGCGTTTGGTGGAAATCATCGTTTTCCTCCACAAAAGGTACCTACCTCGACAATGTTAGAGTGGCTTGTCGTCGCAAAGACACTGAGCGCGGAGCACACAGAGCTTCGCCAGACCCGATATGGGCCGAAAGAGCATCAAAACTCCCTGTGCCTTGGCGGCTTTTAAGTGTAAACCTATCTCTGGCTTGAAACTGGATACAAACAGGTCGTAGAATGGCCTTTTCGGGCCTCACGATGGATTGGGAAACCCTGCTGGCACTAACTTTTCCGCTGCAAGACAGCCTTTCCAGGCCATACGTCAAATGTAGCAACTCGGGCTGAGTAGCTCGACAATGTTAAATTCAAACGCAAAGAACGCAGAGGACGCCCAGGTCTTCTTTATCTTTGCGCTCTTTGCGGTTTTAATTGAACCGCAAAGAGCGCGAAGGACGCAAAGGTTTTTCCACCATCTTTGCGCTCTTTGTGGTAGACAAGGTGACTGGCCTGAGTAGTCATGTCACAGCGGCAACATGCTCCGTATAGAGCCGGTAGGCATCGCCTACGGTCTCGACCTCCCAGGCGGCATCCACCGGAATCTCCACCCCCATCTCCTCCAGGCGCAACATTAACTCCACAAGCTGGATGGAATCAGCAAGCAGGTCGCGGATAAACGACGACTCCGGAGCAATCTTACTCTCTTCGATGTTCAATTCCCTGGCAATGAGGCGCTTGAACTCCTCAAAGGAGATCGGGCTCCGTACGGAACTCTTCACGCGGACTCACCTCCTTCCTGTAACGCCAGCTCGCGCAGCTTGAACTTCTGCGGCTTGCCCGTCGCCGAGCGCGGGAACTCGCGCAGAAAGCGGACACGGCTGGGAATTTTGTAGGCCTCCAAGGCCGCCCGGCAGTAATCCAGCACCTCCTGAGCGGTCATCTCTACCCCATCCTCAAGGAGCACAAAGGCCCACACACTCTCCCCACCCACCTCGGAGGGCACGCCCACCACAGCGGCCTCCCGAATCTTAGGGTGGGCCACCAGGTAGGCTTCGATCTCAGCAGGGTAGATGTTTTGCCCGCCGCGAATGATAACGTCTTTCTTGCGTCCCACGATATGCAGGTAACCCTGCTCGTCCACGAACGCCAGGTCGCCGGTGTAGTACCAGCCTTCCTCATCCATCACCGCCGCGGTCGCCTCCGGGGCGCGATAGTAGCCCAGCATAATGTTCTCGCCGCGACAGGCCAGTTCCCCCACCTGTCCGGGCGGCAGCTCGCGCCGTTCGTCATCCACGATCTTGATCTCCATCCCCGGCATCGGACGGCCTACCGTCTCGGCCTGGCGCGTGGGGGAATCGGCAATACTGGTGGCGGCGATACCCCCGGCGGTCTCGGTGGCGCCGAAGCCGATATGCACCGCACAACCGAAGCGGCGCTGAATCTCGCGTGCCAGGTGGGGCGGGCAGGGTGCCGCGCCCGTGCCGCAGATGAGCAGCGACGAGGTATCGTAGCGGTCGAAATCCGGCAGACCCAGCATCACCTGGAAGGCCATCGGCACCGCGACCAGCACGGTCACCCGCTCCTGCTCCACCAGGCGCAGCGCCTCACGTGGGTGAAAACGCGGCATCACCACCAGCCGGTCTCCCATCAGCAGCGCCTGGAGCATCACCTCCAGCCCGGTAATGGTGTGCCAGCCGACGGTGGAGAGAAAGGTCTGCGGCCGACCAGCAGCCCGCAACAGCCGCTCCCGGTAGCGTGCCAGAGCCTTAGCCGTCTGCCCCAGCGTCTTGAGGCTGGGCCGCCTGAGCCACAATTCGCGCAGCTTAATGCTTGCGACCACCGGCGCGATCAGGCTGCGATGGGTATGCATCGTGCCCTTCGGTGCTCCGGTAGTGCCGGAGGTATAGAGCAGAGCGAGCAGGTCATGCGGCGCGACGGCCTCTGGCGTGTAAGGCGAAACGGCGTTCTGTTCCAAAGCGGCCAGGTCGGTAATGACATGGCGCAGGGCCGGGGATTGGCGGAGCACATCCTCCGCAACCGGGATAGCAGTGACCAAAGCTACAGGCTCAGCGTCACGGAGTATGCCGCTTAAGGTGTGCGCGCGCAGATGTGGATCGAGCGGGACAACGACCGCGCCGAGGGCAGCAGCAGCAAAGAACGTGGTCACGAATTCGACGCCCGGAGGCAGCAGCATAGCGATCTGATCACCTTTACGCACGCCCAGTTGGTAAAAACTCCGCGCCAGGCTATCCACGCGCCCCAGCAAACGGTCGTAAGTGAGACGCACCTCGCCGCACACCAGTGCCTCCTGGTCGGGGCGCGAAGTTGCCACCTGACGCAGCGCCTCGGCCATCGTCATCTCGCGGCTGAGCATAGGACGGCCTCCTGCTAAAAATCACGCACGCCCCGTGCGGACAGCGCGATTCACAAATCCTTCCGGTACAGCCGGTAGACCTTATACCGCTCCGCGCCCAGGCGATAGGCGATCAGATTAACCATCGGATTGAGCTCGGAAGTCACAGAGCCTTCCAACCAGGCATAGCCCTTCTCGTAGACTGCCCTGACCGCCTGCATATAGAGCAGGGCATCAATGCCCCGGCGGCGATACTGGTCCAGCACACCCATCAGTTTGAAGGTGACCACGTCAATCTGACGCATGTAGCGGCGTATCTTGAGCCAGTTGAAGGGAAAGAGGCGGCCATTCAGGCGGATCAGTACCCGGTTAATGTCGGGGAAGGCGACGCAGAAACCGATGGGCCTGCCCTCCACCTCAGCAAAAAGCGCCAGGTCTGGGTCCAGGAAGGGGCGCACCTGCCCGGCCATGCGGCGATACTCGGCCTCCGTCATCGGGACGTAATCGGGGACGTGGTTCAGAGTGGCATTGAAAAGGTAATGCGCGGTAGCGATCTCCTCGTCCCAGCGATCTAACCGCCCCTTGCGGATGGTGACGTTGGCAACACGGCGCGCGATCTCGGCCACCCGGCTCAACTCCTGGGGGATGTTGCGGAGTTCCTCACCGATCTGTGAGCGGAAGGCCCGCCAGGCGTAGAGGTCCTGCTCCTTCTCCATCCCGTACCGTTCCAGGAACTCCTTATAGTAGGGCGGGGTGTGGGCTTCCAGCATCACCGGAGGGCAATCGGTACCCTCAATCAAAACGCCCGGACAATCTGAGTCCGTGAAGTTAGTCGGGCCGCGCAACGAGGTCATCCCACGCGCGCGCAGCCAGTCACACGCGGTATCCAGCAGCCGCTCAGCGACGGCGTAATCCTCGACCACCTCGAAGAAGCCAAAGCCGCCCTCCGGCCTCCCCAGCCGCTCGACGCGCTGGTGGTTGACAAAGGCGGCAATGGTGCCCACCACTTCACGCCCACGACAGGCCACGAAGAGCGCCACATCGGCGACCTTGTAGAAGGGCCCCCTGACAGGGTTCAGATACTCGAGGCGCTCGGAAATCAAAGGTGGCACCCAGTTGGGATCGTCCCGATAGACCCGCCAGGGAAACCTGACAAAGGCACGCAGTCCGCGCCGATCGGTAACCCGCTGGATGTGGACAGATGACATCACCCTCCCTTCACCTTGCTTTCCCGGCAGGGGGCATGCCTGCATCCAGGCTGCCGAACGGTCAGACCAGCAAGGACACGTGTCAGCTTACCCCACTTCTGCACCGCAAACAGGCCGCAGCCGACCAGACGTATCAGGGTGCTCACCGCGAGTGCGGTGTGGATACCGCCATGATCAGCCAGCGCCGTGCCGGCAAGCGGCGCGACGACCGACGAAAAGTGTTGCAAACTCTGTGCCACGGCAACGAAAGTCGCGCTCTGCTCGACCGGCACCGTCTTCATCAATTCGTCGAAGAAGACCAGGTTGAGACCGGCCTGGAAGAAGCCGGCCAGGCCGGCGAAAAGGACGATCAGCTCGACACGTCTGGTCGAGGCAACGAGCGCCGGATAGAGCGCCAGCCCGGCCGTTGTCCACAGCAGCACGGAGCGTGAGCCGCGTGTTCTCCCCTGCTGCGCCCAGAAGAAGTAGCCGAACAGCGTCACAAACGTCTGTACCGAGTTGATGGTGCCGATCCAGGCATCTGACGCGTGCACCGTGCGCACAAAATAGATCGGGAACAGGGGGGCGGCAAGCAAGAGGCCGGCGTTGTAGATAAACTGCCTGGTCGTGAACGAGAGGAAGGGACGCTCACCCAGAACGCGGTTGGCAAAGTGCTGCAGCCGCTGGGACAATCGTTGCCGCGCCGCGCGCGGTTGCGGCGCAGCATCCGGCAGCACGATGTGGCTGGAGAAGTAGTAGCTGATCAGCCCACCTGCTGAAAGGGCAATAAAGACCACCTGATAGTTGAGCGGGAAATCTATGCGGTCCAGCACCCAGCCAGCGAGGATGACCATCAACGAGTTCGTCAGGCCCAGGATGGCCCAGCGCCGGCTCATCAGCGCGTAGCGGCCCCGGGGGCCGGCGACTGCGTTCATCACCACCGAGAAGGCCACGCTGACCACAGTCTGCGGCACCGTGACCGCCATCCACAGCGCCAGGATCGCCTGGACCACGTACTGGCGCGGCACGACAAAGGGCACGATGCCGGTGAGCGCGTAGGACATCACAACCATCAGGCGCGCCGCACTGAACCACGGCACAATATTGCGGCGGCTCTGTAAGAAGGCTCCGATAGCGATGGCAAAGAACAGGCCGGTGAAGGCAGGCATGGCCGTGAGCAGGCCAACCTGGAAAGAGGTTGCGCCTAGCCGCGTGAGAAAGACTGGCAGGAATGAGCCGGCTGCCGTTGCCAGCCCGATGCCGATAGCATCAACCTGGACGTTGATGAAGTTCCGTCTCTGTACCGGCGTGGCGTCATCCGGCGCCGCCGACCAATGGATGTGTCTCACGACACGCAGTCCTTCACGATGCGAGCTTGGGGTTATGGTAAGGCAAATGAGACGATTTGTCAAGTCAGATAACGCAGGTGACGGTCACTTCAGAAGTGACCGTCACCTGACCTGGTAGTAAAAAGCCGGAGGGGAATGATACTCCCCTCCGGCCAGATGGTCTCACCTGAGTCTACCAGCAGATATTGGGATTGAGTTTGGCGCTATTGTCGAACACCGCCTGGTTCTCCCAGCCACTTCCCGAACTGCTGATGTTGGCAGGATCCCAACCGTTGCCTGGCGTGGCAACCCACGTGGGCTCCCAGTAGAAGACGCCCAGCGCGCCGCCGTTCAATGCCGCCTGCTTGACCGCATTAAAAGCAGAGGCCTGGCCGGTCAGCGACGCCGAATAGCCTGAGCAAGGAGTGGAGGAACTGATGACATTAGCGCAGTTGTCGAAATTCTGCGTCGTCCACGGGTAGGCGGTCTCGACAATGATCACGGGCTTGCCGTAGCGCGACTTCAGGTCCGCCACATTGCTCTGCATAGCCGACGTCGTGCCGTGCCAGTAGCAGTAGTACGACAGTGCCGTCACATCCCACTGCACCCCCTGCGCTTTGATCCCGTCGAAGAACCAGCGTGAGGTGGCGTTGTCGCCGCCCTTGTCAATGTGGATTACCACCTGAATTGAGGAAGAGCAGGCTTTCACCGCGTTATAGCCCGACTTTAACAACGTCGCCAGGTTGGCAAAGTTATTATTGACGATCTGTCCCTCCGGCCAGAGCATACCGTTCGTGATCTCGTTGCCGACCTGGATCATATCCGGGGTCGCGCCGACATTCTTCAGGGCATTGCACACATCGAGGGTATGGTTGTATACAGCCGTCGCCAACTGGCTGAGGTTATAGCTTGACCAGGCGGCCGGCTTGTTCTGCTTGCCCGGATCGGCCCAGGTATCCGAGTAGTGGAAGTCAATCATCAGCCCCAGTCCCCTCGATTTGACCACCTGCGCAAAGGCCACCACGTTGTCCTTGTCATTGTAGCCGCTGGCCGGATTGACCCAGACGCGCAGGCGGACATAGTTGACCCCCCTACTCTTGAGAATATCCAGCGGATGCCCCTGGGCGCCGTTGGCATAGTAGTACTGCTGGCCCAGGTCCAGAGCGCGTTGCAGGGATGAGACGTCCGCACCGCGAATGGAGAGGGAACTGGGCGTACAACTGGATGGGGCGGGGGTAGGTGTCGGTGAGGAGCCGCTGCTACCGAACACGCGGAACTCCCAGAAGCTAGCCCAGGTGTTGGCCTCCAGCCCGGTCACCGTGATGCGCACATAGCGCGCCGTAGCGCTGAAGCTGTGGGTCTGCGTCTGCGCATTGCTCGTGTTATTCGTCCGATCTACGACCAGTGTCCAGTTGGTGTTGTCGGTCGAGACTTCGATTTTGTATTTGTAGACTCGGCTGAACTCCCACATCACCTCGGCGCCGGTCAGGCTGTAGTTCTGCCCCAGGTCAACTCTCCACCAGTGGCCTGTGTTCCCATCCGCTGCACACCAGCGAGTCGAGGTGCTGCCATCGTTGCCCTTAGCAGCAGTGTTGCCCTTGCTGCTCTCCTCACTGGACGCGGTAGCCGGTTTATTGAGCGCCAGATTCGTGGTCTGCGCCTCCGAAGGCGCCGGAACCAGGCCCACATTGGTGACTCCCAGCACCACCAAAATCACCAGGCAAAGGATAAGCAAGAGTCTCACCTTCATTTAGAATCCTCCTCACTACTTCCGACCGGATGAGACGGGTCCAGCCCGCCGTCTCAGCTCACTTTCACACCCCCCAGAGGCTGGTCTGGAAACAGGTTAGTACTACGTGCCTTCCTGCCATCACCCCCTTTCACTTCTGGTCTAGCGTCCCCTGAGATACGCGCGTATAAAAGTGATAAAACGTTGCTGATCCTCGGGCGACAACTGAGAAAACAGATAGGTCATCTCCCGCAAAGCGGACTTCTCTTCCGGCTCCGGTGGTAACAGGCCAGCCTTACGAAAGACAGCCTCAGGTGGAAGTTCGAGCGCTCTGGACACCTTAAAGCAGAACTCCCATCCGGGGAGCACATCACCGTTGACCACCTTGCTGACTGCGCTGGGAGACAGGCCAGCCCGCTGAGCGAACTCTCGAAACGACCACCCCCGTCTGTAAATCTCCTCCATAAGCCAGTGGGTGAACTCTCTAGCAGAATTATACATGCGGTTTTTTTGAATCGGCGCACCAAAGTGTGCAAAACGCTCAACTGCCATTTTCTCAGGATGGAGGCTGAGTAATCATCAAAAGTCGGTGATCCTGCGTGCCCGATCGCGGTACTTCTCACGGAACTGGGCGTTGAGGCGCAACACCTCTTCTTCGTTCCCGACGAACGAACAACGCAAGCAGTAGTACTCGTCCTTGTCCCGGTCGTAGAGCATATCCATGTCAATCTCCCGCATCAGGCAGCGCGGGCACCGGTAGTTCAACTTGCCTTTTCGACCTTGAGCCATGTGCGCAGTTCCCCCTTTCCCACAACAGTCTTTCTGATGCCGATGGTATACATCGGGGAGAAAGCAAACCCCTCGCGGAAATAGCCGATCGCATCGGTAGCATCCGTACGCATGGTCAGGCGCGTATCCACCTGTGGCACTATCGCTTCGGCTAACGTCACGCCCGCTACTTCCGCCTCGCGGCATTTGTATGCATACTCGATGCTTTCCGTTCCTGACGTACCTGTCACAGTGAGTTTGACCCCGGTCAGGTCCTCGGGATACTCGGTGGTGCCGTAGCAAGCGGTGATGTATTCATCAATTGTCACCTCCGCCTGCGGGTCAGTGGTCTCGATGATGCGCCTGATCATCTCGATTTCCCCCGTACCCTCGGCAAAGCGAAAGACCGATTGCACACGGATGGTGAAGTCAGCAAACTCGATCTCCACCGGGTCGAGCGTCACGATCCGCGTGTCGCCCTCCTCAGAGAACGAGGCCAGCGTGCGACAGGTGCACAGGTCTACCACCTCGTCCTGGTGACCAAACTTGCAGGACTTGACCGCCCCTTCGCCAGCGTAGTGGGTGAAATAGCCAGCCCGGTAGAGAGACTGGACAAGGAACGGGTACGAGGCGTCCTGGAGACACTTGGTGCCGACGCCACAGGGCCGTATCAGCTTGGCCGCGTAGGGCCGCAGGTCAATCATCGCCCCACCCTGGTTCATATCCAGACAGACGCGCATCCACGGGTCTACATACCAGAACTGTTGCCGCTTGGAACCGTAGAGGATGTCCTTCCACAGAGCACACTCCGGGCGGGTGTAAGGCCGGTCCCGGCGGTAGATCTCGGCGAACTCGCTCATCGTCACATCCTGGGCCTTGCCCTCTTTCTTGAGCTGGCCGTAGTAGGCCATGCCGTCCTTGTAGGCTTTGAGCAGAAAGTCATAGTCGGCCTCCCAGCGGCCGCTCTTGCTCATCCAGCCGGGGCCCACAAACATCATGTTGTAAGCGTAGCCACGATTGTACTTCGCCTGGGCACGGTATTGATCCACAAGGTTCATAAAGTATGGAATCTCGCGCCCCTCGTAGACCATGCCGCGCAGGATGTTCTGTGGATGGGTACCGTAGTAGGAGCCGGGCCCGTCAAAGACCGCCATCAGGTCACGTGAGAGATGCGGGATGGCAACGATACCGATGTCGTCCTCCTCGTCCGAGGCAGGACAGTGGATGTTACGCTTCGAGGGAATCCAGGGATTCCAGGGGCTGCCGTCGTGGAGGGTGTACCAGGAGTTGTTGGCGTTGTGATACGCCTTGGGCCCTTCCTCCCAGCAGGTCGCCACTGCCACCTTGATCATCGGATAGCGCTCTTTGATGTAATTGACCAGCTCGGCATCCATGTAGTACGAGCCGGTGGAGGTGGGGTAGAAGCCAAAGACCTCGTAGAACTTGCCCATCACCTCGTCCACAATGCGCCGCTTGTCTTCCATCGAGAAGAGCCAGATGGCCAGCTCCTTCGACTTGAACTTCTCACGGAACTGCTGGCACTGGATGCCGAGGAAGGTCGAACCGATCTCGTCGCCGTACTTTTCGTGGTGCTCCTTAGCGAGCGCCACCGCCTCCTCATTGAAGAGGCTAGCGTAGGTCATCTGGATGGTAGTACGCAACCCATTCTCGTGGGCAATCTGTTGCTGGGTCCGAAAGATGTCCAGCGACTCTTGAATCACCTCCTGACGGGTGAGGTCTTCTCGCTTGCCCTGCTCGGCTCCTTTCTGAAGGTATTCCGGCACCATCTCAGGGCGGTGAATAATGGTTACGTAGAACGTCATTGGTCAGCTCCTTTCCACGGCGAACTCCAGAAACACGTCCAGCGAACTCAGTACATGTCCATCGCAATCAAACAGCGTCTGATTCTCCCACTCATTACCCGATGTCGGATCCTCCGGGTTCCACCCACAGTGCGGTAAGGCCAACCACGCCGGCTCCCAGTAGAACACCCCCTTCCCCAGGCCACCCGGCGTCCCAGCTACGACGTTCATAAGATCTCTGAGCCAGTTCGTCTGGCCCTGCACCGTGGCCGGATAACCGGCCACGAGCTGGCTCTCCGTGCGGACGATATTGGGTGTACCATCCCGATCGGCAAGTGTATGAGGATAAGCGGTCTCCACAACGATCAGCTCCTTCCCATATCTGCGCGCCAGGTCGCTCAGGTTATCTGCCAGGTCGCTCAGTTGGCCGTGCCAGTACCCATAGAACGAGAGTCCGATAATGTCAAACGCCACGCCTTCGGCAATGATGTTATCGAACCACCATCTACACAGGCTGTTTTTCCCACCTTGGTCCAGGTGGAGCATAATCCCGGCCTGACTTCCTGCGTCTCTCACTCCCGCGATGCCGGCCTTCAGCAGCCCTGCCAACCGGGCAAACTGATCGTCCGAGCCGTCCAGTCTGCCCTCCGGCCACAGCATACCATTGGTGATCTCGTTTCCGATCTGGACTATCTCGGGCGCTGTCCCCTGGTGCTGCAGTTCCGCGATCACACGCCGGGTATACTCATACACTGCCTCTTTAAGCCCCTCGTAATCCAGCTCCCGCCAGGCTGCAGGTTTATATTGCTTGCCGGGGTCGGCCCAGGTGTCGGAATAGTGGAAATCCAGGAGGAATCCCATACCGGCCTCCTTGATGCGGGCTGCCATCCCTTTGACGTGCGCCAGGTCATCGTAGCCATGCGCAGGGGTATGCCACAATCTGAGCCTGACATAGTTGATGGCATGATCAGCGAGGATGCGTAAAAGGTCCCGGGGCTGCCCGGCGTCGTCGTAGAAGATACCGCCGCTCGCCTCTATGCGCGGTAAGGTGGAGATGTCCACGCCCCTGACCTCCAACCTGCGGGCCGATGCCGCCGGTACGGATAGCTGGGCAGAGGCTGATATCTGGTTGGACGACATGTCTCACCCCCTGAAGTTGACAGTCACCTAAGGTGAAGTTGACAGTCACCTTGCAGGTGACTGTCAACTTGTCACAACTACTTTACCACACTTCACCCTGCGGCGGCTAGCACTTTCTTAACACTATCGTGCACATTGTGAACTGATCCCATACCAAACAGAGCGGGCGGGCCTGATCATTGGCCCGCCCGCGATCATTCGGTGGAACAGGCTCTCCAGCCTGGTCAAGCGACCCGGCAAGGTGCCTCACATCGCTACCGTGGTCTCTTCCGGTAGGCGCCAGGCGACACACCCACTTCGGCCCGAAAGACGCGGGCGAAGTAGCTGCTCCCGGAAAACCCCACTTCCAGCGCTACCTCGGTGACACTCTTGTCGCCTGCCTCCAGCAACGCCTTAGCCTGCCGGATGCGATAGCGCTTGAGGTACTCTCCTGGCGTGATGCCAAGCTCCTTGCGAAAGCAGCGGCTCAAATGCTGCTCGCTGAACCCGACATGGGCGGCAATATCTCGAGACGAGATCGGCTCAGCATAGTGTGCGTGTACATAGGCCATAGCCCTGCGCACGATCCGTTGCACTTCGGCGCCCAACTGGCAACGACGGGTTAGCGCCGTCTCTATGCGCTCCAGCGTCTCATTCACGCTAAACAACCCTTTCCCCAGCACACTTGCCACTCCCCGGTTCAGGCGTGCCATATCTTCTTCGGTCAATACCTGCCCCGTGAGCACGATCACTGGTATATTCCGGCTCATCTCCTCCGCGCGCATCACTTCCAGTACCCCAAACCCGTCCAGCTCCGGCATCATCAAGTCCAGAAGTACCAGGTCGGGGCGCTCCTGTCGGATGATCTCCAATGCCTCGCGTCCATTTCGCGCCCGCAGTACCCGATAATGCGGCGACTGCGCCTCAATGATACGTGCATGGAGTGCCAGCACTGCCGGTTCATCGTCCACCACCAGTATCCTTTTCTCTACGCCCCCCTCCCCGTCCAGCAGCCCCTGAGACACCAGGGCCTCTGCGAGTTCCGCTGTGCTCATTGGTTTTGTCAAATAGTCAACCGTCAGCATCGAGCCTCGATCGCCCTCGTCGGCAAGGGCGTAGAACAATACTGGCACGTGCCGGGTTGCCGGGTTGCCCTTCAGCACCTTAACGACCTCCCAACCACGCTCCGCAGCCACCTGACGGTCCAGGATCACCGCCTGGGGCGTCCCCGCAGCGAGCGCCGTCAGCCACTCCCGTGGGTCTTCCTCACTCACCTGATGCATAGTCACCTCAAGCCCCTGGCGGGTCAGATGGTCGCGCAATAAGTCTCCCCCCCGTGTATCCCTGGTCAGGAGCCACACCTGGTACGTCTCTGGTGGAGCAGCGGCAGGGGAAGGCGCAAGGACCGGCAACGAGAAATAGAATGTCGAGCCGCCACCTTCCTCTCCAGATGAACGTACGCCGATCTCACCTCCATGTAGCTCGACCAGCCGCTTGCAAATCGCCAGCCCCAGACCCAGGCCACCGTAACCCCGTGCCGTGGTACGCTCCGACTGGCGGAACTCGTCGAAGATCGCTTCCTGTTCCTCTAGCGGAATGCCCAGCCCTGTATCCTGCACCGAGATGGTCACACGGTCACCGTCTGCCGCCACCGCCAGCGCGACATAGCCTTTCGCCGTGAACTTCACCGCGTTGTTCACCAGGTTCAATACCACCTGCCGCAAGCGGGTACGGTCGCCCCACACCTGGGGCAACTGATCGGGAATGACGACCTGCCAGGCCAGCCCCTTGTCACGCGCCAACTGCTCTCCGATTACCAGCACAGGCTGGAGTACTTCGGCCAGGTCCAGCGGTTCACAGACCAGCTTCAGTTGCCCCACCTCACTCCGCGCCAGGTCCAGCACATCACGAATCAGGCCATCCAGGTGCTGGGCGCTGGCGTAAATGTGCTCGACATCCTCGCGGCTGACCAGGCACCTGGTGGCATCAACCGGCTCTCCTTCTTGCAGCAATATGGCACTCAGGCCGGTGATCAGGTTCAGGGGAGTGCGCAACTCGTGGCTGACGGTGGAGAGAAAACGGCTCTTGAGACGGTTCGCTTCCTCCGCCAGTCGGCGCCCTTCCAGCGCCTCACGGTACAGACGAGCTGTGCGCAGTGCCGAGCCGAGATTGTGCACAATGGCCGCACATGGTTCGAGGTTTGTCGCGCTGAAGGCCACAAAGCCCATCGCCCGGTCGTCAATGAGCAGCGGCAGGAGCGCCAGATGAAAGGCCGCGTCGGCCGGGTAAAGCCCCGGCGGCGGGAACTCACGCGCCGGGAAGCGGCGACCGCTCCCACTCTCGGGCAGGCCAGCATCGAGCAGAACGGTGCAATCGGGGAGCGAATCCCCTTCCCCGGCCACGTACAGCGCAACAAGCGCATGCGGGATTCCCAGTTGCGGCAGGTGGCGTGCCAGGATACGCGCACTCTCTGAGGTATCCAGCGCCGTCAACAACTGTGAGGTCATCAGCCCCAGACGATTGGTCATCTCCATATGCTGGAGCAAGGCCTCATCGGCCTGGCGCTGAGCCTGCTGGCCGATCTCAAGACGCGCGCCATCAATGAGGATATCAGCAAAGGCAGGGTCTGCCCCCGGCACCAAAGGCAGCAGATCGGGGAGGCTGCCACGCAGTACGGAGAGCGCAGCCTGCCACGCATGGGCACTTTCGCCATGCGCCTCAAGCTGCTCAAAAAGATGCCACAGCGCGGTATTGAATGGAGCGGCATCCTTTCCAGCCAAACTCGCCGTGAACGCACGGACAAGCGCCGAGCACCAGCCCTCCACCTCCTCGCGTGTACTGTACCGCGCCTCGACAAGCACCGCTTCGGCCATTATGGGGACAAGAGCAGCTTGTGCAGTTTCGAGACGCGACGTCGCCAGAGGGGCGAATGCCCTGGTCAATGCGCTCTCGGGACGACAACCGCACGATTGGCGAATGACCAACCGCGTGGGGATACGCTGGTACACTGGCCCATCTCTTTTTCCAGCGATGACCTCGAGCAACGCCAGCGTCGCCTGATAACCGAGCGTAAAAGTCGGATGACGCACCGTGGTGAGCGGTGGGAGACACGAGCGGGCTTCGAGGATGTCGTCGAAACCGATCACCGCCACATCATCCGGGATGCGTCGCCCGGCTCCACGGAGCGCCTCTATCGCGCCCAGACAGGAGAGGTCATTGCTGGCCAGCACCGCGGTGAACGGTGCCCCTGTGGAGAGGATACGCTGCATAGCAAGGCGCCCGTCCTCGCGGCGGTGTTCGCCAAAGGCGATCAGGCGCGGGTCCTCTGCGATTCCGGCATCGCGCAGCGCCTGACGGTACGCGGCCAGTCGCTCAGCGCTGTCGCCGCCATGCCCCGATTTACCGGCGATGAAGGCGATGCGCCGATGACCGTGCTCCCAGAGATGCTCGAAGGCCTGGCGGATACCACCCGCATTGTCCACCGCAACGACCGGCCCCGGCTTCTCAGTGGTGGTCAGAATCACGGGATAACCCGAACGCATCAGGGCCTGCACGTACTCGAACTGCGCGTCAGAGAGGTCGTCGGGAACAATGATCAGGCCGTCGGCGTTCCAGGGGCCGATAGGGATAAAATCGGCGCCAGCACCCGGCACAGCCCAGACGGTACGGCTCGCACGCGGGCTGCCGGGCAGGCTGATGCCACAGCCAAGCAAGAGG
>JAOAAG010000032.1 GCA_026418995.1 Anaerolineae bacterium
TCAGAACGACTGGGGGACGGGTGCGACGGTGAACGTGACCATTCGGAACAATGGGACAACAGCGATCAACGGCTGGACACTGGCGTGGACGTTCCCCGGCAACCAGCAGATCACAAACATGTGGAATGCGACGTACACGCAGAGCGGGGCATCGGTGACGGCGCGGAATATGGATTACAATGCGGCGATACCGGCGAATGGTGGGACTGTAGGTTTTGGCTTCAACCTGTCCTACAGCGGGACGAACGCGAGGCCGACGTCGTTCACGCTGAACGGTGTCGCCTGTACAGTGCAATAAAAAAACACGGCCGGTTGGAGTGGACGCCTGGCCTGGCCTGATCGGCTGGACCAGGCGTCCGCTCCTTTTTTTCAATTCTAGCCTAGTTTCCAATAGTCCAGCGGGGCCAATCGTTCATTCAGCCTAACTATCAAGGCCCGAAGGCGTCTGACTCGCATTCGGGATAGTGGAGAAACCGGAAGGCAGGCAGTGCGACCACTTTTCAGTCCGTTGCAACCGGCTGATAGGTATGCAATCTGTCGTGGTGAGGGGGCAAGACTGGACATTTGCGCAAGAGTCTGGTATCCTTTGATATCGGCAAACCTGGACACGGAGGTGCCAGAATGGATTCGGTGCCCGGTATTGTCCCCACCGCAAGTGTCCAGACTATGGATATGGAAAAGGTGAACACTGGCACAACGTCGGTGTTCATAATCAAAAAGAGCACCGCTGCCTATGCCACACTTGCAAGAAGACGTTCGCAGCGACCTGCGGGACACCGCTCCACCGAGGGCGTCTCCGATCACCAGCTCATTGGGTAGATTACCAGTTTGCTGGCCACGGTTGCCCCAGGTCAGCCATTGTGGCGACCTTCGGCGTGGACACACGCACCGTGGATGACCTGTGGAGAAGCTGTGGTCAACGCGGGCAGCGAGGATGAAGGCAGCGGCTCTGTGTCGTCCGTTGCTGCTGTGCTCCGATGGCCGGAAGACGTACATCTCGGCTTCTCGCCAGGTCTTGCGCAGTTCTCTGCCCACCAGGAAACCGGGCCGGCCGCGCCTTTTTGGCCTCCGTTGGTACGCTGCACCCGCCATCTGGCTCGCAGGCTTGAGTGTATGGGGATGGCGCTCTACCTGGCCGGCTGCGTCTACTGCTATACCTATCACGATTCCTTGTGGCAGCAGTGGTACCAGACCTTTAAACAACAACGTTTCCCCCACCGCCAACGCCCACGGCGTCTCGGTGAAGTGAGGCGAGGCAGAGCTGGCCCTAACTGCCAGGTGACGCTGACCCGAAGCGACTGTCTCTGGGGCCTGGGAATGCTCGAAGGCTATCAATGATCAACCGTCTTGGGTTATGATACCCCCAATCCGTATTAGCCACACTAGCATCTGACCACAACCTGTGTCAGGCAATCAAAACACAACAATGGATGCTTTCAGGATCCCCTGCGCAGAATGGCGCTGGACCATCGCAGTAGCGCTGGGCTTGCTCTTCGCCGGCAGCCTGCCGTATCTTATAGCGTGGGCAGTTGCACCGCCAGGTCATCTTTTCACAGGGCTGCTGGTGAATCCCCTGGACGGACACTCCTATATCGCTAAGATGCGCCAGGGGCTGGAAGGTTCCTGGCGCTTCCATCTGGCCTTCACCCCTGAAACTCATCCCGGAGCGTACCTCTTTCTGGCCCACATCGCCCTGGGCCATCTGGCCCGGTGGGCAGGCCTGTCGCTCGTCGCCATATACCACGGGGCACGTGTCGTGGCAGGCGCGGTCCTGCTGCTGGTACTGTACCCATTCATCGCTATGCTGGAACAGCCTGTGAAGCATCGTCGTATGGCCTTCTTGCTGGCAAGCACTTCTGCTGGCCTGGGGTGGTTGGTCGCGCCACTCACGGGGCACCCCTCCCCTGACCTGTGGATACCAGAGGCGTTCACCTTCTACTCGCTCCTCGCCAACTTCCATTTTCCGCTCTCCATTGCGTTGATGATGGTGGTGATGATGACATTGGCCTGGCCGGGCCGCGAGCCACGTCTACGGGAGGGCCTGGTCGCTATGCTGGCTTCGGTTGCTCTGGGCGTGCTGCAGCCCTTCGCTGTGATCCCTGTGTACGCGACGCTGGCGCTCCGGCTGGCGTTGAAGCTGAGACCCCGGATAGGTATCCCGTGGCAAAGTATCGGCTGGACTGCAGGAGCTGCTCTGGTCGCGCTGGCCTATCCCCTGTATGGCGTATGGGCCATCCACTTCGATCCGGTGTTGGCCGCGTGGAACGCCCAGAACCGCACCCCCTCGCCGCCGCTGTGGGACTGGCTGCTGGGCTTGGGCCTGCCGGTGTGTCTGGCTCTACCAGGTCTGGTGGCGACGGTACGGCGCCGCTCGGTGGAGTATTGGCTGCCACTGTTCTGGGTGCTGGCGGCGGTAATAGGGATGTATATGCCACTGGCGCTCCAGCGGCGCCTCTCGCTCGGACTGCAGATACCGGTGGCATTGCTCGCGACCAGGGGATGGTGGGAGGTCGTGTGCCCACGTCTACATTCGCGCCTGCGGCCTGTGGGGGAAATAGCGGTGATAGGCTTTTCTGCCGTGGGCAACCTGTTCCTGGTGGGTATGCTCCTTATGGGGGCCGTGGGCGGGGAGCCGCTCTTCTATGTCAGCAAGGCGGAATGGCGAGCTTTCGCCTGGCTACAAGAGGTAGGTAAGGATAGCGAGGTAGTGCTGTGTGCCCCGACCACGGGTATGTTAATCCCTGCCTGGAGCGGTAGACGTGTCGTCTATGGGCATCCCTTCGAGACGGTGGATGCACAGCGGCGCGAAGCGCAGGTGACAGCATTCTGGAGCGGCGCTATGAGCTACGCGGAGCAGAAACGTTTTCTACACGAGAACGACGTGCGCTATTTGTTCGTCGGGCCAAGGGAAAGGGCGTTGGGCGATGTAAAGGTAGGCGCAGGATTTCACCTGAGATTCCAGGCGGGAGATGTCGCCATTTATGAGGTCGAGGGACGCTAAGCTGCTGACGTTTGCGCCGCCAGTCTACCTCCTGCTCCTGGCCCTCTTTCTACTCCGGCCTGTGGTCGCGCACCCTACCTGGTGGCTCTGGTCACCTGGGGCTGAGCACTCGGACCTGGCTGTCACCCACTGGCCCAATGCGCACTTTACCAGACGTTCCCTGTGGGAGGAGAGCAGGTTTCCCATCTGGCGTCCGACCATCATGAGCGGGACGCCGTTCGCGGCTAATCCGCTAGCGGGGCTGTACTATCTGCCCAACTGGCTCTTTCTGTTCCTGCCATATTTGCCGCTGGAGACAGGGTTTAATCTCTCGGCACTGTGCCACCTGTGGCTGGCGGGCGCGACGATGTACGCCCTGATGCGGCGCGGCTTTGAGTCCGGGACATGGGGGGCGCTGGCGGCAGCATCAGCATATCAGGCTTCCCCAAAATTGTTGGCCCACCTTGGCGCAGGGCATGTGGGATGGACACAGGCCTGGGCCTGGCTGCCCTTGGTCATCCTGTGCGTGCTGCGCCTCGGAGAAACGACTCAAAGGAGGATATGGCCTATCGGCCGGGAAGCCCGGTGGCTGGTAGTGGGCAGCGCTGCCCTGGCCCTGCAATTCTGCGCCGATGTGCGGCTGTGCCTATATACGCTGATTGCCGCAGTCACATTAATCGTCGTCTGCTCCCTGCGCTGGCGCCGTTTCCCGCTGGCTTTTGCCACGATGGGAGTTGTGGCAGCGGGCCTTTCCGCCTGCCAGTGGCTGCCGATGATGGCTATGCTACCGGAGACCACGCGGGCCTCGCTGGGGCTTGAGGATGCCGCAGTGTGGTCGCTCCCGTGGCGCTACCTGGTCGGGCTGCTGCTGGCCGACCATAACGGCTTCCACGAATGGATGACCTACGCTGGTATAAGTACATTGATCCTGGCTATAGCGGGGGCCGGGACGTTATGGCGGGCGGAAGGGCGACGCTGGCAGGCAATGTGGCTGGTTGGGCTGGCAGCAGGCGCGGCCTGGTTCAGCCTGGGGGAGCACGGCGGACTCTTCGGGGCGCTCTGGCGCATCGTGCCGGGGCTGGGGTTATTGCGCGTGCCGCCCCGGGCCTGGGTACTGGTGGTGTTCGCGCTTTCCGTCCTGGCAGGAAGTGCGTTTGAAGGACCAGTGCGCCGCAGGGGCAGGAGATTGCTCCGCCCGCTCGAGCTGGGATTGGTGGTCCTGGCGCCGTTATTGGCCGCAGGATTCTGGCTTGCGAGGGGCATGCTGCCGCTGAATCTGCTGATGTTCGGCCTGGTTACGCCGCTCACGTTAGTGATTTGCCGTCTGCGTGCAGAGGGACGCCCGAACGTCACAAACGCCGCCCTGATATTGCTCATTGTCGCCGATCTCGCGGTAGTAGATGGCACATTGATAGAGAGCAGGGCGCCGGCAGAGGTCTTCGCCGCCGGCCGGGCGGCTGCGGAATGGCTGGCAGCTCGCCCTGGTCGCTTCCGCATCTATTCGCCTGGTTACAGCATCCCCCAGCACGTCGCCGAGCTGTACGGCCTGGAGCTGGCCGATGGGGTGGACCCGTTTCAATTGCGCGTCTACGCCGAGTACCTGACCCGCGCAGCCGGCCTGGGCGTATCGGGCGAAGTGGGCTACAGCGTCACCCTGCCACCTCTCCCAGAGGGTACAGAGGATATCAGCACGGCGCTGGCGGATGTGACGCCCAACCCGGAGCTGTTAGGACAATTGGGAGTACGCTACGTGGTCTCTGCCTTCCCGATAACGCATCCCGCTCTGAGCGAGCATCACCAGGTGGGCGGTCTTTATGTCTACCTGAACTCCCTGGCCCAACCGGTGCAGCCAGCGGAGAACAGCATTGTCCTGGGCGACGGCACAGCGCTTTTCACTTATGACCCGCTGCCGGTATACATTGGGTGGGGCTGCTCGGCCCTGACTATCCTGGCCTTGTCTGTCATGGCCGTGGTAAATCTTCGGCGAGGCCCTCATGTCCGCAATTGAAGCCTCCCCACGAGTAACAAAGGATTACACGTTTCTCCTGCCCAACGGCCTTCTCGTTCTCCTTATGACTTCCATTCCCTACCTGCTGGGCATAGCACAGGGAACAC
Organism: Anaerolineae bacterium; assembly: GCA_026418995.1. Classification (GTDB taxonomy): domain Bacteria; phylum Chloroflexota; class Anaerolineae; order B4-G1; family B4-G1; genus JAOAAG01. Next base: position 5,096 of record JAOAAG010000032.1, read on the forward strand.
AAGAGCGTATTTTCGGGGGATTCGTCTACGCCCTGGAGGATTGCTATTCCTACCTGGCGAAGATGCGCCTGGGTGCGGCAGGGCGGTGGCTTTTCCGCATCGCCTATACGCCGGAGCCGCACCCGGGGACACTCTTCTTCCCCTTCCACATCCTGCTGGGCAAGCTGGCCACGCTGCTGCCCGGAGCCGATCTCACCGCTCGCATGGTCTGGGTCTATCACGGAGCGCGGCTGGTCTGTGGAATGGTGCTGCTGCTCACGATCTACCGCTTCCTGACCGCCCTGACCAGGCCAGAGGAGCGGACGTTACGCCGCCTGGCCTGGCTGATGACGGCCTGGGGGGGCGGACTGGGCTGGCTGCTCGTTGCCCTGGGACGGCCAGATTGGCTCGGAAGCACACCGCTGGACTT
>JAOAAG010000080.1 GCA_026418995.1 Anaerolineae bacterium
GGCATCGTTGTTCCTTCCGATATGATGGAGTTGATTTCCCTCAGGGTGGGATTTTGCGGCGGCGGCCTCCGGCCGCCGCCGCAAAATCCCATTATCGGGTCAAGCGGGGGTCCAAGGCATCTCGCAGGCCGTCCCCCAGCAAGTTGAAGCCCAGGACACTGAGCATAATCGCCAGGCCAGGGAATAGTACTGCCCACCAGGCCCCACTGGTCAGGAAGCGATAGCTATCGCCCAGCATGGCACCCCACTCCGGATCCGGCGGTATAGCGCCGAGGCCCAGGAATCCGAGCGCTCCGGCCCAGATAATGGCGCTGGCCAATCCCATAGTTGCCTGCACGATGACGGGGGACAGGGCATTGGGGAGAATGTGGCGGAAGATAACGCGGGCATGGCCGGCCCCAAGCGAGCGGGCAGCCAGCACATAGGTCTCCTGACTGAGCGACAGCACAGTGGAGCGGACCAGCCGGGTATAAACCGGGATGCCTACAAACCCGATGGCGATCATCGCCTTATCCAGTCCCGGCCCCAGGAACGCCAGAATGGCAATGGCGAGCAGATAAGCGGGGAAGGCCAGGATAACATCCATGATGCGCATAATGATGTTGGACACGAACGGTCCGCTCAGCGGCAAGCCTAGAATGCCGCCGATGAACAGGCCCACGACCCCACAAGCGATGCCCGTGTAGAGGCCCGACTTCAGCCCCAGACAGCCAATACCCAGTCCCACGATCGCGCATACGGCCACGCGCACCGGTGAGATACGGGGAATTTCTCCGGCCATCTCTCTACGCTCCAATATGGCCGCGGCCACACCCGATCCGCAGAACAAGAAGGCCTGGAGAAAGCTATCGGCCAGCCAGGCGGGAAACGATCCTAACAGGAGGCCGGTAGCCCCGAAGAGCACAACCTTTCCGCCTCTGCCCAGCGGCATGCTTTCGTAAAAGCCTGCCACTAGCCCCAGCAGCCCTCCTATGGTAAGCGAGATGCCCACCGATACCACACTGACACGCATCGAGTTCCACCCTCCATGGATGACGCGGCGGAAGATATCACGTCCCAGCCTGTCCGTGCCAAAGGGGTGGATCGTGGGTACATCACTCGTGGGATAAAGCGTGGGCGGCTTGAGCTTCAGCGAGTAATCGAGGTCGGTTTTGGGATCATACTCCCAGAAGAAATGGGCCAGCACGGAGGAGAGGACAAACATCATCACAAGCGCCAACCCCAGGCGGGCAGCCCGGTTGGCGACCAGGCGTCGCCACGCGTCTCCCCACAGCGAGCGATGTCGCCGGGAGGTCATCAGTATCGTACCGTCTGGGCGACGGTCACTCCTGGAAGTGACCACCGCCAGGCCGCCTGCTGGTTCACTCATAATGGATGCGCGGATCCAGGAAAGCGTAGGAAATATCAACGACCAGGTTAATAAACACGATGACCAGAGCGATGAGCAGGGTCACGCTCTGAACAACGGGGTAATCCCGGCCCACGATAGCGTCGTACATCCCCCACTTGCCGATCCCGGGCCAGGCGAAGATGGTCTCCGTCAGTACGGCCCCCGCGAGCAGGTTGCCCATCTGAATGCCGATAATCGTGACAATGGGCAGGAAAGCGTTTTTGAGGGCATGCCGGTAGAGGACCACCTGCTCACGCAGGCCTTTGGCATGGGCGGTGCGGATATAGTCAGCCTGGAGCACATCGAGCATGCTAGCACGGGTCATGCGCGCAATGATGGCCATCGGGATAGTCGCCAGAGCCAGCGCCGGCATGGCCAGGTGCTTGAGCCCATCGGCGAGGGCGGCCCAGTGGCCGGTGAGCAGGCTATCTAGCAGGATAAGCCCTGTCAACGTCGGCACCGTGAAGGTATGATCCAGGCGGCCCCCGACCGGAAACCATCCCAGGAACACGGCGAACAGCATGATCTCCATCAGCCCCAGCCAGAAAATGGGCATCGAGACACCGATGAGGGAGAGGACCATACTCACGTGATCCAGCACCGAATTGTGGCGCGCCGCTGAGAGCACACCCACTGGCAGGCCCACCAGGATCGCTATCGCCATGGAAACCAGAGCAAGCTCGACGGTCGCAGGGAAGCGTTGTTTCAGCTCCTCAGCGATGGGGATGCGACGATGGATAGAGCTGCCCAGGTCGCCGCGCAGCAATCGCCCCAGGTAACGGATGTACTGGCTATCGAGGAAACGACGGAGATCCCCCTGCCGCAGCGCCTCCCTGTCCAGGAAAAGCGGCCGATTCAGGCCCAGTTGCTCGCGGATGCGTTCGACGTTTTCCTTGGCTGCATGCTCACCCAGCATAGCCACGGCCGGGTCGCCAGGGATCAGGCGCAGCAGCAGAAATATGACGATGGTGACCCCCAGCACGGTAGGGATCAGTGAGAGCAGCCTGCGTAAGATGTAACGTGCCATAGCCCGTGATGGTGTTGGAGAGGGCGGTGAGCCCGCCCTCTCCCCTACTGTTCGCAGCGGCTACTGCTCGATCTTGACCCACTTGTAGTAGTCGGCGCCAACCGGTTGCGGCACGTAACCACTCACTTTCTTGGAGAAGATCAGTGGTGTGTTATTGTGCGCAATCCAGATACGGGCGACGTCGTCATGGAGCAACTGCTCAACCTGCTTGTAGAGCTTTTCCCGCTCAGCCTGGTTAGGATTCACGGCTGCCAGGTACAGCAGCCTGGCCACCTCCTGATTGGCATAGAAGCCCTCACGCGGGTCCGGCTGCTTGACCTCATCCTCTGAGCTGAGGCCGCCGAAGAAGTAATTGTGGAAATTATCGGGATCGCCGTTATCACCGCCCCAGCCCAGCATGTATAGCCCCACCAGCAGGCCGTCACGACGCAGGCCCAGGTAGGTCGGCCAGTCGCCGGCCAGTTCGAGTTGGGCGTTCATGCCCGCTTTGGCCAGGTCGGCGGCCATCGCCTCCCCGATCTCCTTAGGGCTGGGATAATAGAAGCGGGTCACTGGCATATAGTACAGCTTGAGCGGGATTTTATCCCCGGCCTTGTAGACCACATTCCCTTCCGCGTCGAGGATGTCCTCCGCGATGGTCACTTCACTCAGGCCGTTGGGGAAGCCAGCCTCAGCCAGCAGTTGCTTTGACAGCTCCGGATTGTACTCCCAATCCTTGATGTCCTTGTTGTGGCCCCAGACCAGCGGGGGCAAGAAGTTGGTCGCCACCTCGCCGTACTTGCCATAGAAGTTCTCGACCAGGGCCTTGCGATTGATGGCATGCGCCACCGCTTTGCGCACCCGGATATCCTGGAACTCTTTGATGCGGAAGTTGAAGGCCAGGTAAGCGGTGTTCAGCGCTGGCCTGGTGAGCACGTACATATTGGGGTCACTCTCGGCTGCTGCCAGATCCTCGACCACGGCCTGCTCCAGCGCGTGGATATCGCCGGCTTTGAGGGCCAGAAAGCGGGCCGAATCGTCCGGAATCACCCGCCAGATGATCTGGTCAATGGACGGCCGGCCACCCCAGTAGTCCTCATTGGCCACCACCGTGATATGATCACCCTCGACCCATTCTTTGAATCTGAACGGTCCGGTGCCGACGCAGCCCACGGCTGGCGTGCCGTAGTTCTCGCCGTGCTTCTGGATGGCCGCTGGGCTGGAGATGGCGAACATATCCATTGCCAGGTTAGCCAGGAAGGGGGCCAGTGGCGCGCTCAGGACGAATTTGACGGTGTAGTCGTCAACTTTCTGAACGGCTGTGATGATGCTGGCATCGTCGAAGCCACCCCACATGTACTCGTAGTATTCGAACACCTGGCTTGCGAAGTGATAGGGGTTATTGGTGAAGCGCCAGCGTTCGAAGTTGAAGATGACGGCGTCGGCATTGAAGTCGGTTCCATCGTGGAATTTGACGCCCTGACGCAGCTTGCAGGTCCATTCGGTGCTCGTCGCGTTAGGCGTGCATTCGGTCGCCAGCGCGGGGATAGGTTTGGTGGAGCCAGGCTCATACTGATACAGCGGCTCCAGGCACTGGCCGGTCACCCGAAAGCTTTCGCCGTCGGTGACGATGGCCGGGTCTAGCTGCACTGAGTCAGCGCCGCGGCCGAAGATGAAGGTGCCGCCGGTCGGCGCCGCGGGCTTGGGCGCCGGCCCACGGCACGACACACTCAACACCGCAACGGCCAGCATGCTCACCAATATGATGGTCATAAACCTGCGGGTACTCATACCTTCCTCCTTTTGGTGACACTAACATACGGTTTGACGTGCTGGGAGAAGAATGTGCGGACTACAACAAATAGCATCACCTCCTTGCACTGTTTACAACGTTGAAGTCAAAAGCGCTCGCGGGGAACTACGCTAGCAGGCGGTCACTCCCCCTAATCTCGGGGATAGGTAGCTAGTATACGGCAAAATCACCACTTGTCAACCAATGGAGGGTGCCGGAAACGGCAGGGCTGAGTGCTTGACAAGTCCCCAGGCCACAGATATAATGATAGCAGTTTGACTAACCGGCATCCTACGGCCGGGGATAGAGAGGAGGTTGACCGCAGGTGACTAGAGTCATCGTTGAAGATGGCGAGACGTTTGACTCCTTGTTGAAGCGATTCAATAAGAAAGTGCAAACCGATCGCGTGATGTCGGAGGTGCGTCGCCGCCGCTTCTTCGAGAAGCCCAGCGTCATCCGTAAGCGCAAGAAAGCGGCCAAGCTACGCAAGAGCCGCCGACAGACGCTCAAAGACCAACAAGCCTATCAATAACCTGTTCGTTCTTAGTCTACATCCTGCGCAGGGCAAAGGCTGGCCTGGCAAGGAGGGTGCGGTGAGCATAAAGAGCCAACTGCAGGATGACCTTAAGGAAGCCCTGCGGGCTCGCGATGAGCGGCGCAAAAAGGTCATTCGTATGGCGCTGGCCGCTATCGTGAACGCCGAGGTAGAACATGGCGGTGAACTGAGCGATGGGGATGTGATCGCCGTCCTGCAGAAGGAAGCGCGGCGCCGACAGGAGACTATTGCCGAACTCCGCCAGGCTAACCGGCCGGAGCTGCTGGCCGAGGAAGAGGCGGAGCTGGGCATTCTTGAGCGCTACCTGCCCCGGCTTCTCTCCCGCGAAGAGATCGGCCAGGAGGCACGCCGGGTAATCGCGGAGCTTGGCGCGACCGGGATGGGACAGATGGGCGCGGTGATGCGTCAATTAATGTCCGAGCTGAAGGGAAGGGCCGACGGCCGTCTCGTCAACGAGGTCGTGCGCGAATTGTTGGCCGGCTGAGAGGTCACGTTCACAGTTTGATGTCGGCTTCACACAAGAGGGAGCGCCGGGTGTGCTCCCTCTTGTAGTCTAAGGCCCAGGTGAGAGAATGAGGATGGGCGCTACCGGTGTTCTCTGGCGCGAGGAGACCCCGCACCACCGGGGCTGGTGGGCCTGGCTGCGCCTGGTCCTGCTGGGGTTGATGCTGGTCAGCGTCACGGGCCTGGTGATTGCCCACCCCACCCTCCTCGCCGGCCGGGTCGCCCTGGAAGTGGGCGATGTGGCCGCCGAGGACATCCGTGCCCCGCGTAGCCTGGTCTATGAAAGCGCGCTCAAAACCGCCGAGCTGCGCGCTCAGGCTTCCGCCGCAGTGGAACCGATCTATACCCTGCCCGATCAGGCCATCGCACGTCAACAACTGGATCGCGCCAGGCAGGTACTGGACTATCTGGGATCGGTACGGGCGGATCCGCTCGCTACGCCGGCCCGGAAACGGGGCTGGATACTGGCCGTACCTGAGCTGGCCGATCTCCCGGCCGAGATACTCGACCTGATGCTGACGCTGTCCGACGCCAGTTGGAACCGCGTCAATTTCGAGACCCTCGCTGTGGTGGATCAGGCGATGCGCCGCGAAATCCGGGAGGGTTATCTGGAGGAGGCATGGTCGGAGGTCCCATCGCTGGTCAGCCTGGACCTCTCAGAAGAAGAGGCTGCCGTGACTGTAGCACTGGTCCAGCGTTTCCTGCTCCCCAACTCCTTCCTGGACCCGGTAGCCACAGCCGAGGCACGCCAGCGCGCCAGCCAAGAAGTACGCCCGGTGCTGCGCACTTTCGAGGCCGGCGAAATCCTGGTACGGGAGGGCAAGCGTGTTGACCCCCTGGATGTGGAGGCCCTGGACCAGTTCGGATTACGGCAACCCCGGGTGGAGTGGAAGAATTGGCTAGCCGGCCTCTTGTTCGCGGCGGTGGAAACGTCGCTTCTGTACCTATATCTGGCCCGCTTCCAGCCCGATGTGCTCTGGGAGGGGGAGCGGTGCCTGCTGCTGGCGCTGCTCACTTCTCTTTCTGTCCTGCTGGCGGGGCTGATGGTCGCAGAAGGGGAAGTGCTGCGTTACCTGGCTCCGGCTCCGACCTTGGCTATGGTGATGTCAACCGCGCTCGGGCCCCATGCCGGCCTGGCCACGGCCCTTTTCCTGGGTATCACGGGGGGAGTTGCCGCGAACTATTCCTGGGAGCTGATGGCCTACATGACCTTGGGCGGGGTGATGGCTGTGCTGACGTTGCAGCAGACTGAGCACATCGGCGCGTTTTTCCGCGCCGGTGCCTTTGCCGCTCTGATCCATCTCGTGCTCATCCTCACCTTCAGCCTGTCACGGGGGACGATCCGCTTCCGCGAGCTACTGATTGCGATGTTGAGCGGCGTCGCCAACGGTGGTATCTCCGCCAGCCTGGCGCTAGGCAGCCTGTTCCTGATCGGGCCGCTGTTCGACCTGAGCACGACGATGCGGTTGGTCGAGTTGAGCCGTCCCGACCATCCACTGCTCCAGCGGTTGCTGCGCGAGGCCCCGGCCACCTACCACCATAGTCTGATGGTCGCCAGCCTGGCCGAGCAGGCCGCCGAGCGTATCGGGGCTAACGTGATGCTCACCCGGGTGGGGGCCTATTACCATGATATTGGTAAGCTTACCCGGCCTTACTTCTTTATCGAGAATCAGCTTGACGGGTCGAACCCTCACGACCAGCTCGACCCGCATACCAGCGCCGAGATACTCATCGCTCACGTAAAGGATGGCATGGAATTGGCACGGAAGTACCGGCTGCCGCGCCGCGTGCGCGACTTCATCGCCGAGCACCACGGTACCAGCCAGGTCAGCTTTATGTACAATAAGGCCGTACAACTGGCGGGAAATCCGGTCCAGGTAAACCCGGACGATTTCCGCCATCGTGGGCCCAAGCCCAGGGGCAAAGAGACCGCATTGGTGATGCTGGCAGACGCCTGCGAGGCAGCCATCCGCGCCGCCCGGCCGACCAGCGCCGAGGAGATTACCAAGCTCGTGAATGCGATTATTGACAGGCGTGTAGCCGAAGGGGAATTGAGCGAATGCGACATGACCCTGCGCGACCTGGAGATCGTGCGCGAATCATTCGCCTCCTCGCTGAGGGGCATCTTCCATCCGCGTCTTCAGTACCCTCAACAGGGCAGCACAGCCGAGATCGGAGAGAGGGATGCGCAAACAGGCCTCAACACATCAGATAGAGATTCAGATAGATGAACAGTTTCAGGGGCGAGTCCAGCCTGAGCCACTGCAGCAAGCGGCGATGGCGACCCTTGCACACCAGGAGGTAGTGGGTGCATGTGAGCTGGCGGTCGTGATCACCGACGATGAGGCGTTGCATGAGCTGAACCTGCGTTACCGCCATGTTGACGAACCCACCGACGTGCTGGCGTTTCCCAACGAGACCAGGGGCCCCTTCGTGAACGCGCCGGGCCTGCCCCGTTACCTGGGTGATGTGATTATCTCCCTGCCGCGTGCTGAGGCGCAGGCTGGCGAGGCCGGCCATGACCTGCTCACTGAGCTGCAGTTACTGGTCGTCCACGGCATCCTCCATCTGCTGGGGCACGACGACATAGTGGATGAAAAACGGGCCAGGATGTGGGCTGCTCAGAGTGCGATCCTCTCCTCATTAGGGGTAGAGGCTCGTCTGCCGGAATGGTGACCGATGCGCAACCGCACGCTTCTGGATAGTTTTCGCTACGCCTTTGCGGGGGTGGGGTACGCCCTGCGCACGCAGCGCAACACCCGCATCCATCTCGTCATAGCCACCGTCGTCATTATAATGGGGATTTGGCTGGAATTGTCTTTTGTGGCATGGGCCGTGCTGATCCTCACGATTGGCTTTGTGCTGGTCAGCGAGATGTTGAACACCGTCGCCGAGACGCTGGTGGACCTGGTACATCCGGGCTACCATCCTCTGGCGAAGACGGTGAAGGACGTGACGGCCGGAGCCGTGTTGTTGACAGCGTTCATCTCCGTCATCGTGGGTCTGCTGGTGCTTGGCCCACCGTTGTTGAACAAGCTGATCTCGGGTGTAACACTAAGATGAGCACAGAGAATTTAGTTTACCTAACTGCTGAGGGTTTTGAGAAACTGCGACAGGAGCTGGAATATCTGACCCAGGTGAAACGCCCTGCCCTGGCCGAGAGATTACGCTACGCCATCCAGCAGGGCGACCTGAGTGAGAATGCCGATTACATCGCCGCCAAAGAAGAACAGGGTTTCCTGGAGGGACGCATCCAGCAGCTTGAGGCGATGCTCAGGAATGCGTTCATTATCGGGGAAGGCCCCTCCGGTGACCAGGTCACACTGGGTAGCCTGGTCACAGTGGTCGAGAATGGCTCTGGGGAGACGGAGACTTTCCGTATCGTGGGGCCTGCGGAAGCCGATCCCCTGCGGGGAACTATCTCTTATGAGTCGCCCGTAGGTCGCGCACTGCTGGGGCGCAGGGTTGGAGAGCGCGTGGTTGTGGCCGTGCCCGCTGGCGAGACCTCCTTCGAGATCATTGCCATAGGCTGAGCGTGTATGCCGATTCTGGAAGTCCGCCGGTTATCCAGGTCTTATCCTGATGGCTGGACGCTCCAGGATGTCTCTTTTTCTATGGAGAGTGGAGAGGTGATCGCCATCCTGGGCCCTTCCGGCTGCGGTAAGACAACGCTGCTGCGGCTCATTGCGGGCCTGGAGAGGCCAGATACCGGTCAGGTGCTCTTAAATGGGGTGGACATAACCGATACGCCTCCCCACCGGCGTGACTTCGGGCTGATGTTCCAGGACTACGCCCTTTTTCCGCATAAAGATGTGTTCGGCAACGTGGCCTTTGGCCTGCGTATGCGCGGGCTGAGCCGGGCCCAGGTGGCTGGACGTGTGGCGGAGGCGCTGGAGCTGGTCGGGCTGAAAGGATTTGAGCACCGGGATGTGAATCGGCTTTCGGGAGGCGAACGACAACGCGTGGCGCTGGCCCGCAGCCTGGCGCCACGTCCCCGCCTGTTGATGCTCGATGAACCACTGGGGGCTTTAGACCGCACGTTGCGCGAGCGGCTGCTGGAGGAGCTGTCTGTGATCCTCCGCCAGGCCGGGGTGACCGCCATCGTGGTCACACATGACCAGGAGGAAGCTTTTGCTCTGGCCGACCGGGTGATCCTGATGCGCGCTGGCCGGATCGTGCAGATGGGGACACCAGAGGAGGTTTACGCGCGACCAGCGTCGGCCTGGGTAGCCCGCTTCCTGGGGTTGACCAATCTGCTCCCGGCCAGGCGCGCGGGGCCAGGCGTGGTGGAGACCCCCATCGGCATCTTCAGAGTGGAAAAGGATCGCCTAGGATGGGATGGCAGCATCCCAATGCAGTTGTTGATCAGGCCGGAGATGGCCCGGCCCGGCCACGATGGCCCCAACGCCATCGCCGGCATCATCACCGAGCGGACCTTCCGCGGTGAGGTGTATCGTTTGAACGTGCGGCTGAACGGCGGTGTGGACATGGTGTTCAGCTTCCCCGCCAGCTCTGATTTACCCGGCCCGGGAGAACCGATCACCCTGACGCTCCCGCCTGAGAGCTTGTTGCCGCTGCCACTGGAAGAGGAGTGAACGGCGGCTTCATGCCGCCCAGGCCCTGAGCGACGGCCTGATCAGGCTTGCAAGAAAGGAGGGGCGCTGGCAGCCTGGTCGCTCTGGCGCCAGTGCGTAAATGAAGATGGTGGAGAAGAAAGATTTCAAACGCATAGACAAGTATATCTGGGAGCTGCCCAAGACATTCAGGGAGGATATGCGTGTTCCGGCACGCCTGTTCGGAGACGCGGAGCTTTTTGAAGACGCTTTCCGTGACCGCACCGCGGAGCAACTGGTCAACACCGCCACGCTGCCGGGCGTGGTGAAATATGCCATGGCTATGCCGGATTTCCATGAGGGTTACGGCTTCCCCATCGGTGGCGTGGCGGCGATGGAGATCAAGGGCGGTGTCATCTCTCCTGGAGGGGTGGGTTATGATATCAACTGCGGCGTCCGGCTGCTGGCGACACGTCTGGAGCGAGAGGAGGTCGCACCCTACCTGGAGGCGCTGACCTCCGCGCTTTACCAGTCCTGCCCCAGCGGCGTGGGAGGGACGGGGCGCGTGCGGGTCTCGGACCGGGAACTGGATGAGCTGGTGGTGCAGGGCGCGCGCTGGGCCTTGAAGCGGGGGTTGGCCCGTGAAGAGGACGTGCTCCATACCGAAGAGCAGGGCTGCCTGCCCGGAGCCGATCCCAGTAAGGTAAGTGCACGGGCGAAGGAACGAGGCCGCCCACAGGTCGGGTCCCTGGGAGCTGGCAATCACTTCCTCGAAATTGACGTCATCACGGAAGTTTACGATGAGGAGGTGGCTAAGGTCTTCGGCCTGTGGGAAGGACAGGTCGTCGTGCAGATTCACTGCGGTTCGCGCGGCTACGGCCACCAGGTGTGCGACGATTATGTGAAGAGCCTCCAGGCAGCAGTGCAAAAGTACGGCCTGCGCCTCCCGGACCGGGAGCTGGTCTGCGCGCCGATCGAATCCCCTGAGGGCAAGGCCTACTATGCCGCGATGGCCTGCGCCGTCAACTACGCGTTTGTCAACCGACAGGTACTGGCGATGGGGGTACGCGAGGCCTTCGAGCAGGTGCTGGCGGGAAAGGTCAAGGACTTCGATCTGTTCCAGGTATACGATGTAGCCCACAACATCGTCAAGTTCGAGGAGCACGAGGTGGATGGCCAGCGTATGAGGCTGTGCGTACATCGCAAAGGTGCCACGCGCGCCTTTGGCCCCGGCAGCGAGGGACTGCCCGCCAGGTACAGGGACACCGGTCAGCCGGTGCTTGTCCCTGGCTCGATGGGCACCGCTTCCTACGTGCTGGTGGGGACGCGGAAGGCAATGGAGCTGACCTTTGGCTCCACCTGCCATGGTGCCGGGCGGGTGATGAGCCGTACCCAGGCGCTCAAGCACGTCCACGGGGCCGAGTTGAAGCGTCAACTGGAGGAGCAAGGGATCGTTGTGCGGGCCGGGAGCACCAAAGGGCTGGCCGAGGAAGCGCCAGCAGCCTACAAAGATGTCAGCCGCGTGGTTGAGGCAGTGCACGGCGCGGGGCTGGCCCGCAAGGTGGCCCGCCTGGAGCCTCTGGCGGTGATCAAGGGGTAGGAGCACCCCCCACGGTTGCCCTGTGCCCGTTGGTAACCCTCGCAGTTGCCCTTATGTGACGGTCACTTCGATGGTAGCGACCGTCACCTGAAAACTGGCTTACTGGCAATTGGAATTTCACCGCAAAGTCGCCAGGGACGCGGAGCTTTACTCTCCGCGTCCTGGCGACGAGGAAATTGCCCCAGGCAGGAGAGACATGCCCGTTAGCAGTAGAGCTGAACAGGCCATAGGTGGACCGGCAGTTCAGAAAAAAGGGAGAGTATATGAGGAACCATGCAGCGAAACAATTAGGGTTGTTCCCTGAATGGGACAGGCTGGCACTCCCTACAGAAGCGGCAGGCTCTTCTGAACGTCAGCGCATCGAGGCAAAGTTTGCCCCTTTGATGCGCGAGGAGCTAAGACTGGGGCCACTCGTCTCCTATGTGGGCAACAAAAACGTACCACTCCTCCGTCTCTATCGTTACAAGGAAGCGTTTGCTCTTAGCTTCGTCAAAGAATTCATTGACCGTTTCGCTCTGACCGTAGAGGATTACCTG
>JAOAAG010000094.1 GCA_026418995.1 Anaerolineae bacterium
AGATGTGTATAAGAGACAGGCTGAGCATTGAGCAGGGCCTCGTGCATCCTACAATCAATCTGGAGCAACCCGATCCCGACTGCGATCTGGACTACGTACCCGAAGGTGCGCGCAAGGTCAATGTGCGCATTGCGCTTTCCAATTCTTTCGGCCTGGGAGGGCAAAATGCCTGCCTGGTCCTGGGCCGCTTTGAGGAGTGAATGATGCGTATCATTCGTAATGAACGTCACATCCGCATTTCTAACTCGATCGGTAAATACGCCCTGATCGCCGGACTGTTGATCCTGACCGGTGGATTTATACTGTCCCTGTTCAAGATGGAATGGTGGGGGATAATCATGACCACCCTCATCGTGGGGCTGACCCTTTCTTTCATCGGCGGCTTCTTCTTCGATCGCTACGCCGGCGCTTTCGCCCATCATGAAGCGGTGGTGAACGTGCTCAAGGGGCTGGACGACCGGTACACGCTGTTCCAGTACACCCTCCCCGCTCCTCACGTGCTGCTGGAGCCGGGCGGCTGTACCGTCCTCGTCGTCAAGGCCCAGGGTGGAGAGGTCATTTACCAGGGGAACGGGCGCTGGAAGCACCGGCAGAGGGGGAAGTTTTTCCGCCAGTTCGCGGGGCAAGAGGCGGTGGGATCACCGCATCTGGAGGCAGAGTACCAGGTACGTAGGCTGGAGCGCTGGCTGAGCCGTAAATTGCCCGACGTTCAGGTGCCGGTGAGGGGCGTGGTCGTCTTTGTCAACCCTAAGGTCGAATTGCAGGCTGAGAATGCTCCGGTGCCAACCTTTTACGGGAAGAAGCTGAAGAACTGGCTGCGTGGACCGGGGAGGCTGAAGCCGCTTCCCAACGGTACCTACCGACAGTTGGCTGAAGTGCTGGGGGTGAGGTCTTAGACACGGCCTTTCCTGGCCGTCAAAATAGGCTCAGAAGCCTCTCCATGCCGAATGAGTACAGGGCTCACGGCCGTTCCCTGGAATACCGGGCAGTGGACTCACAGCGCGTAGCGCGCGTTTACCTGTGGGCCGTCATCGCGCTGGCCGCCGGCTTTGCTGTATACTTTTCCATCTACTCCATCGAGCGCCATCATGCCCTGCGCTCTTCTGCCTTCGACCTGGGGATTTTCGACCAGTTGATGTGGAACCTGACCCACGGTCGTGGCCTGGTGTACACACTTGAAAGTGTGACCAACCGCTGGCTTGTCCACCAGGAACCGATCCTCTACCTGATAGCGCTGCCCTACTTGTTGCTCCCCCGCGCCGAGACGTTGCTGGTTATTCAAGCGTTGTCTGTCGCTGCCAGTGGCATCCCATTGTATTTGCTGGCCAGACGCTGGGCCGGTCACCGTGGTTGGGCGGGACTACTCATCGTGGTCGCCTACTTTATGAGCCCCTCGCTGGAAGGGGTGGTAGTCTCCGATTTTCATGAAGTGGCGCCGGCCCCGCTATTTCTGCTGTTGGCGCTCTACTGGATAGAAGAGCGCCGGTTGGGGTGGGGGACGGCGGCACTGGTGATGGCACTGGCGTGCAAGGAGGATGTAGCACTGACGGTAGGCGCGGTCGGGTTTGCAGTGGCACTGCGACGCAAGGACCTGCGGCTGTACGGCCTTGCCGTTGGTGTGATAGGTAGCGCAGTGTACCTGACCACTCTCTTTTTTGCTTCCTCACGCCTGGCTGCCGTACAAAATCTCTTCATGTGGCGTTTTCCAGAGTGGGCCTGGCCTCCACTCCGGTTGTTAAACACGATGTGGAGCGACCCGCTGCTCGTGCTTTCCCACATCTTCTCACCTACCAAGCTCACTTACATAGCCTGGCTTCTGATACCGTTTGGCTTGCTCCCTCTGCTGAGCCCTGCCCTGCTCCTTATGGCATTGCCAACCGTAGGCATTAACCTGTTCAGCACCTTTCCTACCCATTACGCATATGATAACTGGCACTACAACGCGACAGTAGCGCCGTTTTTAGCTGCTGGCTGTGGAATGGTGATCGGATTTGCCCTGCGCCGTGCGCACGACTCACGCCTGTGGAAACTCGGCGCTGCCCTCGCCATCACCCTGCTCGGCGCAGGCAGCAGCCTCGGTCACTACCTCTACGGCTACACCCCGCTCGCAGCCGATTTTTCCTTTCCGAAAGGAGGCGAGCATTACCGTGTTGTGCGTGCCGCCGCAGCACTTATTCCCCCGGAGGCCAGCGTCTCCGCCCAGTCTGCGCTTGTGCCTCACCTGAGCGGACGAGAGGTCATCTACGAGTACCCCAGAGGAACAGAGTCCGCCGAGGTCATCGCTCTTGACCTCTCCGCGCCATACTATACCCTGCCCAACACGGCGGAATACGAGGCCAGCATCGAACGCCTGTTCGCGGACCCCTCGCTGGGGCTGGTCTTCGCACGAGACGGGGTACTGGTGTTTCAGCGCGACATGCCAACGACTGCTGCGTTAGACGATGGTTTTTACACGTATATGGTGCGTGAGGCGCCGGACGCAGACGTGGTTCCACTGTCCATCTCCTTCGGTGCGCTGGAACTGGCAGGGGCGCGGTTTCAACTGCTCAGGCGCGGGCGGATCGAGGGGACGTTGTACTGGCGTGTGACCGGGGAAGCAACACCGGCATTAAGACCAGCTATAGCCCTGGGGCGAGCAGGAGGCGAGCTGGTAGCCATTCACTTACAGGACTTACCCTTCAGACATAAAGAGTGGGGATGGCAGGAGGAGAAGGTGTACCGGCTTCACACCGGAGTTACGGTCGGGGACGGCCCATGCGGCACGAGCTGGGTCTACTACGCCAGCGTATGGGATGAGAGCAACGGCTTATGGCTTGAGCCGGAAGTCGAGGGGACACGCAGCACGGTAGAGCGCATCATAGTGGACGGGCGTGAAATCCCCTGGGTCCCTCTACTCACCGTGAAGAGCTGCTGGGGGCATCTCAGCATCCCCGGGGCGCCAGGAGATGACCAGTCGTAAGGAGGGGCGCTTGATAGACCAATCCACTCTGCAGAGATACATCCACAAAGCCGAGGCGGAGCTGCGCCAAAACATTCTTCCGTTCTGGATCGCACATACGGTGGATCGTGAACGCGGGGGGTTTTACGGCAGCATCACCAACGCGCTCGTCGTAGATCGCGAGGCCCCCAGGGGTGCGCTGCTCACCTCACGCATCCTGTGGACCTACTCCGCTGCCTATCGCCGCTACCACGCGCTGGAATACCTGGAGATGGCGCGCTGGGCCTATCACGACCTGATGACACGATTTTGGGACGCCGAATATGGCGGACTCTACTGGATGGCCGATGCCTGCGGGCGCCCGCTCAGGATGCGCAAACAGGTCTACGGACAGGCGTTCGGCATCTACGCGCTCTCCGAATATGCCCGCGCGACCGGCGACGAAGAAGCGCTGCACCAGGCTATCGCCCTGTTCAGAGTGCTGGAGGATCACAGCCACGACCCGGAGAACAGGGGCTACTTCGAAGCTTACACTCGCGACTGGCAACTGGAAACCGATCTGCGGCTGAGCGATGTGGATCTGAACGAGAAGAAATCCATGAACACTCACCTGCACGTGATGGAGGCGTACACCAATCTGCTGCGCGTGTGGGACGACGCGCTCCTGCGTGCCAGGCAAGCTGAGTTGATTGAGATTATGATGGAGCGCATCGTGAATCCGCACACCGGGCACCTTATCCTCTTTTTCGATGAATGCTGGCGTCCCAGGTCGGATCATATCTCGTTTGGACACGACATCGAGGCCAGTTGGCTATTAGTGGAAGCAGCCGAGGTGGCAGGAGAGCACAGGTTGATCGAAGCGACCAGGCCACTTGCCGTGCGCATCGCCCAGGCCGTATACGAGGAGGCGCTGGCAGCGGACGGCGGCCTGCTATACGAAGCAACTCCCGCTGGCATCATACAATCGCAAACCGAGTGGTGGCCACAGGCAGAGGCAGTCGTTGGATTCCTCAACGCCTATCACATTTCTGGGGAGCCGCATTTCCTGAATGCTGCCCTGCGCTGCTGGGATTACATCGAGGAGCACCTGGTGGATCGCCAATATGGCGAGTGGTTCCGCGCTGTGAACCGTGACGGCACGGTGAGAGAGCACGAGCTGAAGGTAAGTTTCTGGAAGTGCCCGTACCACAATGGCCGGGCCTGTTTGGAGATGATCCAGAGGCTGGAGGCATTATAGCAGCATCCGCCCGCCTGCGCGGCAGTCCAGTTGGCTATCGGAAGGGGCCACTGCCGCAGCCGGGCCTCTACCTGCCAGAGAGCGGCCACTTCCGAACGGGCCTCATGTGCTTCCTACACTGATGACGTACACCACTGCCTCTGTTACGCCGTCCACCTGTAGCAGATTGTTCCATTCATCGTCGAGGAAAGCGCCTATGGCGCAGGCGCCAAGCCCCATCGAGGTGGCAGCCAGGTAAAGGTTCTGCCCGATGTGTCCTGCCTCCAGCAACACGTACCGGTAGGTCCGTTCGCGGTATCTCCACCGTGTGCGCTGGAAGAGCGCCGTGAGCGCAAAACAGACTCCCGCCTGTCCCAGGAATCCCTGTCCCAGACTGGCTTTTACGACAGCAGCACGCAGGTCGCCCTGGCGGAGCAGCTCCAGCGCGTGCTCACGCACGGCGTAATGGTAGAGCCCCGGCTCCAATCCGGCGACATTGTGGACCACAGGGTAGAGTTCGATCGGATAGAGCGCGCCTGCTGACGGGGAGGCCCGCAACCCCTGACGGGCAGTGATGCCCTGGGCTGCATATAACAGACGCGATAACTCTTCAAGAGAGAGCCCCACGGTTGTATAATTCCTAATGGAGCGGCGTGTGCCAATGGCTTCCTCCAGGCTGAGCCCTCGATAACCTCGTGGATCCGGGAGCGTGATCTTCTGGGTCTCAGGATAGGCCCTGTACTGCTCCGGTCGCTCACCCCAATCGGATACCACGCCCAGAATGTGGGAATAGCCGGGCTTGCTCCACTGATGGTACAGCTCCCCCAGGTCAGTGGTATCGAGCGAGGGCTGTGGCCGCACACGGGCCGGCAGTGCCCGTCCCACGATGAATCCCACGGCAGCCGCCGCGCCTCCGATGAGGAACTGCCGACGCCCTGAGGGGCGTACTTGTTCCCTGACCGGGGTGCTCGTCCTGGGTGTCTGCTCCGCTTTCCTCCATCTGTGCCTTAAGTAGAGGGTAATCCGCCTGCCGTTCAGGGTGAAGTGTACCAGCGTCAGGGCGGCGCAGAGGTAACCGGCATAGCGATGGAGGAAAAACTGGGGAAACCCAAAGAGGTCTGCTACCAGGCCACTCAGGGTGGCATAGGCACCGCTCAAAAGCATAGCCGTAATGAGGATATAATCCAGGTCTTTCCGCCTCATAGTTACCTCCTGCGGGTAGCCAGTAATGCAGGACAACAGCGGGGGAGCATTGAGGGGGACATCAGACAATCACGGGCAGCAACTGGGCTGCCCGACAAAGCTACACTGTGGACCCGGAGGGACTCGAACCCTCGGCCTTCTCAATGCCATTGAGACGCGCTCCCAACTGCGCTACGGGCCCAAGGTGGAGCTGAGGGGATTCGAACCCCTGACCTCTTCAGTGCGATTGAAGCGCTCTCCCAACTGAGCTACAGCCCCGTTAATCCAGGCCGACGCCCCCGGAGTAGCGCCGCCGTACTGCCTGGGTGTTTGTATTTTACCACTGCGAGCGGCAATCGTCAAGGGCCGTGTTCCTTTCACCAATGCTGGGGGCAAGCCTGCCCTGAGTGTCTGCCAGGCCGTTACGTTCGCAAGTGTTCACGATGTATAAACTCAGAGGTGTTTTGGCCTGTGATGGCGCACCAAGAGCGGACAATCTTCGTAACCCTGACCTGGAGCCAGTGTTATTATATATAGCTGGCCGCCATAGGGCCTGCTCCTAGCGATGCGAAAATATGGATTGGGAGGTGCAATGATGAGAGAACGCGTTGTCGTCACCGGGCTGGGGGCGGTGACGCCGCTGGGCAACGACGTGCCCACGATGTGGGAAGCGCTCCTTGCCGGACGCAGTGGAGTCGCGCCTATTACCCAGTTCGATGCGTCACATATAGATGTGCGCATCGCTGCCGAAGTCAAGCACTTCGACCCGGTGGCCCTATTCGGACGCCGTGAGGCACGGCGACACGACCGGTTTACGCTCTTTGCTATGGAAGCGGCACGGCAGGCCATCGCCGACTCCGGCCTGCGCTTCGATGATGAACTTAAGCGGGACAGTGGTGTGTTGATAGGCACTGCTATTGGAGGCATCCTGAGTTTGCTGGAGAACTATGAGGTGCTGAAGACGGCAGGAGCGCATCGCGTCAGCCCGTTCCTGATCCCGATGATGATGCCTAACGCAGCCTCCGGGAATGTCGCCATCACTTACGGGTTGCGCGGGCCTAACATTTCAGTCGCCTCCGCCTGTGCGACAGGGGCACATGCCATTGGCGAGGCGGCCGAGATCATCCGCCGGGGGGATGCCCGGGTGATGGTCTGCGGAGGTAGCGAGGCGGTCATCGCGCCCTTGGCTCTGGCCGGCTTCGGCAATATGGGCGCGATCTCCACACGCAACGACGAGCCAGAAAAGGCCTCCCGTCCCTTCGACGCTCAGCGCGATGGCTTCGTCATGGGGGAAGGGGCCGGAGTGATGGTACTGGAGAGTCTGAGCCATGCACTGAAGCGAGGAGCTCGCATCTATGCCGAACTGGTCGGCTTCGGTGCCACCGCCGACGCCTTTCACATCACTGCGCCGGACGAGCATGGCCTCGGCGCGGCCCAGGCTATGGAGATGGCCCTTGAGGATGCCGGCTTGGTGCCCGAGGATGTGGACTACATTAACGCGCACGGCACAAGTACCCCTTTGAATGATCGCGTTGAGACCAAAGCCATCCGCCTCGTCTTCAAATCCCACGCCGACCGCCTGGCCGTCAGTTCCACCAAGTCTATGATGGGCCACCTGATGGGTGCTGCTGGCGCGGTCGAGGCGCTGGTCTGTGTCAAGACCTTGGAGACCGGCTGGGTGCACCCGACGATTAATTATGAGTATCCTGACCCGGAGTGTGATCTGGACTACGTGCCCAATCAGGCCCGACAGATGCATCCCCGGGTGGCGCTTTCTAACTCCTTCGGCTTCGGCGGCCATAATGCGTGCCTGGCCTTCAGCCGCTGGGAGGGGCAATGAGCCGGACGGCTCACATCGTCGGGTGGGGCAAGTACGTACCGTCACGTGTGCTGACCAACGACGATCTGGCCCGTATGGTGGATACCTCTGACGAGTGGATCCGTACCCGTACCGGCATCGTCGAGCGGCACATCGTGAACGAAGGCGAGACGACGGCCAGCATGGCGGTGCGTGCGGCCCGTGAGGCCCTCCAGGTCGCCAATATGAAGCCGGCTGACGTAGAGCTGATTATCGTGGCTACGGTGACGCCGGACCATGTTTTCCCCTCTACTGCCTGCCTGGTTCAGGATGCCCTCGGCGCAACTCGTGCGGCGGCCTTCGACCTCTCTGCTGGTTGTGCTGGTTTCATCTACGGACTCAGCGTCGCCGCCGACCTGATCGCGGGCGGCGCATATAAAAACGCCCTCGTCATCGGCTCCGAGACCCTATCGTGTATCACGGATTGGAGTGACCGGGCTACCTGCGTCCTGTTCGGCGATGGGGCTGGGGCTGTTGTGCTGCAGGCCAACGATGCCGATGGAGGGGTGCTCGCCTCGATATTGGGGGCCGACGGCTCCGGCGGTGGTCTGCTCTATTTGCCGGCAGGAGGCAGCCGCCTGCCGACTTCCCACGAGACTGTAGACCAGAGGTTGCATTATCTGCAGATGAAAGGGCGCGAAGTGTTCCGCTTCGCCGTCGAGATTATGCCGGAGGCTACCCGGGACGTGCTGAAGAAAGCCGGGCTGACGCTCGCGGACATGAGCATTCTGATCCCCCATCAGGCCAACCAGCGTATCATTGAGTCCGCAGCCCGCGCGCTGGGCGTCCCGCAGGACGTGGTCTACAGCAACGTGGCCAGGTATGGCAACACCTCAGCGGCTTCGATACCCATTGCCCTGTGTGAAGCGGTGGAGGAAGGGCGTATCAAGCGCGGCGACCTGGTCGTGTGCGTGGGGTTCGGGGCTGGGTTGACCTGGGGGGCCAGTGCCATCCGCTGGAGCGTCCCCTTGCCGCCCGCGCCTCTTTCACGATGGAAGAAGGCCTGGTATCAGTTGCATTACCGTTACGTGGCTATCCGGTCCCTGGTGCGCCGGTTCATCCGCTGGTTCTTCGCGCGTGGAGTGGAGGAGTAGCGTGACGAGTCCACTGGAACGTCTCGAACATCTGCGTGCCCAGAGTCGGCTTGGCGGCGGGACGGAGCGTATCGAGCGCCAGCATGCCCAGGGTAAGCGCACCGCCCGCGAGCGACTGGAATATCTGCTCGATCCGGGAACCTTCTGCGAGCTGGACGAGTTCGTCACCCACCGGGCCACCGAGTTCGGGCTGGACAATCAGCGTGTGCCTGGGGACGGGGTCGTCACCGGGTGGGGAGAGATCGAGGGCCGGCTTGTCTATGTTTTTGCCCAGGACTTCACCGTGTTGGGAGGCTCGGTGGGGGAGGCACATGGGCGGAAAATCTGCAAGCTGCTCGACCTGGCGCTGGAAAACGGCGCGCCGGTCATCTGCCTCAACGATTCCGGCGGGGCGCGCATTCAGGAAGGGGTGGATGCACTGGCGGCCTACGGCGAGATTTTTTACCGCAACGTCCTGGCCTCGGGTGTGGTACCCCAGATTTCGGTCATCATGGGTCCGTGCGCTGGGGGCGCGGTCTACTCTCCTGCCCTGACCGATTTCATCTTCATGGTCGAGAACACGAGCTATATGTTTATCACCGGGCCAGATGTCATCCGCGCCGTGACCCACGAAGAAGTCACACACGAGGAACTGGGTGGGCCGGCGGTCCATTCCCAGCGCAGCGGGGTCGCCCATTTCGTCGGCCCCGACGAGGAGAGCACGCTGGAACTGGTGCGCCAGTTGCTTTCCTACCTTCCGTCTAACAATGCAGAAGACCCACCCTACGTTTCCACACCCGACCCGCCCGATCGGATGGAGGAGGCGCTGGACAAATTGGTGCCGGAGGACCCGGCACTGGGATACGATATGCACGAGGTCATCCGCTATATCGTGGACGAAGAGACCTTCCTGGAAGTGCAGCCCGGGTTTGCTCAAAACCTGATCGTGGGCTTCGCCCGGATGGGAGGACACGTGGTGGGTATCGTGGCGCAGCAGCCGCAGGTCCTGGCCGGGGTGCTGGATATAGACGCCTCGGATAAGGGCGCCCGTTTCATCCGCTTCTGCGACTGCTTTAACATCCCGCTGCTCACCCTTGCCGATACCCCCGGCTTTCTGCCCGGGGTGGCACAGGAACACGGGGGCATCATCCGCCACGGAGCCAAGATGATCTACGCCTATGCCGAAGCCAGTGTGCCTAAAGTCTCGGTGATCACCCGCAAGGCCTATGGCGGTGCCTACATTGTTATGAGCTCCAAGCACCTGCATGGCGATATCTGCCTGGCCTGGCCCACAGCCGAGATCGCCGTGATGGGGCCGGAGGGCGCCGTCAATGTCATCTTCCGCAAAGAACTACAAGCGGCTCAGGATGAGGAGGCGCTGCGTCGAGAGCTGGTGCTGGACTACCGGGAGAAGTTCGCCCACCCCTATGTAGCTGCAGCGCGGGGGTATCTGGACGGTGTGATTGCGCCCAGAGAAACCCGTCCGCGTGTGATTCAGGCGCTGGAGATGCTGCGCAACAAGCGTGTCCAGCGCCCACCACGTAAGCACGGTAACATACCCTTGTAGGAGGCAAGCGCAATGAGTTATATGACTTACTCTGATGTGTTACGTCCTGCTGTCAAAAAATACGCCATACTTTACGATCTCTTCACCATAGTAGGATTCTCATGGCTAGTGGCCCTGGGGGCCCGAATCTCCATTCCCCTTCCCTTCACCCCCGTGCCTATCACGGGCCAGACGTTCGCCGTGTTGCTGAGCGGCGTCGTGCTGGGGTCCAGGCGCGGAGCACTCTCGCTGCTGATGTACCTGGCCTATGGGGCTATGGGCCTGCCCGTGTTCTCGATGGGGAGGGGAGGACTGGCTCATCTCTTCGGGCCCACGGCGGGCTACCTGTGGGGCTTTGTGGCAGCCGCGTTCATAACCGGCCTGCTCGCTGAGCGAGGATGGGATCGCAAAGTGGTCACGGCTTTTCTGGCGATGCTGCTGGGCAACGTGGTGATCTACGCCTGCGGGTTGCCCTGGCTGGCCCGTTACGTCGGGTATGAGAGGGTACTGGCCGCGGGCCTGTTGCCTTTTATTGCCGGTGACGTTTTGAAACTGCTGCTTGCCACAGCGTTGCTGCCGTCAGGATGGAAGCTGATTGGCAGGACGACGCTTTAGGCCGTAAATAAATCCTTCCGCAGGTTAGGGGACAAGTTGCAGGTCGGCGCTATCTCACAGCGCATAGGCAGCTCGTGCTGAGGCAACTTGGAACCTGCGGAAGGATGAGCTGATCGGACAGGGAGAGTAGCTATGCCCGGCAAAGTGCTGGTAGCCAACCGGGGAGAGATCGCGATGCGCATCCTGCGGACCTGCCGGGAGCTGGGGCTGGAGACAGTGGCTGTCTTCTCCGAGGCCGACCGGGAGGCGCCACACGTCCGCTACGCCGATGAGGCCTACTGCATCGGTCCTCCGCCGGCCCAGGAAAGCTATCTGCGCGGCGATAAGATTATCCAGGTGGCGCTGAAGGCCGGGGCGCGGGCCATCCATCCTGGCTACGGCTTCCTGGCTGAGTCGCCTGAATTCGCCAGAGCCTGCCTCGAGGCCGGTTTGATCTTCGTCGGCCCCAGCCCTGAGGTGGTCGAACTGTTCGGGGATAAGACTGCTGCACGCCGTATCGCCAGGGACTTGGGCATTCCCGTTACAGAAGGCTCGGAGAGGGCATTAAGCGATAGCGAATTGCTCGCCTTTGCCGACCGTATCGGCTACCCGGTGATGCTCAAGGCGGCAGGCGGCGGGGGAGGGATGGGTATGCGGGCGGTACACTCGCGCGAGGAGCTGGAGCGGGCTATCCCCCTCGCCCGCCGCGAGGCCCAGGCCGCTTTCGGCGACGACAGAGTGTATCTGGAGCGGCTCATCAAAAACGCCCGACATATCGAGGTGCAACTCCTGGGAGACACCCATGGCCATATCATCCACCTCGGTGAGCGTGAGTGTTCCATCCAGCGGCGGCGTCAGAAGCTGATCGAGGAATCGCCGTCACGTGCGCTGGACGCTTCGCTGCGCGAACGCATCTGCCAGGCCGCTGTGCGCATCGGTCAGAGCGTGGGGTATGTAGGCGCCGGCACGGTTGAGTTTCTTCTCGATAGCGAGGGCAACTTCTATTTTATGGAGGTGAATCCGCGTCTCCAGGTGGAGCACACGGTCACCGAAGCCGTGACCGGCGTAGACATCGTGATGGAGCAATTGCGCATTGCCGCAGGCCGGGAGCTGCGCTATACCCAGGACCGCGTGCGGCCACGGGGCTGGGCCATTGAGTGCCGGATCCTGGCCGAGGATCCATCTCAGAACTTCCTTCCTTCTACAGGCCGCATCTCCTACCTGCGCGAACCGGGGGGCCCCCATGTGCGGGTGGACAGTGGCATCTGTGAGGGCCTGACGATCACTCCCTATTACGACTCGCTGCTGGCCAAGTTGATTACCTGGGGGGAGACGCGGGGCATGGCCATCGTGCGGATGCGGCGTGCACTGGAGGAGTATCAGATCATCGGCGTGACCACCAATCTCGACCTCCATCGCGCGCTGTTGAATAGCCATCGCTTCTTCGGCGGTCAGTTCCATACCGGATTCCTGGAGAACCAGTTCTTTCTCCCGGAAGATGATGAACACGAGGAACGGCTGGCCGCCGCATTGACAGCCGTGCTCCTGGATTATCAGCGGTATGCGGGCGGTCACAACCAGAAGCGGACGGAAGGGCAGCCCGTCAGCCGCTGGAAAATGATGGGACGGTGGGAGCTCATGCGGAGGTGGTGAGCATGAAGTATTATGTGACCGTCGAAGGGGAGGATTTTGAGATCGAGGTGGGGTGCAGAGGACAGGTATGGGTCAACCGCCGCCCGCTCAATGTGGAATTTTGTGGTCTGGATGCGTCGCGGTTTCTACTGCTGCTGGAGAACCGCTCCTACGAGACGTGCGTGGAGCGGGTAGAAGGGGAGAGGAGACGGGAGTATGTGACCAGAGTGTCCGGGCGCCCTTACCGGACCATCCTGCAGCGCGGCAGGAAGTGCTCGGGGAACGGCGGCAACGGGTCTGGCGGCAGCAGTGTTAAAGTCTGTGCTCCTCTGCCCGGCCTGCTACTGGCACTGACTGTGAAGCCCGGGCAATATGTAAGAGAGGGAGAAGTCGTAGCCGTTTTGGAATCTATGAAAATGAACCTGGAGCTGCGTGCGCCTAAGGAAGGCGTGGTGAAATGTCTGTATAGAAGCCCCGGCACAGAGGTCAGCGCCGGTGAAGCGCTGGTCGTGATCGGGACGTAAATATGAAGCAGCGGAGCGTCCGCGCCCGCTGCCTGTCAGGCGATTGTGATGGCGTTCTTCACCACAAACGGCAGCCTGCGCTCGCAGACTGCACACTGAGTTCCACTCTCTCCGGTGGGCCTTCCGTCTCATCTGAGCGCGGCGGCGCATTAAGGCCCTTACAATGGTCCGGGAGTCGGTATCCCCGGTCTTTGCCTCTGCATCGCTCCCCGCCGCTTGTCCTCCGCAGTGCGCTACCCGATATTGTGCCTCCGAATCTGGGCCGGCCATTCCTGGGCCAACCGCCACTCTGGATACGCCCAGGCCAGTGGGATGCCGAATTGTCTAACAGGCCGCTCTGTGATATAGTATTAGTAGCGAGAGCGCAAGATACGGTCACTCACGACGTGATCGCCACCTGACTGCAAGAGCTGGGATATGGGCAACGGACAGAAACTGGCGGCTCCGCGTATCCTCGTCGTGGAAGACGACCCCGAGATGATTGAGCTGATGCAGAACGTGCTGATGCTCGCCCGCTGTGAGGTCCACGTGGCACGCTCCGGCGGGGAGGCGCTGGAGATGTTGCATCAGTATGCAGCCGCACGACAGGAAATTGACCTCGTGTTGCTCGACATTATGGTGCCGGGGATGGACGGCTACGAGGTGGTGGCGCGGGTCAAGGCGGACCCGGTGCTGCACAACACCGCTATCATTATGACCACCGCCCTCGACTCGGTCAGCAACAAGACGCTGGGCCTGGGGCTTGGCGCTGACGATTACCTGACCAAACCGTTCGATCCGCAGGAGCTGCTGGCCCGCATTGACGCTGTCATGCGCGTCCGACGCAGTGAGCAGGCTGCACGCCGCAGGAACGAGGAACTCTCGGCCCTGATCGAGATTAACCGTATGGTTACCTCGAGCCTGGAGCTGGACAGTGTGCTGGAAGCGACGATCCAGGGCATCCGCGAAATCCTGAACGTCGAGGCCGGCTCGCTTGTCCTGGTGGATGAGGAGACGGGCGCGCTGGTGTTCCGCAAAACCTTCAGCCCGGTGCAGGGCTGGATTACCGGGCGCACCATCCAGCCAGGCCAGGGCATCATCGGGTACGTGGTACAATCGGGCGAGTCCAGGCTGGTCAACAATGTGGAACGCGATCCCTACTTTGCGGCCGATGTGGACGACGCGGTCGGCATCGTGTCACGGGCCATCCTGTGCGTGCCGCTGCGCATCCGCGATCGCGTGATCGGCGCCATTGAGGTGATCAACAAGCTGGACGGCGAGTTCACCAAGCAGGACCTGGAGCTGCTGGAAGCCATGGCGGCATCGGTTGCGGTGGCGGTGGACAACGCCAACCTGTATCGGGAACTGGCTGACTTCGCCGAGGAGCTGGAGCGCTCCCAGGCGCAACTGGTACAGGCGGAGAAGATGGCCGCCATCGGGCGGCTGGCCGCCTCCATCGCCCACGAAATCAACAACCCCCTCCAGGCCATTCACAACGCCTTGCACCTGAGCATGCACGAGCGTCTGGACGAGGCACGGCGCAAGCAGTACCTGACGATGGCCCAGGCCGAAGTACAGCGGCTGATCGAGATCGTGCAACGGATGCTCGATTTCTACCGTCCTTCGCGCGGTGGTATGGAGCCGACCAATGTGAACTATGTAGCGGAGAACGTGCTGGCTCTGGCCCAAAAGCGACTGCAGCACGGCCATGTCCGCGTGCACACCTCCTTCGACCCCTCCCTGCCGCTGGTGCCTATGGTGGCAGACCAGATCACCCAGGTGTTTCTGAACATCGTGATCAACGCGATTGAGGCGATGCCCTCGGGAGGCGACCTGTGGCTTGAGACCGGCCTGTCCGAAGACGGCCGATGGGTGTTGACCAGTTTCCGCGACACCGGGCAGGGCATGTCCGCCGAACAGCTCGCCAACCTGTTTGAACCCTTCTACACCACCAAGGCCGACGGGACAGGCTTGGGGCTTGCCATCAGTTACGGTATAATTGAACGTCATGGCGGGGAGATCGAGGTCTCCAGCCAGATTAACGAGGGAACAACCTTCATTGTAAAGTTGCCGGTGAATCAACAGGGCAAACAAAGCCGCTTGCTATAGGCGGGGGCGGAAAATGGCTGAGCAACCCAATCAGGAGGCACATATCGTTGTCGTGGATGACGAGGCCTCAGCTCGCATCTCGCTGGCTGAGATCCTCAGGCTGGAAGGATACCGGGTTTCCACCGCGGCCAGCGGCGAGGAGGCCCTGAAGTTAGTGAGCAAGGGCCCACCGGTTGACCTGATGGTCCTTGACCTCAAAATGCCGGGCATGGACGGGCTGGAAGCGACCGAGGAGATGCAGCGCCGGTCGCCTGGCACGGTGATCATTCTCCTCACCGCGTTTGCGACGCTCGAAACCGCCATCCAGGCCATTCGCAAAGGCGCGCATGATTACCTGCTCAAGCCCTGCCCCATCCCGGAGATACTGGAGAGCGTGCGCAAGGGCCTGGCCAAACGGCAGCAGGAGCGCCAGCGTCAACACCTCGTTGCCCAGTTGCAACGCACGCTCTCGGCGCTGGCGACGGTGGAGGGAACGCAGGAGGCTGAAGAACCTCCACCCCCCCAGCCCGGACGCTTTCTCCAGGTGCGCGATATCCTGGTGGACCGCCAGAAACACGTGGTGATGCTGCGCGGGCGTACCCTCGACCTGACGCCGACCGAGTTCAAGATACTGGTCAGCCTGCTGGAAACGCCGGACAAGGTCTGGACTCCGCAAGAACTGGTGCGACGTGCCCAGGGGTACGAGACCGACGCCTGGGGCGCCAGGGCCATTGTGCGCGTCCATATCCGTCGCCTGCGTAAGAAAATGGAGGCCGACCCCTCCAATCCCACCTACATTCTCAATGTGCGTGGCATCGGATATATGTTCTCCAGCACCGGCCACCCTACCGAAACGTGAGACACCGAGGGAAAGAGCAATGCCTGGTTCAGATTTCATCCGCGAAGCCGTACGAGAGGACCTGGCAAGCGGACGCTTCAACCGCGTCCAGACCCGTTTTCCGCCGGAGCCAAACGGCTATCTGCATATCGGCCATGCCAAGGCCATGGCGATTGACTTCGGCGTCGCGGCGGAGTTCGGGGGGGTGTGTAACCTGCGCTTTGACGATACCAACCCGACCAAAGAAGAGCAGGAATACGTGGACGCGATCATCGAGGACGTCCGCTGGATGGGCTTCCAATTTGAGCACGTCTACTTTACCTCCGACTACTTCGAGCAGTTGTATGAGTATGCCGAGTACCTCATTAAAAAGGGCCTCGCCTACGTGGATGACCTCAGTCCCGAAGAGGTGCGCGAATATCGCGGCACATTGACCGAGCCGGGGCGCGAGAGTCCCTATCGCAACCGCTCCGTTGAAGAGAACCTCGACCTGTTTCGACGCATGCGTGCGGGCGAGTTCCCCGATGGTTCGCGTACACTGCGGGCCAAAATTGATATGGCTTCGCCCAACATCAACCTGCGCGACCCGGTGAT
This sequence comes from Anaerolineae bacterium, assembly GCA_026418995.1. Classification (GTDB taxonomy): domain Bacteria; phylum Chloroflexota; class Anaerolineae; order B4-G1; family B4-G1; genus JAOAAG01. The sequence goes on from JAOAAG010000094.1 coordinate 16,063, forward strand.
GTATCGCATCCTGCATGTGCCCCACCACCGCACCGGCGACAAATGGTGCATCTATCCGATGTACGACTGGGCACATGGGCAGAGCGATTACATCGAGGGGGTCACCCACTCTCTGTGCTCGCTGGAGTACGAGATTCACCGCCCGCTGTACGACTGGTTTCTCCAGCAGCTTGATCTGCCTGGCCCGCTGCCCCGCCAGATCGAGTTTGCCCGTCTGAATATGACCTACACGGTGATGAGCAAGCGCAAACTGCTGCGGCTGGTGAAGGAAGGATACGTGCGTGGTTGGGACGACCCGCGTATGCCAACGCTGCGTGGGATGCGACGGCGCGGGTATACGCCGGAGGCGATCCTTGATTTCCTCGAGCGGGTTGGTGTGGCTAAGGCCGACAGCGTGGTAGACTTTGCGCTGCTGGAGCACTGCGTGCGCGAGGACCTCAACAAACGTGCCCCGCGTGTGATGGCGGTGCTGCGCCCGTTGCGCGTGGTCATCGAGAACTATCCGGAGGGACAGGTCGAGGAACTGGAGGCGGCCAATCACCCCGAAGACCCGTCCTTCGGTACCCGCAAAGTCCCCTTCTCACGTGTATTGTACATTGAGCAGGACGATTTTCTCGAAGAGCCGCCGCCCAAGTACTACCGCCTGGCGCCAGGGCGCGAGGTCAGGTTGCGTTACGCCTACTTCATCAAGTGTGTGGACGTGGTGAAGGACGCGCAGGGGAAAGTGGTCGAGTTGCGCTGCACCTACGACCCAGAGACGAAAGGCGGCGCCGCCCCCGATGGGCGCAAGGTCAAAGCTACCATCCACTGGGTCTCTGCTGCGCATGCCCTCGATGCCGAGGTACGGTTGTATGACGTCCTCTTCACCCAGCCCAACCCGGAGGAGGTGCCGGAGGGGGATTTCACCTCTGTCATCAACCCCAACTCGCTGGAGGTGCTGACCGGCTGCAAGGTCGAGCCCAGCCTGGCAAGCGCCCGGCCGGGCGACCGCTTCCAGTTCGAGCGGCTGGGCTATTTCTGTGTGGACCCCGACTCTTCCGGGGGGACACTTGTCTTTAACCGCACGGTAACGCTCAAGGACGAGTGGAGCAAGATCGCAGCCAAGGTGTAGGTACGGCATTGTCCTCAATTTGAGATAAAGTTCTACCGGCTCCTACGCCTGCGGCAGGCCCAAAGTCAGGGCTACTGGAGTAGCCACGGAAACCGGGAGTACTGCATGCCTCGACGAAAACAATCGCGTGGAAAATGTACCTACTGCGGGGAGGAGGTGACCAAGTCCGGGATGGCCAAGCACCTTCCCGTTTGCCCCAAACGCCAGGCCGTCATCGCTGAGGCCGATGCCCAGCCCGGCGACGTGCAGAAGCTCTACCACCTGCGCGTCCAGGACGTTCCGAGCGGCGTTTTTTGGCTGGACCTGGAGATGAACGGAGAGGCCACGCTCAGAGAACTCGATAGCTATCTGCGTGCGATCTGGCTGGAGTGCTGCGACCACCTGAGCGAGTTCTCCCCTGGACGCGGCTGGGGCGGGCGTGAGATACCGATGGGCAGGCGTGCCGAGCAGGTGTTCGCTCCGGGGGTGGAGCTAACGCATATCTACGACTTTGGCACCACCTCCGAGACGCTCATCACCTGCGTAGCGGTGCGCGAGGGGAAACCGACCACGCCTCACCCTATTGCCCTGATGGCACGTAATCTACCCCCAGAAGCCCCCTGTATGGAGTGCGGCCAGTCGGCATCCTGGCTGTGCATCGAGTGCATGTACGAGTACGAGAAGACGGGCTTACTATGTGATGTGCATGCGCAGGACCACCCGCACGATGAATACGGCGGGCTGGTGCCACTGGTCAATTCGCCCCGCGTGGGAATGTGCGGCTACGAGGGGCCGGCGGAGCCACCGTATTGAGTATTGAAATATGACCGTCCGCGTCCGTTTCGCTCCCAGCCCTACCGGAAAGCTGCACATCGGCAGCGTGCGCACGGTGGTCTTCAACTGGCTCTTCGCCCGCAAGATGAGCGGCCGGTTTATCCTGCGCATCGAGGATACCGACCGTACTCGCTACCATCCTGAGAGCCTGGTCAGCATCTTTGATGGTCTGCGCTGGCTGGGGCTGGACTGGGACGAGGGGCCAGGACTGGAAGAGCTGCAAAAAGCAGGCTTGCAGGATGCCGCCCGCTATGCTGTCGGTGGGCCGTATGGGCCGTATATCCAGTCGAACCGCCTGCACCTCTACCGCGCGGTGGCCGAGGAATTGGTCGCCCAGGGCTGGGCCTACCGTTGCCACTGCACCCCCGAGCGCCTGGCACAGCTCCGTGCCGAGCAACGCGCCCGCAAAGAGACACCGATGTATGACCGTCACTGCCGTAACCTGCCACCTGGCGCTATCTCGCCCGACGAGCCGCACGTCATCCGCCTCAAAGTACCGCTCACCGGCCAGACCGTCGTTCACGATGTAGTGCGGGGCGACGCCGTGTTTGAGAACGCCCAGATAGACGACCAGGTGCTGCTCAAATCCGACGGCTTCCCCACTTACCACCTGGCCGTCGTGGTAGACGACCATCTGATGGAGATCACTCACATCATCCGCGCCGACGAGTGGTTTCCCAGCACACCCAAACACGTCCTACTCTATCAGGCGCTGGGCTGGGAAACGCCCGTCTACTGTCACGTGCCGTTGGTGCTGGGTACCGATGGCAAGAAACTTTCCAAACGTCACGGCGCCACTTCCATCGCCGAGTTCCGTGCCCAGGGTTACTTGCCGGACGCGCTGCTCAATTTCCTGGCCCTGCTGGGCTGGGCACCGGGGGAAGGGGAGGAGCAGGAAATCTTCAGCCGCGAAGAGCTGATCGCACGCTTTGACCTTTTCCGCGTTAACCGCGCACCTGCCACCTTCTCCTACGACAAACTCGATTGGATGAATGGCGTCTACATTCGCAGCCTGTCGGCGGAGGCGCTCCTGGAGCGGCTGCTTCCGTTCTGGCAGCAGGCGGGCCTCGTGCCCGACCCGTGCCCGGAGGGGGAGCGCACGCGGCTGCTCAAGATCGTCCCCCTGGTGCGCGAGCGGCTCAGGCGGCTGAACGAAGTCGTGGAGTGGACTGATTTTATGTTCCGGGAGATTGAGCCGGTTCCGGCGGAGAGGCTCATAGGCGATAAGATGACGCCCCAGGAAAGCCTGATCGCGCTGCAGCGGGTGCGGGAGTTGCTGGCGTCCATCGAGCCATTCGAGGGAGAGGCAATGGAACAGCCGCTGCGGGCATTGGCCCAGGAACTGGGCCTCAAGGCCGGGCAGTTGTTCGGTATCATACGCTGGGCCACCAGTGGCAAGCAGGTCTCGCCGCCTCTGTTCGGCTCGCTTGAGGCGATCGGACGGGAACGGGTGCTTGCCCGGCTCGAGGCGGCAGAGCAGACGCTGGCCACACTGCTAAGGTGACGGTCACGTCCGAAGTGACCGTCACCTCACGAGCTGACGGTATGGCAACGATACGATTGCAGGACGTAACCAGAATCTTCCCCCCTGCCAGGCTTTTCGGCGGCCTCTTACATGGTGGGGGCGTCTACCGGGGGCAGAGCGACCGGGCCTTCGCTGAGCGGGTCAGCGCGCGCTCGGCCCAGGAACACGATCTTGCCGGCCACAAAGAGCCGGTGGTGGCGCTCGACCATGTTAACCTCACCATCCCCAACGGCCAGACCTTTGCCATCGTCGGCCCTTCGGGGTGCGGTAAGAGCACTCTGCTGCGCGTTGTCGCAGGGCTGGACACCGACTACAGTGGCCATGTCTTCTACGACGACCGGGACATGCGCGACGTACCACCTGGCGACCGGTACATCGGAATGGTCTTCCAGAACTACGCTCTCTACCCTCACTTTGAGGGCCATGGCAACCTGGCTTTCTTCTTCCGGGTGCATAAAGTCGCGGATCGGGAGACGGAGGAGCGGATACGTATCACCTCCGAGGTGATGGGCTTCGGTTTCGAGGAGTTGCTCAAGCGCAAGCCCGGCACCCTCTCCGGCGGGCAGCAGCAGCGCTTAGCGATCGCCCGCGCCATTGTGCGCAATCCCCGCCTCTTCCTCTTCGACGAACCGCTCTCCAATCTGGACGCCAAACTGCGCGTCCAGACCCGTATCGAGATCAAGCGCCTGCTGCGTCAGTTCCAGATCACCTCTATTTACGTGACCCATGACCAGGTAGAGGCTATCACGCTGGGAGATCAGGTGGCGGTGATGCGCCAAGGGCGCATCGAGCAGGTGGGCCCTTATCAGGAGCTGCGACAACATCCCATCAACACCTTCGTTGCCGAATTTCTGGGTAGCCCACCGATGAACCTCTTCCATGGCGGCACCGTAGCCGACGGCGAGCTGCATCTGGGAGAATTCACCGTTCCTCTACCGGAGGCCGTCAGGCATCTCGCCCGCTCCGGTCAGACGGTGACCTTGGGTGTGCGGCCGGAGGCTGCCCTGGCGCTCTATGGCGGGCGGGTGTTGCCGGAGGGCGTGCGCATACGTGGGGTAGTGGAGGTGATAGAGCCGGCCTTCGCGCGCCGCACTCAGTTGCTTCACCTGCGTACAGGGAGCCGCGCCTACGTTGTGACGGGCGAGCTGGATCAGACGCTCAATAGGGGCGATGAGATAGAGGCCCTCTTCCCCTTCGCTCATCTCTATTTCTTCGACGGCACAACGGGGCGCCGTCTGGGATGAAAGCTGCCTGAGGTTTGACAGCCTGCGGGAGGTTGTGGGTTACTCCCGCCCGGCGATCACAATACCGGTTAGGACCAGCGCACCCCCCAGAACAGTGACCACGCTTGGCACCTCGCTCAGGATCAGCCAGGCCAGGATGCTGGAGCCGATCGGCTCTCCGAGGACAGCCAGTGTCACGTAGGTGGCTGGCAGGTGTCTGAGCGCCCAGTTGAGCGAGGAGTGTCCGAGGATCTGCGGGCCCAGCGCCAGGAGCAGCAGCCAGAGCCAGTGTGTGGCCCGGTACCCACTCAGCGACACCTCGAATATAGCCGCCACAAGCATGAGGGTGAACGCTGCAGTGGCGTAAACGGGGAACACATAGGCGACGAGGGAGAGCCTGGAGCGCAAGCGCCGCCCGATGAGGAAATAGATGGCCACCGAGATGGCGCCCGCCAGGGCTAACAGGTCACCGGTCAGGCGGTGACTTCCCTGCCCCCAATCCTCCAGCCCGATTACCGCAGAACCGATAACAGCGATGACCATCCCGATCACCAGCGCCCTGGTGATCCGCTCCCTCAGGATGAGAAAAGACCCCAATCCCACGAACAGCGGACTGGTGCTGACCAGTGCAACGGAAGCGGCAACCGAGGTGTATGCCAGTGAGGAAATCCAGGTGGCAAAATGGATGGCGAGCATCACTCCGGAGGCCAGCATAAGCAGCCAGTCCCTGCTGACAAGGCGGCGCAACTCCTCCCGCCGGGCTATCAGTGCGACAGGAGCCAGAATGGCCGACGCTAGCGTGAGCCGCCAGGCCGCGATGGCCAGCGAATTCACCTCCGTCTGAACCAGCCGGATGAGGGGTGAGGCAGTAGAAGCTGCCAGCACACCCACCAGTAGCGCAAGTTGAGGGGGTAAAGATTGTAACCTTGTATGCATCTGCGTTCCTTTCACCTGAACTGCCAAGGGCGCAAAGAGCTTCAAATCTCCTTTCCTTCCTTTGCGCTCTTCGCGCTCTCTGCGGTTAAATTCTGAACCGCAAAGGGCGCCAAGGGCGCAAAGGCTTTTTAGATTCTTGGCGCCCTCTGCGGTTAGATATAGTGTGTAAAACGCCCTGCTTTTGCTCGTTGAAGCCCTTTTTCGCTTGCCGCCTGCCGGGAGAGATAGCGCTTTCCACGCTCAGAGCACGGGCTGGGTTATATTAGGGTATAGAGCGCTGACCAGAATCCGGACGGAGTCTCCGCGCCTATATATGATGCCTCAGTTTTCAGGAAGGCGCAAGTCCAGGCCCCATCCCGGGGGTCAGTTCCAGGTCCAGATAAGACATGGATTGAGGGGATGCGCTTCTATTGTCAGTTTGATGCGTTTGGGTTACAATACAACCCTGCTGTCTGCGGCACCCGACTGAGCTGGCAACCCCGCCAGCATATTTTCGACCCAAGGAGTACGCACGATGTATCTTACAGGATTTGCCGACGAAGCCGCGCCGGACATCGAAGGGCAGATTCGGGCGACGAAGGAACTCGGCTGGCACTGCATCGAGGCCCGCAATATCAACGGGATCAATATTCACGACATTCCCGATCCCCTGTTTGAAGAGGTCGCGGCTAAACTGGAGGCTGCTGGAATCCATGTCAACTGCTTCGGCTCTGCCATTGCCAACTGGGCCAAACAGGTCACCGATCCGTTCGACCTTACTCTGGAAGAGGTCGGGCGAGCAATCCCCCGCATGCAGCGACTGGGTACCCGCATGGTGCGTATCATGAGCTACGCCGTCCTGCCGGGCCGCGAGCCGGATGACCAGATGGAAGAAGAGCGTTTCCGCAGACTGCGCATCCTGTGCCAGATGTTCACCGATGCCGGCATCACCCCCCTTCACGAGAACTGTATGAACTACGGAGGGATGAGCTGGCAGCACACACTGCGCCTGGTCGAAAACGTCCCTGGCCTGAAGCTCGTGTTCGATACCGGAAATCCTGTGTTCACCGACGACCGTTCCAAACCCAGGCCCTACCCCAAACAGTCGAGCTGGGAGTTCTACACCCATGTCAAGGAGCACGTCGCTTACGTGCACATAAAGGATGGGGTGTGGGACCCGCAAACCCAGACTATGCGTTATACTTTCCCCGGCGAAGGGGACGGTGATGTGCGCCGCATTGTCCAGGACCTGCTCGCCAGTGGCTACGATGGCGGGTTTTCCATAGAACCCCACCTCTCTGTCGTTCAGCATGAACAGCGGGCCGCTTCTCCTGAGGAACAGCGATTTCACAACTACGTGGAATATGGGAGGCGCTTTGAGCGTCTCCTCTCCGAACTGAGGCAGGACCTATCATGAGCACCTACAACCCCGTCACGCCTGAGATCGCCAGGGAACTGGCGGACATTGTCGGCGAGCGACACGTTGTTTATGCCGACGAGGAGAGGCTGGCCTCCTATGCCCACGACGAGGTAGCAGACCTGTCGCTGGCACATCCGCCTGAGGTGGTTGTCAAACCTGCCAGCGCCAGGGAGGTGGCGGCTATTATGAGGCTGGCCAATCGAGAGCTTATCCCGGTCACACCGCGCGGCGCTGGCTCAGGCCTTTCCTGTGGCGCGGTGCCGGTGTTCGGTGGTATACTCCTGTCCACTGAGCGTATGAATCGTATCCTGGAGATAGATACGGAGAACATGGTGGTCGTCGTCGAGCCAGGTGTGATCACCAACGAGATCAATCAGGCCGTAGAGCCATACGGCCTGTTCTATGCCGGCTACCCGATGAGCGTGGAGAGCTGCACTATCGGGGGCAACGTGGCGGAAAACGCTGGCGGTGGACGGGCGATCAAATACGGCGTTACCGGCAGGTACGTGCTGGGGCTGGAGGTTGTGCTGCCCACCGGTGAGATCGTGCAACTGGGAGGGAAACGCGTCAAAGATGTCACCGGCTACGACCTGCTGCATCTGATGGTGGGGTCCGAGGGAACGCTGGGTATTTTCACCAGCATCATCCTGCGCCTGCTGCCGCTGCCCAGGACACGCGCGGTATTGCTGGTGCCTTTCGCCGATGTCGCTGCGGCGGTTGCCGCCGTGCCGCGTATCATGACGCAGGGGCGCATGATCCCCACCTCGATCGAGTTTATGGACCGCTTGTCGGTCCAAACCGCCTACGATTACCTGGGCGAATCGCCCCCTCATCCTAACATTGGTGCGATGTTGCTCATTGAGGTGGATGGCTACGACCGCTCGCAGATCGAAGCGGAGTGTAATGCCGTGGTTGACATCTGCCTGGAGGCCGGGGCACTGGATGTCTACGTCGGCGACAACCCGGCTGCGGAACGCCGGATGTGGCGTCCGCGCCAGAACCTGGCCGAAGCGTTCAAGCTTATCTGCCCGGTCCAGAGCCTGGAGGACATCGTTGTGCCCCCGGCGCACATCACCGCTCTGATGCCGGAGCTGGAGCGGCTCTCCAGGCAATACGAGGTGTTGATTCCCTGTTACGGCCATGCCGGCGACGGTAACCTCCACGCCACCATCATCAAGCGGCCGGAGACGCCGATGGAGGAATGGGAGGAGAGGTTGCCCCAGGTACTCACGGAGCTGTACCGCACCGTGGCCCGCCTGGGAGGGACGATCAGCGGGGAGCACGGGATCGGTTCCAAGCGCCTGGAATACTTGCCGCTGGTGATGGACGAGGCATTGATTGCCCTTCACCGGCGTATCAAAGCGGCATTCGACCCGAACCATATCCTGAACCCGGGCAAAATATTTCAGGTGACAGTCACCTCCAAGGTGACTGTCACCTGAAGAGGGGGTGCGCACAATGAAGCTGCGTCTCCTTTCCGGTGATGATGTACGCCGGGCGCTGCCGATGCGGCAGGCCATCGAGGTGATGAAGGCCGCCTTTATCCAGCTCTCTACGTCTCAGGCCGAGATGCCCGTGCGGGTGGCATTGCGCGTGCCCAAACACAGCGGGCTGACGCTGTTTATGCCCGCTTACCTTGGGGCGGACGACCGTATGGCGATCAAAATCGTCTCTGTGTTCCATGACAATCCAGCCCGGGGGCTGCCCCTCATCCACGCGCTGGTGGTGGTGATAGACGCGGAAACAGGGGCGCCGGCTGCGGTGATGGACGGCACGTACCTGACCGCGCTGCGCACCGGGGCAGCGTCCGGTGCGGCTACCGACCTGCTGGCACGGCAGGATGCCCAAAGCGTGGCTATCTTCGGCGCTGGAGTGCAGGGGCGCACTCAACTGGAGGCGGTGTGTGCCGTGCGCTCGATCCGCCAGGCCTGGGTCTACGACGTGGTTCCAGAGCGAGCAGTTGCTTACGCCGCCGAGATGAGCGCGAAGTTAGCGCTGCCGGTAAACGTAGCCGGAAGCCCCGCCGAAGCGGCGCGTCAGGCTGATATCATCTGCACTGCTACCACCTCTTCCTCCCCAGTCTTCGAGGACGCCGACCTCAGGCCGGGCACGCACATCAATGCGGTGGGCGCCTACACCCCGCAGATGCAGGAGCTCCCGACCCGGACGGTGCAGAGGGCCAGAGTGATCGTTGACCACCGCCCTTCCAGCCTGGCCGAGGCGGGCGATTTGCTGATCCCACTGGGCCAGGGGGTGATAAGCGAATCTCATCTCTGGGCAGAGCTGGGCGAGGTCGCTGCCGGAATCAAGGCCGGGCGCGTGTCCCCCGAGGAGGTTACGGTCTTCAAATCGGTAGGGGTCGCGGTCCAGGATGTGGCGGCAGCCGGCGCCGTGCTGGAGGCCGCCCGCGAGCTTGGATTGGGCATCGAGGTAGCGCTGTAGTGAGGTCGGAGCATTTGCCTGGATATGGACTGGCCCTTATCGCAGCCTGCCTGTGGGCGACACTGGGGCTGTTCTACAGAGGGCTGGAAGCATACGGGTTGTCTCGTTTCACCATCGTTTTCTACCGGGCTGGCATTGCCGCGGTGGCCTTGTTTGTGGCGATAGCGTGGCGGCAGAGGGCCTGGCTGAAGCTGGAGCGGCGCGATTGGCCGCTGTTCCTGGCTTTCGGCATGCTGGGTGTGGCGGCGTTTTACATCGTCTATATCTATGCCATCGCCTGGCTCGGGATGGGGATGGCAGCGGCACTGATGTATACGGCGCCAGCATGGGTGACGGTCTTCAGTATCGCGCTCCTCTGGGAGCGTCCCAGTCTCCTCAAGGGCAGCGCGGTGCTGATCACCTGCCTGGGTTGTGCGCTGGTCGGGCAGGCCTACGACCTGGCCCAGATGCGTCTCAATTTGCCCGGCATACTGGCCGGATTAGGGGCCGGGCTTACCTACGGGCTGTACACGATATTCAGCAAGGTGGCCCAGGCCCGCTACACCCTGTGGACCACACTGGCCTACGCGCTTGGCATCGGGACGTTAGTGATGTTCCCCTTCCAATCGCTGACGGAGCTGGCGCGTATAGCGAGCGATCCCGCTATCGTGCTCTGGCTACTGGTCATGGGGCTGGGGCCTACCCTGGGCGGAGGACTGGCGTTCAATGCTGCGCTGCGCCGGGTGCCGGCCAGCAACGCCAGCGTGGTGGCCACGCTGGAGCCGTTTGTCGCCGCGCTTCTGGGCTGGGCCTTTCTGGGCGAAAGGTTGGAGGCCCCGCAGTGGCTGGGGGCGGTGCTGATCGTAGCGGCGGTGGTTATCCTCCAGAGTGACCAGGCCGGTAGCAGGTAACTGTTGCACCAATATCTGAATTGGAGAGACGGGTATGGAATTGCCCAGGGCTGCGGATGTGGTCATTGTTGGTGGAGGGGTGATGGGCACCAGCACCGCCTATCACCTGGCGCTCAAAGGTTGCAAGAACGTGCTGTTGCTGGAGCGGCAGCCTTTCTTCGGCATGGAGGCGACCGGCAAGTGCGCCGGGGGCATCCGTTATCAGTTCGGTACCGAGATTAACGTGCGCCTGTCACTGCTGAGCCTCCCGATGCTTGACCGCTTCGAGGAGGAATTGGGCCAGCCGATCAATGTGCGTCATTGTGGTTATCTCTTCTTGCTGACCGATGAGCGGGATGTGGCCGTTTTCCGCCAGAACGTGGAGATGCAACGTCGTTTGGGTGTGCGCACAGAATGGCTGGACCCGGCGCAGGTCGCTGAGATGGTCCCGTTGCTGAATCTGGAGGATGTCCTTGCTGCCACTTTCAACCCCGATGATGGCCTGGCGGATCCGGCGGGCGTGGTGCAGGGGTACGTCGCCGGGGCACGCAGGCTGGGGGCCAGGCTATTGACCGACGTGGAAGTGACTGGCATACGTGTCGCGGGCGGGCGCGTGCAGGGCGTGGTAACTCTACACGGAGAAGTGGCCGCCCCGGTCGTCGTCAACGCGGCTGGCCCCTGGGCAGCCCAGGTGGGCCGTATGGCCGGCGTGGAGATTCCCATCTCTCCGGTGCGCCGTCAGATCGTGGTCACCGGCCCCATCGCGGAGCTGCCACCGGATTTCCCCTTCGTGATTGATTTTGCCCGGTCGTTGTACTTCCACCGGGAGGGGCCAGGTATCCTGACCGGCATGTCTAACCCTGACGAACCACCAGGCTTCGATCAGTCGGTTGACCGGGAGTGGGAGCTGGTGCATCTAGAGGCGGCGGTCAGGCGGCTGCCGGTGCTGGAGCGCGCCGGGCTGGCCAGCCGTTGGGCCGGCCTGTATGAGAACTCGCCGGACGCGCATCCTATCCTGGGGCGCGTACCCGAGGTGGAGGGGTTTTTCTGCATTGGCGGCTTTAGTGGTCACGGTTTCCAGCACGGCCCGGCCTGTGGTCTGCTGCTCGCCGAGGAGATACTCGACGGGAAGGCCCATACCCTGGACATCAGCGGGCTCGACCTGGCCCGTTTCCGCGAAGGAAGGGAGATTTTCGAGTACAACGTGGTGTGAGACGGGGCGACGAACCCCATATCCTGCACTCTTCAGGAGGATTGATGCCATCTGGAAAACTCAATGGGATGAAAATCGCTTTCATCGGCAGTGGTGTGATGGCCGAGGCTATCATCCGCGCGCTCCTGCGCGCGGGTGAGGTCGTACCGGAGCAGATCATTGCCAGCGACCCGCTGGTTAAACGGTGCGAGGAACTGAGAGAACGGCATGGTGTGCAGACGACTACCGACAACGTGGCTGCTGTTCAGGACGCCGATATCGTCGTTTTGTCGGTAAAGCCACAGGTCATCCCCAAGGTGCTGCCAGAGCTGCGAGGACATATCCGATCCACGGCACTGGTCTTTTCCATCGTCGCCGGCGTGCCCATCGCGGTCATTGCCAATGGACTGGACCACGCAGCCGTAGTGCGCACGATGCCCAATACGCCAGCCCAGATCGGCGAGGGGATGACGGTATGGATGGCCGCCCCTGCCGTCAGCGACGAGCAGAAGGAGCAGGCACAGGCCATCCTGCAGACAATGGGACTGGAGCTGTACGTCACGGATGAGGACGCGCTGAATATGGCCACGGCCGTCAGCGGCACCGGCCCCACCTACGTCTTCCTGCTGATGGAAGCGCTGGTGGATGCGGCGGTACACCTGGGCTTCTCCCGTGACCAGGCGCAGTTACTCGTTATCCAGACTGTGCTGGGTTCCGCCAAATTTGCGCAACAATCGAGCCTGCACCTGGCTCAGTTGCGCAACATGGTCACTTCGCCCGGTGGTACCAGCGCCGAGGCCATCTACCAGTTGGAAAAGGGGGGGATGCGCACGATTCTGTCCAAAGCGATCTGGGCCGCCTACAAGAAGGCACGCTTGCTGGGGGAGCGCGCCCAGCAGCCACTGGAGGGACCGCTGAAGATCAACGGTGAGGAAAGCTAACGTAATGAAGCGTTCACTCAAGACTACAATGCTGTTTCCTAAACTGTTCTACTTCTTCTTCTTTGCGGCCATGTCTTGCCTGTTCCCCTTTCTGGCGCTCTACTACAGGCAGATTGGATTAACAGGCCGGCAGATCGGGTTGCTGGGAGGCATTTCGCCGCTGGTCTCACTCGTGGCGGCGCCGTTGTGGGGTGCATTAGCCGATGCCACCCGGCAGCACAAGAAACTGATGCTGCTGGCATTGGTGCTCTCCGTGGTAGCGGTGGGAGGGCTATCTATAGCCCCCGATTTCCCCTGGCTGATGGTCGCTGTCATCGCCTTCGCGTTCTTCGGAGCGCCGACGATGCCCATTGTAGACAACACCGTGGTCGAGTTGCTGGGCGAGCACAGGAGCGAGTACGGAAAGCAACGCCTGTGGGGAGCCGTAGGATGGGGATTGACCTCTCCTATCGCAGGGGAGGTGATCGAACGGAATGGTCTGCACTGGGCGTTTTATGGGTACTTCGCACTTATGGGGTGCGCGATCCTCGTGTCTTTGTTCCTGCCGGTGGTCCAGTCCAGTATCCGCTCCAGTTTCTCAAGTGACCTGCGCCGGCTGTTGACCCACAGGCGCTGGTTGCTTTTTCTGCTCACCGTCTTTATCGGCAGCCTGGGGTTGGTCTTCGTCATCAATTTCCTGTTCCTCTACCTGAGCGAGCTGGGGGCCACCAAGACGTTGATGGGGGTTTCCATGACTGTGGCGACGATGGGCGAAGTGCCGCTGTGGTTCTACGCCGACCGGTTGCTCCAGCGCTGGGGAAACAGGGGGGCGCTGGCGGTCTCGATGCTGGCCTGCTTTATCCAGGGGATCGCTTACTCCCTGCTCCGGGCTCCATGGCTGGCCATCCCTATCCAGTTGCTGCAGGGCCCGGCCTTTTCGACAATGTGGGCGGCCGGTGTTTCCTATGCCGCTGAGGTCGCTCCTCCCGGGTTGAGGACCACGGCACAGGGAATGTTCACGGGCGTGGTGATGGGGCTGCGTGCCGGGTTGGGCGCGTTTGTCGGTGGTGTGTTGTATGATGCGGTGGGCGCGGCTATGATGTTTCGGCTGGGCGGGGCGCTGGCGCTGGTGGGATTGCTCATACTGGCTTTAACAGACCGCACACCTTCGGAGAGGCAGGCTGAGAGCCGTCCGTAATCTCTGGTCAGGATGCCTATGATCAGACAGCGAGACTATACCACTGCCAGGACCGCTGGATGGGTTATTGCCGTGGTGGATGGCATGGGCGGCGGCATCGGAGCGCAGATTGTCACTCAACTGCGCCGGGAACTGCCCCTCGATATCGAGATTCTGGCCCTGGGGACCAACGCCGTCGCCACACAAAAGATGATGGAGGCGCGCGCCAGCCGGGGCGCCAGCGGCGAGAATGCCATCCGTGTGTCCATTGGTGAAGCCGACTTCATCCTGGGCCCCATCGGTATCGTCGTGCCCAACTCGATGATGGGGGAGATCACCCCGGCTATCGCTGAGGCAGTTGCAGGTGCCCGGGGGCGTAAGCTGCTGCTGCCGATCAACCAGCCGCATTTCGAGATCGTCGGTATCGAGTGGAAAGCGTTGACCAAGCAGATAGACGCCGCTATCGAGATCATTCGCCAGGCCCTGGAGGTTGACACATCTGGGAGCCGTGATATAATCAACCCCGCCGACATGAAGTCGGCCCCGTAGCGCGTCTGGAGACCGCCACCTCTGGCTTGAAAGCCGGAGCGTGGCGTTTGCTTTTATGTAGAGGAGCCGGGATGTGCGAGGCAAGGGCCTACATCATTAAGAACGGCGACGAACAGCAGATCATGCAAGACGTGGTGCTGGCACAGTCTGAAGGCGAGACCTGCCTGCTGGTCAACCTGCTGGGTGAACAGAAGCTGGTGCGAGGTCATATTGCGAAAATTGACTTTATCCGTCACGCTATCTACCTGACTCAGACGGATACTGTCTAAGCATACTGCTGTCTAGCAGATACATAAACACGTAAGGGCCATGAAGGCCGTTACCGGATTGAATCCGGAACGACACTAATGGCCCTTTTTTGTTGTCGGGCGCAGTCACTGAGCGGAGGGAAGGGATATGGGCACGGCAAGCGATGCAGGTTTGATCATAGAGCGTATCCGCCCGGAGCCAGGAGGGCGTATGGTGCTGGTAGATCTCGTCACCCTCTGTGCGCTGCTGGCTGGCTGGATCGAGCAGAACGAAGCATATGCTGACAGCTTTCAACAGTGGGCAGCGCGCATTGCAGAGATCGGGCGGGAGGAGAGCGCGCGCCATATCGAGGCAGCAGTGGCACACATCGCCGCCTGTAACCGTGCGCTTGGCGCCGCCCTGCGGTCTTTGGAGGAGAGAGGTTGAGTCACCAGTCGCAAACTTACCTCGTCACCGGCGGCTCAGGCTTCCTAGGCATTAACCTGATCCGCTACCTGCTCGCGCGAGGGCAACACGTGGTCTCGCTGGATATTGCGCCGCTTGACTACCTGGATGTGGTGGGCCGAGTGCGGGCGCTCAGAGGCGATGTCCGCGACGCGCAGACGGTGCGCGCTGCGCTGGAGAGCGTGGATGTCGTCGTTCATGCGGCAGCAGCCCTGCCGCTCTACGATCCGGCCGACATTTTCTCCACCGAGGTAGAAGGCACGCGCACCGTTCTGGAAGAGGCGTTCCATAAACAGGTGGATCGGGTGATCCACATCTCGTCCACCGCTGTCTACGGCATTCCCGACCACCATCCGTTGCTTGAAACCGACCCCCTGCGGGGCGTGGGGCCCTATGGGAAGGCCAAAGTGCTGGCCGAGCAGGTGTGTGAGGAATACCGGCGCAAGGGGATGTGTATCCCCATCCTGCGTCCCAAATCCTTCGTCGGACCGGAGCGGCTAGGAGTGTTTGCGCTGCTGTACGAGTGGGCCAGAGATGGCAAAAACTTCCCCATCCTGGGAAAAGGCGACAACCGGTACCAACTGCTGGATGTGGAAGACCTGTGCCAGGCGATCTGGCTCTGCGCCACACTGCCACGCGAGACGGTGAACGACACCTTCAACATAGGTGCTAAGGAATTCGGCACGCTGCGGTCGGATTTCCAGGCCGTGCTGGACTACGCAGGCCACGGCCGGCGAGTGATTTCTATCCCAGAGAGGCCGGCGATCCTGGTACTGCGGATGCTGGAGCGCCTGGGGCTATCGCCACTCTACGAGTGGATCTATGAGACCGTGGGCAAGGACTCCTATGTTTCCATCGCCAGGGCCGAGGAACGGCTGGGATTCAAACCCCGCTACTCCAATCGGGAAGCGCTGCTGCGTAACTATCGCTGGTACCTGGAACATGCCGACAGGATCAGGGGCACCAGCGGGATCACCCATCGCATGCCATGGAAACAAGGACTGCTCCGGCTGGCAAAAGTGTTCTTTTAGGGTCAGGATGCTGACGAGAGAAGCTATCTTCCGACAGATCCACGCCGATCGCGTCGAGCCGATCCAGCAACTGGTGGCCGTGGATTACGACAACACCCTCCAGGCGCCCATTTCCTTCCATTATGGTGGTCGTGATTATGAGGTGACGGAGGTTATCGGGCGTTTTCGTGCTTCCACGCACGATCCGTCGGTACTCTATCTGGTGCGGGCCCATCAGGAGGTCTACGCGCTGTATCGGGACCTGACGCGGCCGGCAAGCCCATTCATCTGGCATGGCCAATGGGTGCTCCATTTCCGGGTGGATGTGGATCAAGAGCAGGGAGATGATATGCTGGTGGATATGAAATTGAAACGCGTGGCCGACTTCCACGGCCATCTCTGCCCGGACCTGGTCATCGGCTATCGGGCTGCTCAGGCAGCACTGCCCCGTCTGACCTTGGAGCGGATGTACTGGCAGAACCTGCGCGTCATCGTCGAGAACACGACGTCGGCTGTAGACGCCGTGCAAATATTGACCGGCTGTACCCTGGGGAATCGCAAACTCTGGCTCCGTGATTGGGGCAAACACGTCTACACTTTCGTGTACGGCCAGGACGAAGGGCTCCGCCTCTCGCTCCAGGAGCGCGCTATGCCGGAGAATACACATCTGCTGATGTTGGAGGAGAAGATTCAAAAAGAGCAGGCCTCAATGCGCGAAACCGCTCAGTACCAGGTGCTGCTGGACGAATATATAGCGGCCCTGCTCACCACTCCAGACGAGGTGCTGTTTGCCTTTCAACGGGTTGCTGTCACATGGCCGATCGAGCCGTGCACTTCGGCACGCGCTCTGTGTGCTTGCTGTGGAGAGCCGGTGCTGAAAACTCACCTGGTGCAGCAAGAGGGTAAGTATGTGTGCCGTGCTTGTAGCGAGAAGCCTTACGTTTCAGCATGCGAAGCTTAATCGGGCTCAACGCTTGATTTCACTGGCCTGAGTACAAATTTCTTAGGGAGGGAGCACTGTGAAGACACGCGTCATATTCTATCTATCTGCCGTATTGTTACTCGGTCTGATCGCTGCCTGCGGGCGCGCGCCTGCGCCGATGGCCCCCCCATCCGCGCCGACAGAGACCGTGCCGGCGCCGGTCACGCGCACCGAACTGACCTTGGCCGTCGGCGGCGAGCGCGAGGAAGGATATGACCCCACCACCGGCTGGGGGCGCTACGGCTCGCCATTGTTCCAGAGCACCCTGCTCACGCGCGATAATGACCTGCGCATCGTCCCCGACCTGGCCGAAAGTTACCAGGTCAGCGACGACGGGCTGGTGTGGACGGTCAAAATCCGTCGCGACGTCAAATTCTCCGACGGACATCCGCTCACGGCAGCGGATGTGGCCTATACCTTCAATGCTGCAGGTGGTAGCGCCAGCGTAGTTGACCTGACCCAGCTTGAATCGGCCACCGCACTCGACGAGTACACGGTCGAGCTGCGTCTCAAGCAACCCCAGAGCACCTTCGTCAATCGCCTGATCACTCTGGGCATCGTGCCGCAGCATGCGCACGGCCCTGACTATGGCCGCAATCCCATCGGCTCCGGGCCGTACAAACTCGTGCGCTGGGATGAGGGCCAGCAATTGATCGTTGAAGCGAACCCTTATTACTATGGCCGAAAGCCTCACTTTCAGCGGTTAGTCTTTCTATTTCTCGATGAGGATGCGGCCTTTGCGGCCGCCAAGGCCGGGCAGGTGCAGGTTGTCTCCGTCCCGCCTGCGCTGGGCAAGCAGACGGTGCCCGGTATGCGCGTCCTGCCCGTCAAGAGCGTGGACAATCGTGGCATCATGTTCCCTATGGTGCCCGACACTGGCGCCAGGACGGATGATGGGTACCCCATCGGCAACGACGTCACCTCTGACCTTGCCATCCGCCAGGCGATTAACTACGCGGTGGATCGCCAGGCGCTGGTAGACGGCGTGCTCGAAGGTTTCGGCGCACCAGCCTATGGACCGGTGGACGGCCTGCCCTGGTGGGAGCCGGCTACTGCCATCAAGGACAATGACCTGGACAAAGCCCGTCAAATCCTGACCGATGGTGGCTGGGCCGACACCGACGGCGACGGGGTGCTGGAAAAGAACGGCCTGCGCGCCGAATTCACCCTGGTCTATCCCGCCACAGACAGCACGCGCCAGGCCCTGGCTCTGGCCGTAGCCGATATGGTCAAGCCTCTGGGCATCGTGATCAACGTCGAGGGCAAGAGCTGGGATGAGATACAGACTTTGATGCACAGCAACGCCGTGCTGTTCGGCTGGGGCAGTCACGACCAGACCGAGATGTACAATCTCTACCACAGTAAGATGGGCGGGCAGGGCTGGTACAATACCGGATTCTACAGCAACCCCACGGTAGACGGTTATCTCGACCGCGCGCTGACCGCGATCACTGAAGCTGACGCCATCCCTTACTGGAAGAAAGCGCAGTGGGACGGGACGACCGGGTTCTCCGCCCTGGGCGACGCGGCCTGGGCCTGGCTGGTCAATCTGGATCATGTGTACTTTGTGAGCGAGTGCCTGGATGTGGGAAAGCAGCGTGTGCAACCCCACGGCCACGGCTGGCCGATCACGGCCAATATCGTTGAATGGACGTGGACCTGCCCGTGACGCCCTACGCAGCGGAGTTATTGACATTCCTGGGTCGTAAGCTGGCGCGTCTGGTGCTGCTCCTGGGAGCGCTCTCTGTGGTCTCTTTTACGCTGGTCAGTTTGTCGCCTTTCGACCCGGTAAATGCCTATGTGGGCGCCGACATGCTGCTGGTCGGGCCGGAGCAGCGGGCGCGGATCGCTGAACGGTGGGGGTTGAACGACCCGCCGGTAGAGCGCTACCTGCGCTGGCTGGGACGTGTGGTACAGGGCGATCTGGGTGTCTCGCTCATCTATCGGCAGCCGGTGGCGCGCGTGATTGGACAGCGTTTTCTAGCCTCGCTCGGCCTGATGGCGACGGCCTGGGCCATCTCCGGCGTGCTGGGCTTTGGCCTGGGTGTGCTGGCCGGCGCGCGCGCCGGCTCCCCTTTCGACCGTGTGGTGCGTTGGCTGGCCTACCTGCTGGCCTCCACGCCCACTTTTTGGCTGGCGTTGCTGCTGCTGATCGTCTTTTCGGTGACGCTCAAGTGGACGCCGATCTGCTGCGCTGGCCCGCCGGGCGTTCCGGCGGAAGAGGTGACGCTGCTCCAGCGCCTGCATCACCTGCTCTTGCCGGCGGGCACGCTCAGCATTCTGGGCATTGCCAACGTGACGCTGCACACCCGCCAAAAATTGATCGGTGTGCTGAACAGCGACTATGTGCTCTATGCGCGCGCTCAGGGCGAGACGCCGCGTGGGGTGATCTGGCTGCATGGCCTGCGCAACATTGCCCTGCCAGCCGTCACGCTCCAGTTCGCCTCGCTGAGCGAACTGTTCGGCGGCTCGGTGCTGGCCGAGCAGGTGTTCGCCTATCCCGGGCTCGGCCAGGCCACCACTCAGGCCGGGCTACGCGGCGATGTGCCGCTCCTGCTGGGGATCGTGCTCTTTAGCGCCGTCTTTGTCTTTGTCGGGAACACGCTGGCCGACCTGGTGTACCGGCTGCTGGACCCGCGCATCCGTCTGGGGGATTCACTATGAGGCTGTGGCAAGCGGTATGGGGCAATCGTCGCCGCCGGACGCTGTGGATGGCTCTGTCAAGTCTTGCGCTGCTGATCGGTATCGTGGTGCTGGGCCAGGTCTTGGGCACCAGGGGACTGGAAACGCACCTGGAAGAACGGAATCGGCCCCCGTGCCTGGCCCATCCCTTTGGTACCGATTGGATGGGGCGGGATATGC
>JAOAAG010000098.1 GCA_026418995.1 Anaerolineae bacterium
TAAGAGACAGTTTCTAGCTACCTCTTTCTGGCATCTGGTCCTCAGCCGCTATGGGTTCCGCGCTGTGACCCAGCCGTTGATGCAAGCTCTGACCATCGCGGCCTTGTGGAGAGGATTTTACGCTGACTCGCGTCGGCCTGGACACAAAGTGCTCTGGACCCTCCTGGCTGGCTTCTTCTGCGGACTGGCTGGCTACACCTACCTGGCTGTGCGTGTTTTCCCGTTCCCGCTGGCGCTCACCTGTCTGAGTCTTCTACTTACCGAGCGGCAGCGCTATCGTGCCTTGCTGGGACAGATGCTGCTCGTCGGCCTGGTGGCCCTGTTGACCTTGGCCCCGTTAATCCATTACTGGGCCACTCATCCCGGCAGTTTCACGACCCGTGCCTTCCAGGTCGCTCCCAGGGGCTGGAGCGAGGTCTGGAGAGGGATAGTTGCCTGCGCCGGGATGTTTTTCCTGAAAGGCGACCCCTACATCCGTTTCAACATCCCAACTCGCCCTATCTTCGGAGTGCCTGGTGCCGTCCTTCTGGTGCTTGGATTAATTGTGCTGTGCGCTGGCTGCCGGTCGGCCAGCACGAAGAGAAACCTGCCTTTGGCGGTCTTCCTGCTCTCCAATCTTATATTGATGATCCTCCCCAGTGCGCTGGCCACTGGGGAGATCACGCCAAGCAACCTGCGTACCGTCGGACTCCTGCCCTTCATTTACGTCTTCCCGGCGCTGGGGCTGTGGTGGATTGCTCGCCAGGCAGGCACATGGTTGGGCCTAGCTGCTCCTTTGCGTAACGGGGTCGCTGTTCTGATACTCCTGGCGGTGATGCTTCCTATCTCCGCTCAGGCCTACTTTGGCCGGTGGGCTTCATCCGCCGAGCTGTACTACGCTGCCGACGGTGATCTGGTGGACATGGCTAGCTATCTCAACCAGGCCGATCTCAGTGATCTCACCCCGTATGTAGCCAGTGTCCACTATCGTCATCCCACCCTCGCCTTCCTGGCCAGAGATTATGGCAGGCTGCGCTGGCTCACGGGTGGCCGAACGGTGGTCCTGCCCGCGCAACAGGAGGCACTGTGGCTTTTCCCTCGCTCGGCTTCTGACGACCTGGCGTGGGTCGAATCCATGCTTCCGGCTAACGCAAAAAGGAGCGTCTATCCGGGGCCGGATGGCACCCCGGCTTTTCACGTCTACCAGGTCAGCTCGCTGGCCCCGCCTCAATATGCACTGAGCGCTAACTTCGGCTACGCAGCTCTGCTGCGCGGATACACCCTCCTCGGTGAGCCGCGTTCCGGTGGGAGTGTCGAGATCGCCGTCTGGTGGGAAGTGCTGAACCGGCCCGAGCGGGGTGACTACATCCCCTTTGCTCGTCTGAGCGACAGATGGGGGTTCACCTGGGGAGAGACGCTGCCGTTCCATTATCCTTCTGAACAGTGGCAGCCTGGGGAGGTAGTGGTGGATCATCTCTCCATACCCATCCATCCCGGCGCACCGCCCGGAGCGTACCTCGTTCGCTTCGGCTTCTACTCGCCTGGGACGGACGCTCCGCTACCGGTGCTGGACGAGCAGGGCGGTTACGCGGGCACCTATGTAGAGCTGCCGATCCATCTGAGCCGTGCCGAAACGCCACCCCCAGTGGAAAGGCTGGCCATTGCCCGGCGTCTGGATGTGCCGATCGGCGCGCTGCGCTTGCTGGGATTCAATCTGGACACGACCTCTGCAAGGCCAGGGGAGCCGCTCCACCTCACACTCTTCTGGCGGGCTGATGCCTCCCCCGCTGCGGATTGTCACGTCACTATCACGGCAAACGGCCTGCCCCTGTACCGGGGTGCGCCCGTTCACGGCACCTATCCCACCTCGCTGTGGAGTGCCGGCGAGGTCATTGTAGACCGGTACAATCCGCCTCTGCCACGTGACATGCCCCCCGGCGTACACACCTTGCGCGCTGAGCTCTGCGGGGTAACGGTGGACCTGGGCACCGTCGCGGTAGAGGCCATCAACCGTTCCTTTGCGCTTCCCTCTATCTCCCACCCGTTGCACATTCGGTTCGGGGAGCAAGTTATGTTGCTTGGCTACGAGCTGGCTCAGGAGAACGTGGCGCCAGGGGAAAAGCTCGCGCTAACGCTCTATTGGCAAGCGCTCAGGGAGATGGAGGAGAACTATACCGTCTTTGTGCACTTGATCGCCCCGGATGGGACGATAGCTGGCCAGCGCGACAGTTGGCCCGTGAATGGGACGTATCCCACCAGCCTGTGGATGAGCGGAGAGGTCGTCACCGATAGCTACGAGATAGAGGTGCCGCTCGGCGCTACGCCGGGTATGCATCGGTTGGAGGTCGGCCTGTACGTGGCCGCAACAGGCAAGCGGCTGGAGGTCAGCGGCAGTCCCAGCAACGCGGTCACTCTTCAAACCATCGCCGTCGTAGACAGGTGAGCGACAGGTGCGCGTGCCACTGCCACCACAGCCAGGCTGCCGAGCTTAACCAGTACCAGGAGCACACACGTCTCCAGCAGTCCCAACGCGGGTAGCAGAGCACCGGAAACAGCTATAGCACCCAGACAGGCGCCCACCAGGTCGGCTGCGTAGATGATGCCGGCTGTCCCTCCAGTCCTTGTCCCTGCGATAAGCGTATGGGCGAGAGGAAACTCCAGCCCCACCAGCAGCCCGGCCCCAGCGTTCAGCCCCAGCAGGATCCACTGTGCCCAACCGGGTGTGTCCCTCTGCGCGCTGTGCACAAGGATCAGGGCAAGGGGCAGGACAGCCAGGTAAGCTACAATGAGCGCCTCCAGACGTATCAGCCAGGCCCCTCCTCTGACCGTGCGCGTAAGCCGTCTGGTCATCCACCACCCGCCCAGGCTCAGACCGGCCATAAAGGCCGTGACCAGCAGCCCGATCTGCCGGTAGACGTAGCCGTAGAAGGTCTGGAAGGCAAAGATAATCAACAGGTCAAAGGCCATGCCGATAAAACCGGTTGTGCCGACGGCGAGGGACACAACCGCAGTAGCCCTGCGCCCGACATGGGCACGACCTGGGAGCGCGGACAGGGCCAGGAACAGCCCTGTGACCGCCAGCACAGGCCAGATAAGGTGGACCACCCGCAGCCGGGTCAGCGCGGTCAGGTATCCGCTCAGGTAGGGCGAGAAAAGCTCGCTCCAGTAGAGGAGGCCGTACAGCAGCCCGGTCGGATGCAGGTCCTCGTTAGCTTTCACTGGATGACCCATGCGGAGGGAATGCCAGAACCACTCCAGCCGGTCGCGCCGGAACGTGTAATGCAGATACTCGGTGTTGACCAGGCGCGTCGGGATGTTTCGCTCCTTCCAGCGTGTCTCCAGGGCGGAAAGAGGGATACTCTCCAGCTCCAGCCCAGGCGAGGCCAGCCACAACGTCACCTCCCCGGGAATGACATGCACGTGTGCAAAGGCTTTGCTCAGAGCGGTGTAGAGGGACAGGTTAAGACTGCGCAGACCATGGCTCAGATAGGTGCCTGTGCCAGGCGCCACGACTACTACCACCCCTTCCTCAGCAACGAATGTACTGACGGTCTCGAAGAACTCGACCGTGTACAGCCGGTTTAACTGCAGCGTGGAGGGATAGGGCAGGTTGATAATCACCAGGTCGTACTGCGTGCCGGTTGCAGCTCCCGCGACCCGCTGCACCAGCAGCCGGCCGTCAACCGGATGGATGACTACCCTCGCATCCGAAAGCTCCGCCTGGGTGAGCGGGGTGGGAAACTCCTGAACGGCCTGAATGAGGGCCGGATCCGGCTCTGCATAATCTACCCTTTCGAGCGGGTACTTGAGCAGCTCACCCAGTACGCCTCCTACCCCGCCGCCTATCACCATGCACTGGCGCGGCACGGCACGGAAAAGCAGAGGCAGGTGCACCACCTCTTCTGCCAGCCCAATGTCGGGGGTCGGTGCGGTCAGGGCAGGGATGCCGTTGGTGAAAAAGGTGTACTGCTCGTAGGCATGGACGACAGCGATGTTCCCGTAGATGGAGTTGCGGGAACTGACTACCTGATAAGGTGACCAGCGGTGTTGCACGAACCAGTGGTGAAGAGAGTCTGCGTGCGGTGGAAAGAGCAATCCCATAGCCACGAGCAAGAGCCCGGCAGCGCAGACGGTAATCACTCGGGCACGAGTTCCGCCGGAGGGCACGCCTGTGAGCAAAAGCGAGATGGCGGAGCCCAGGTTCAGGACCGCCAAGGTCAGGATAACCTGAATAGGCTGGAAGTAAGGTACAAAGAGGCTGGTAAAAACTATGCCTCCGACAATGCCGCCGATAGCCTCCAGCACATAGACGCGACCGGCGGGGCTCGTCGCGGCGCAGGCCTGGCAGCCGAACGTGAACATCATCCCGTCCACGAGCCCCAGTGGGAGGAGGATGACCAGGGCAGCCCACATTATGGCGAGCAGGTCAACCCCCTCACCTGGCATGGCGCCGACCAGGTAGCGTACATTGACAGCGCCGTACAGCGATAGCGGGAGAAATAGCGAGAGCGCGATCTGGAGAAGCGCATAGTCGTAGAGTGTCACGTGCCGGCGGCGGATCCATCTGACGGATAGGCCGCTGCCCAGCGCTTCCAGCGCCAGCCAGCCCCCCAGTACCAGGCCGATGGAAAGCTCGTTGCCGGCGAATCCGATCATCAACTCACGAGCCATCAAGGCCTGAGTTGATGAAAAACTGAACCCCATTAACAGAAAGGCGAACGAGACAACGGTTGGCAACTGACCACTCGCGATGGACAACATAGGCATAGTACGAGTACTTGACACCCGGCGCTTCCTGTGGCATAATTATGCGCCAGAAGCGCGAGCAGCTCTCGTGGCTTAACATCCTGGCGGTAGAATAAAACAGGAATCACCAAAAGCGGTGATGGAGACGAGTAAGTACGGGGTACTGCCCAGAGAGCCCGGGATAGGTGTGAGCCGGGTGCAGGAGCCGTGCTGAAAATCCCTCCGGAGCTGCCGACCGAACGGTGTCAACCCAGTAGACTCGGCCGGGTCTGTCCCCCGTTATCAGGACGCGGCGATGCTGGTCGCCGGCAGAGAGGTCCCGCCCTGCGGGACAAGAAGGGTGGTAACGCGGGAATTACTCCCGTCCCTTCGGGACGGGAGTTTTTCATTATATATCTTAAAGCTCCACCACCCAGTCCCACAGGTCTGGCCGTTCCTGGAGCTGAATCTCCTCCAGTGCCTGACGCAGCATACGCGCCCTGGGGCCGGGCTCCCCCGTACCGATAGGATGGTCTACTCCCTGGTAGTTAATGACCGTGATCGGTGCGAGGACGGCGGCGGTGCCGACGTAGAAGGCCTCCACCGCGTGGCTCAGCACTTCGTCAATGGAGACCTTACGCTCCACGACGGGCCAGCCGAACAGCTCGCTGGCGACGGTGATAACCGAGGCACGGGTGATGCCCGGGAGGATGGAGCCCAGCGCTGGAGTGATCAACGTGCCGTCGTGCAGCACGGCGAAAAAGTTAGCTCCGCTCAGCTCTTCGATGTACCGATCCTCTCTGGCGTCGAGGTACAGTGCGTCCACGTAATGCTTCTCCTTAGCCATACGCTGGGGAAGGAGGGACGCCGCGTAGTTGCCGGCCGTTTTGGCCGCGCCCGTGCCGTAGGGCGCCGCCCGGTGGGCAGAAGTAAGGACAATCACACGGTCGCCTCCCATATACTGGCCTACCGGGCAGACGAACACGAAAAAGAGATATTCGCTCGCCGGAGCTACCCCTAGGACGGGGCCAGAGCCGATGATTACCGGGCGGATGTAGAGGCTACCTTTGCCATAGCCGGGCACCCATCGGGCATTGACCCGTACCGTCGTCTTCACCGCCTCAAGGAAAGTGGAGACTGAGGGGGCTGGCATCAGTAGACGGGCAGCCGAGGCCCGCATCCGGCGGGCGTTGTCCACAGGGCGGAAAAGCACGATCTTGCCCTCGCGGGTGCGGCGGGCTTTGAGCCCCTCAAAAACCGCCTGTCCATAATGGAACACATTGGCCCCGAGAGAAAGCTCGAGCGTAGCGCCCTGATGCTCGTAAAGCTGCCCTGGCTCCCAGCCGGTTTTCTCGCTCCAGCGGGCCAGCCAGAAAGCGTCCAACTCCTGATAACGAAAGCCCAGGGAGTCATCCCATCCTGGCGCTTGAGGTTGAAGGGGGGATTGATCGGTAAACGGTTTTAACATTGACAGCTCCTTTCATCACTCACACAGCTCGTGTAATGATTCGCCCTTCCGCAGGTGGGGAAGCGGTTGAGCAAGTCGGGTACATCGCAGTCTGCCACACAGAGTCCGCGTGGTGTTTGGACCTGCGGGAGAGCTGGTCTACATTTTATGAAATAGAGACCAAAATGTCAATCTCAAACGGAATACGCGCCACGGAATACGCAACACGCAGTATGCAACACGGAATACACAACACGGAGGTGACCAATGGCTTTTCAACCTGTCCCGACCCAGGTTGACTTTGTCGCCCAGGAACACGCCATTCTGAAATTCTGGAAAGAAACACGTGCCTTTGAGAAACTGAAGGAACTGCGCGCTGGCGGACCTCGCTGGTCCTTCATTGATGGGCCTATCACCGCCAACAACCCGATGGGCGTCCATCACGGCTGGGGCCGCACCTACAAAGACCTGTACCAGCGCTACAAGGCGATGCGAGGCTACAATCAGCGCTGGCACAACGGCTTCGACTGCCAGGGCCTCTGGGTCGAGGTCGAAGTGGAAAAGGAGCTGGGCTTCCGTTCCAAGCGGCAGATCGAGGAGTATGGCATCGCCCGCTTTGTGCGCAAGTGTAAGGAGAGAGTGCTCCGCTATGCCGCCGTCCAGACCGAGCAATCCATCCGGCTGGGCTACTGGATGGACTGGAACGACCCAGCCTTTCTGCGCGACCTGGCCGACAAGCTGATACAGGACCCCGAACAGGTCATCACCGTGCAGGGGCCGCAGGGGCCAGTGACTGGCACGGTAGAACAGATCGTAGCCCGACTGGGATTGCCGGAGCTGGGTGGCTCCTACTTCACCTTCTCGGACGAGAACAACTATATGATCTGGACGTTCCTGAAACGCTGCTGGGAGCGGGGCTGGCTCTACAAAGGCACCGACGTGATGCCTTGGTGCCCTAGATGCGCCACAGGCATCAGCCAGCACGAGATCGTCACCGAAGGCTACCAGGAGCTTGTGCACCCCGGCGTCACACTGCGCTTCCCCCTGCGCGGACGGCCTGGCGAAAGCCTGCTGGTCTGGACCACCACGCCCTGGACGCTCACCAGCAACGTCGCGGCGGCGGTGGGGCCGGAACTGACCTACGTCAAAGTGCGGCAGGGAGAGGATATCTTCTACCTCTCCAGGGGCACCCTGTCAATGCTGAAAGGAGAGTATGCAATCCTGGAGGAGATGAAAGGCACCCAGTTGGAAGGCTGGACTTACGCAGGCCCCTTCGACGAACTGGAGGCGCAACAAGTGGCCGGCGGCCCCCAGGCCCATCGCGTCATCCTGTGGGATGGGGTGGGGGAGCAAGAGGGCACGGGCATCGTCCATATTGCCCCTGGCTGCGGTGCGGAGGACTTTCAGTTGAGCAAACAGTACGGCCTGCCGGTCATCGCCCCTCTGGACGAGGAGGGATTCTTCATCGCAGGATTTGGTGCCTTCTCCGGTATGAACGTCGCCCAGAGCGCCGAGCGGGTCTTCGAGAGCCTGCGTGAAAAAGGACTGCTCTACAAAGTCGAGGACTACCTGCACCGCTACCCGGTCTGCTGGCGGTGCAGCACCGAGCTGGTCTTCCGACTGGTGGACGAGTGGTTCATCTCGATGGATGAGCTGCGCTACGACATTATGGAGGTGACCAGGAAGATCCGCTGGATTCCCTCCTTCGGACTGGAGCGGGAGCTGGACTGGCTGCGCAATATGCACGACTGGCTGATCAGCAAAAAACGGTACTGGGGCCTGGCCCTGCCGATCTGGGAGTGCCAGGAGTGCGGCCATTTCCACGTCGTCGGCGATGAGCACGAGTTAAAAGCAAGGGCTGTAGCCGGCTGGGAAGCATTCGAGGGCCACACCCCACACCGCCCCTGGGTAGATGCGATCCGTATCGCCTGCCCTGGCTGTGGCGCCCTGGCCGCTCGCATCCCGGACGTGGGCAACCCTTGGCTGGATGCTGGAATCGTCAGTTTCAGCACATTGCAATACCGCACCAACCGGGAATACTGGCGTCAGTGGTATCCCGCCGACTGGATCAGCGAGTCCTTTCCTGGGCAATTCCGCAACTGGTTCTACAGCCTCCTGGCGATGGCGACCGTGCTGGAGAACTCGCCGCCCTTCCTGGCGTGCTTTGGCTATGCCACTCTCCTGGCTGAGGATGGCCGCCCCATGCACAAATCATGGGGGAACATGATCGAGTTCAACGAGGCTGCTGACCGGATGGGTGTGGACGTGATGCGCTGGCTCTACTGTGCCCACAAGCCAGAAAATAACCTGCTTTTCGGCTACGGACGCGCGGACGAGGTGCGCCGCCGCTTTCTGATCCCGTTGTGGAACGTCTATTCGTTCCTGGTGACCTACGCGAACATTGATGGCTGGCAGCCCGGCGGGCAGGTCGCCGCAACTGGCCTGCTCGACCGATGGATTCTCGCTCGCCTCAATCAGGTGATCCAGGAGGTCACAGCCTGCCTGGACGAGTACGACGCCTATGGGGCCACCCTGGCGATCGAAACCTTCCTGGACGATATGACGAACTGGTACGTGCGTCGCAGCCGCCGGAGGTTCTGGAAGAGTGAGCAGGACGCCGACAAGAACGCGGCTTACGCCACGCTCTACCAGGTGCTTACCACGCTGTGTCGGCTACTGGCGCCTTTTGTTCCCTTTGTGACCGAGGTGATGTACCAGAACCTGGTGCGTTCGGTGGACCCCAGCGCCCCGGAGAGCGTCCATCACACCCTCTGGCCCGAGGTGGACCCGGCAGCGATAGACGAGCGGGTACTGAAACGTATGGCGCTGGCCAGACATGTGGTGGCGCTCGGCCACTCCGCGCGAAACAGCCGTAATATCAAGCTACGCCAGCCGCTCGACAGTGCTCTGGTCCATCTTGAAGCCGGCGCCGACGAGTTCGATGATGAGCTGGTAGCTCTTGTCCGGGAGGAACTGAATGTCAAACAGGTTAAGTTCGTGGACGATGCAGGTACGCTCGTTGCCTATCATCTCCTCCCGGACAACCAGAAGCTGGGGCCGCGCTTTGGGAAACGTTTCCCCCTCGTGCGTGCAGCACTGAGCGCGCTGGATCCCCTGGCGGCGGTGCGGCGTCTGCGTGCCGGGCTTCCGTTGCACCTGGAGGTAGAAGGGGAGGCGGTCGAGTTGACGCCGGAGGAGGTGCTGGTGCGTGAGGAACCGGCCGAAGGACTGGCCGTAGCTTCCGAGAAGGGGGTCACCGTGGCCGTGGACGTCCGCATCACGCCCGAGCTTGTGGCGGAGGGACTGGCCCGCGAAGTCGTGCGGCGCATCCAGAATCTGCGCAAAGAGGCCGCTTTTGAGCTGGACGATCGCATCGTCACCGTCTATCAGGCTGAGGGAATGCTTGCTGAGGCGATCGAAGCATGGCGCGACTTTATCGCCGCGGAGACGCTCAGCGTGGAGCTGAAGGCCGGTCAGCCAGAAGCAGCCGGCGGAGTGATGGCTGAGGAGCGTATCGGGGAGCACAGACTGGGGCTTGCGATCCGCAGAGTCTGAGCAGCGGACAAGCTGTTATGTAGGCCTGGCCTTACCGGACGACGTCTGGTAGTACAGGCCGAGTCATTTCAATGGGGCACGGGCCATCGGCAGGCTCAGCGGTTGTGATTCAGTTGGGAACGGGGTATAATAGTGCCGTGCCACCGCCATCGTTCTGCAACGCTGACAGTCCTGCAGCGTATTATTTACAGGATGCCGCGTAAGCCGCGCAGGCAGCTCTTGCAGAGTTGTCCTGTCATCAGGGAGGGCAGGGATGGGAGAATTAGTCGGCTTGAGCACTCTAAACTGTATCTACTTCGTCCTCTTCGCTTTAGGCCTCGGATATGCTATCATCGCCGGATTGCTGGGAGGACTGGCTCATCTGGAGCTGCCTGGTATAGATATTGACATCCCCGGCGTTGACCTGCATCCTGGCGAGCCGGATATACACCTGGAGTCACCCTTTTCCCATGACATCAGCCACGATGTAGACCATCCCGATGTCAGGCTATCCCCTCTCAGTCCGATAACGGTCGCTACGTTCATCACCACGTTTGGAGGGGTAGGGCTGATCGTAAACAACCTGACCTCCATCCATCCGGCCCTGGGGATGTTGCTGTCCGCCCTGGCTGGGGTAGGTTTGGCGGGCATAGCGTTCCTGATCTACACCCGTGTCCTGGTGGCAGCTCAGGGCTCCAGCGAGGTGCGGATGGGGGAGCTGATCGGGCAGGTGGCCGAAGTCATTGCCCCGATCCCTGAGGGCAAAGTCGGTGAGGTGGCGTTCATCGCCCGTGGGGCCCGCATGCGCAGCCCGGCACGTTCCGAGGATGGGCAGCCTATCCCGCGCGGCGCTATGGTGGAAATCGTGAAAGAGACAGGCAATGTGATAGTGGTGCGCAAGAGGTGATCGGACCCCCTGCAGGTTCGTAACCCGTGGAAGAGCAAGGGCTGCACAGCAGTGCCTGAGTCGGCATGATATGTACTGTTGTCCCTAGCTGTGACAGGAGGTTCCGACAACGCCTCGGGTATGCGAAGTTTGCCCTCTGCTCTGCAACGCTTATGCAGTGGCGTTGAGGGGATAGTTCAAATTCTGGGAGAAAGGGTTTACACTTCGGAGGCCTGTGCCGTTACGCAATGCTGCCAGAGCATAAAATGTCTCAAGCACCTTTGCGTTCTCTGCGTTCTTTGCGGTTCAATCAAACCGCAAAGGGCGCCAAGAGCGCAAAGAAAACATGAGAAACCTTTGCGCCCTCTGCGTTCTTTGCGGTTCAATCTAAAAACCGCAAAGGGCGCCAAGAGCGCAAAGAAAACATGAGAAACCTTTGCGTCCTCTGCGTTCTTTGCGGTTCAATCTAAAAACCGCAAAGGGCGCCAAGAGCGCAAAGATGATAAGAAACCTTTGCGCCCTCTGCGTTCTTCGCGGTTTTTAAAAGTAAATTATGGTGAACCATCCCGCTTTGAGTCACGCTAATGCGATGCCCCACGAGGTAGCCAATGAACTCTTATCAGCGTTACACAGCCCGTCTTCAGGGGGCGGCGGTGGATCGTGCTCCCAACTTCAACATCATGATGCGGAGAGCGGCGCATCACATCGGTCAGCCGCTTTCCCGTTATTACCTCGACTATCGTGTTCTGGTTGAGGCGAATCTGGCGGTCGTTGCGGACTTTCACATTGACATCCTGCAGGCGATCTCCGACCCTTATCGCGAGGCGGCTGACCTTGGGCTAGAAGTTGAGTTTCCTGAGGATAACCTGCCGCTGGCCAGGCAGCCCCTGTTGATCGAGCCGACGGACCTATCCAGGCTGCGCTTTGTGGCGCCGGAGGCTGGCCGGCGTATGAGTGACCGTCTGGAAGCGATTCGGCTGTTTCGGGAGCGGGCCGGTGGCGAGGTGCCGATAATGGGCTGGGTGGAGGGAGCATTGGCCGAGGCGGCTGATCTCCGTGGGGTGGTCCAGCTCATGACCGATCTCTACGATCGGCCCGAGTGGGTGTTGGAGCTGCTGGAATTCTGTGTCGAGCAGGAGATTGCCTTTGCCCGGGCGCAGGTAGCGGCTGGCGCGGATATCATCGGCCTGGGTGATTCAATCTGCTCGCAAATTTCTCCCAGGATGTATCGTCAGTTCGGATTGCCCTACGAACAGCGTATCTTTGCTGCAGTGCGGGAGATGGGTGCAGTGGGACGGCTGCATATCTGTGGCAACACCTCCAGTATTATGGCTGATATGGCTCGCAGCGGCGCACAAATCGTGGACCTGGACTGGATGGTGGATTGGGGTCAGGCTGTGAAGACGCTGGCCACGCATGAGGTGGCAGCTTGCGGCAATTTCGATCCGGTAAAGGTGATGCTCCAGGGTACGCCCGAGGAAGTGCGCCAGGCTGTGCTTACATGTGTGTCCGCAGGGGACGCTCGCAGCTTCATCATGGCCGGATGCGAGATTCCTGACGGCACCCCAGCCGCGAATCTGTTGGCGCAATACCACGCACTGTGCGAGGCAGGTGGGAGTTGATTTTATGGGCGAAATCGCTGCCCCCCTTGCTGAAAAGCATCTTCATACCCTGCAGGGAGCCTGCTGGGGTCACGGCAACCGGTTATCAAACATTAACCAGGGAGGTAAACAATGATCGGATGGGAACTTGCAATACTGGCAATCGCAGGTATCTTGTTCGTATTTTTCGTCTTGCTCAGCCTGGTGGCTTCTCGGTATAAGAAGGTGGGGCCCAACCAGGTCCTTGTGATCTCCGGCCTCAAGCATACCATTGTCAACCCGGTCACCGGACAGAAAGAGAAAGTGGGGTTCCGCATCGTCAAAGGTGGCGGTGCCATCGTGTTGCCGGTTGTGGAGCGGGTGGATGTGCTCTCGCTGGAAATTATGACCATTGATGTGCAGACGCCGGAGGTCTACACCGAGCTGGGCGTGCCGGTGACGGTGGACGGCGTGGCACAGGTCAAGATCAAGGGAGATGATGTCTCCATCCGCACTGCGGCTGAGCAATTTCTGTCGAAAAGCTCTCAGGAGATCAAAACCATCGCCCATGAGACGCTGGCCGGCCACCTGCGTGCCATCCTGGGCACGATGACGGTCGAGGATATCTATAAGGACCGGGACGCTTTCGCCCAGCGGGTGCAGGAAGTCTCAGCGGTAGACCTGGCCAATATGGGCCTGGGGATCGTTTCCTTTACCATTAAGGATATTCGGGATGACCAGGGCTACCTGGATGCGCTTGGTCAGGCCCGCACGGCTGAGGTCAAGCGCGATGCGGCGATCGGTCAGGCACTGGCCGCGCGGGATGCGACCATCAAGTCGGCCGAGGCACGGCAGGAGGGCGAGACGGCCAAGTTCCTGGCCGAGACCAAGATTGCCGAGGCAGAGAAGAACTACGCTGTGCAGAAGGCAGCCTTCCAGGCCGAAGTGAACCGCAAGCGGGCTGAGGCGGAGCTGGCTTACACGCTGCAGCAGAACATCGAGAATCAGAAGATCAAGGCCGAGGAAGTCCAGATTCAGGTTATTGAAAAGCAGAAGCAGATCGAGGTGCAGGCCCAGGAGGTTCTGCGTAAGGAGCGGGAACTGGAGGCGACGGTACGCAAGCCCGCCGAGGCCGAACAATACCGCATCCAGACGCTCGCTAATGCGGAGAAGTACCGCAAGGAGACCGAGGCCAGCGGTGAAGCGGCAGCGATTCGTGCCATAGGCGAGGCTGAGGCGGATGCCATCCGTGCCCGTGGTATGGCCGAGGCGGAGGTGCTCCGGGCCAAGGGTATCGCCGAGGCTGAGGCAATGGAAAAGAAGGCCCAGGCCTGGCGGCGCTACAATCAGGCTGCTATCATCCAGCAGGTGATAGACGGTCTGCCTCAGGTGGCCGCGGCGATTGCCCAACCTCTGGCTCGCACCGAGCGGATCGTCATCGTCAACAGCGGCGGCGATGGCGCCGGAGCGTCGCGTGTCACGCAGGACATTGCGAACATCATCGCCCAGGTGCCGGCCACGATTGAGGCCCTGACCGGCATTGACGTGCTCAAGGCGATCCGGGAGCTTCCCGGCGTGGAGGGAGCACAGCCAGGGGAGCGGGATCAGCAGGCAGTGTGAGTAACGGACAGGGGGTGTTATGTTGAGACACATAACACCCCCTGTTGTTATCTGCGCCTCCAACCCAGCACTGTACAGGTCGGAGGCCCGGGTTCAATCATCCGTAAAGCCGGCGGTGTCAGGCGCGTACGGGGTAGGCAGGGTGGGCAGGGGCTAAAATCCGATGTGCACAGGCACGCGAAGCGGTTTTCACCCTGGGGTATCGGGTGGGAGTCAGATGGAGCATTCACTTGTGTGGCGCTGGAGCCGGGCGTGCAGACGGCGGGGATCGGAAGGGGAAGTAAACAAAACTCCAAATCGCATCCAGTGCGTGGGCAGCTCATACCAGCGACCGCCTCAGCACTGTCGCGTTCCCCAACAGGCGAAACAGTGATCCACCTTAAATCTGTTGGGACGACTTCCAGTGGGCCGGGCTGGACTCGAACCAGCGAAGGCTGAGCCAACGGATTTACAGTCCGTCCCCTTTGCCGCTCGGGACACCGACCCATCCGGCGTTCAGCCGGCGGTCATATTATACCACAACCGTATGATTGGTCAAGCAGACGCTGCCCGGCATTCCTGGGCCGGGGGCATTGATTCGTCAGTGCGCTTGCTCTGGCCTCCTGTGAGGAGGAGGGGTAATCTGACCTGATCACTTCTGATCAAGCAGGTGGTTACCCCTGAGCAGTAGTCAGACATGGGGACTCTACAGGGGCACAACGATTTTTTAGATTTGCTTTGCGTGCTCCGTGTTCTTGGCGGTTTGAGATTAAACCGCGAAGGGCGCAAAGAATTCAGAGTTTCTTTGCGTCCTTCGCGCTCTTGTGTATTTAGCGTAGCGTCAAACAGCACGTTAACAACTTGAGTAGCCAAAAATCGCAATCTGGTACATACTATAGCCTGGGAGGTTGAAGCAGCTACCTGGTTGCGTCTGAGGAGCCTGGCTGCCTCTGCGCAAAGATTGCCGACTCCGCCCAGGTGACCCGATAGGTGACCCGATTAGGAACATTGGGGCTGCGCCCGGTCGCAGGCCCCGAATCAGTCACAAGGCTGGGTCAGTGTGCTTCCGTGGTCCTGGGCCTCTGACCGCTTCACGTCCCACCCGTGAGGGTCACGTCTGTTTCAGGAGGTGAGACGATGGATACCCGGATCATCGGGATTGACCTGGCGGTGGAGACCGCCCACAAGGCCATCGTGCTGGACCTGGCGAGTAATCGCTTCGTCACCCCGGTGCTCACTTTCCATACTGACCCAGCTATGACCAGATGATGCACAAAGGGAAGCATCATCTACAGGCCGTTTGTGCTTGTGCCACCCATCTGCTGGACAGGGTCTACGTCGTGCTCAAGGAAGAGCGTCCTGACGAGCTGCGCGACGTGGACGGCCAGCCGGTCACCAGGCAGGAGGCCCGTGCCATCTGCCGGGAGCGCTACCAGGTCCCCGACGATATCCGCCAGCGCACCAACGTCCGTCACCGCAAAGCGCGCCGCGAGGAAAAGACGGAACGCCGCTACCGGCGTCGTTACGGAGACCGATAAGGAGTTGCACGGGACGTGCTTCGTGCCCCACCTGCGCCCGGTTAGTCCCGCGTCAACGATCCGGTGAACACCCCTTACCCGACGGTGGCGTGATGACTCAAAACGCCATCCGTGGTTTGATGCGGCTCGTGTCCGGGATAGGCTATTCAAGTTGTTCAGGTGCTACCATTTGACAAAACTTGGAGCATCTTTGGTGAGACTTTGAGCTGCCCATAGGGCCTGGGCCCTTTGGAGCCGCCGCGTTCTGTCGTAATGTCCGAGCTAGAGCCCGCTCGGCCCAAAGTGTCCCGGCAGGGTAGGGACGGGCAGTCACTCCAGGGCCCTACAGGGGGGATACGACTCAGAGCGCCATTCCCCACTCCTGCCGTCGCGGGATGCACCTACTAATCTTCCTCTTCTTCTTCCTCCTCCTCTTCCTCCCATTCGTATTCGTCCCACTCTTCGTCCAGCGGGTAATCAATGTCCAGCGGATCAACGCTGATGATTTCAAACTCTGCGCCACACTCAGGGCAGGTGATAATATCACCCTCCTCAGGATCGGTAACCTGGATCGGAGCATCACAGTCTAAACAGTATGTTTTAGGCATTGTTTCATCCCCTTTCTAGATGCTGAGTGTCTTAACACGCGCCAGTATAGCACAAAACGCCTGGGCATACGGTAGGATTTTGGTGATGGTTTGGTAAACTTTTGGTTATCGCAGGTGATGGATGGTAAAGATGCTTTGAGGAGCCAGAATGGGAAGATCGTGTTTTGACGCTGGCGGTCACGATCGCTGCTTCTGGTACGATTGTGGCTTGATACTGGGGATTGCTCAGTGCGCCCCTGCCGGTACGTAATCGTCTGCTCTCCCGCCTGTATACAAACAGGCTTCCGGCATCTGGGAGAGCCGGAAGTCCGATGCCCGGAGGAGTAGGGCTACCTGCCCCACTGACCTGATGGGACGAACAATACACAGACTACACACCCGGCCTGCAACAGAAGGCCGGCTGAGGCATGCTTTTAGCTGTATGGGGGCACAGCAGCCTGCTAGCCGCTGGGGTGGCTTACGGGACCTGCGCGGCCAGGTGGAAAGCGCGGATTAAACACGGGAACCCGTTTATCCGTGTTCGTGGTTACCCGTGTTCTATCCTTTGCGCTGTGCGTAGAGGTAGTATCCGACAAAAATGATGATTGCTGCTAAGGCTGTGATCCCCCAGATAGGCCAGCTCTGGGATACGGCAGTTCCTACATTCCCTCCGGCGATTATAGTGATGTAGGCGGTGATGGCAGCGAACACGATCACAACGGTACCAAACAGCCAGAATGCCAGAAGCTTCAGTGCCTTCTTTCTTTCCTCGGACATTGCCATCCTCCTCAGAATTTTAAGTCTGCATTGCATTGGTCAGATCACAGCCATTAAGCTTGTAGCTATTTTAGCATAGTTTTTACAGCTTGACAACATTCCGTATGCCTTGGATTGTTTACCGACGGTAAAATTGGGGTAAAATGGAATGGTTCACAATAGGTTGACATGAAAAAAACGCCAAGAGCGCGAAGAACGCAAAGGTTTTTCCATCGTCTTTGCGCGCTTTGCGCCCTTTGCGGTTTTAATTGAGGCAAGATGAGCAGGATGTCGCACCTATTTTGTGGAGCGCCGCCTCGACGCTTGCCCACTCTTTGCGGTTCGCGCTGTGGATGGTATGGGCGTGGACGCCGGTGCGCCCGGCCATTTCGATCTGGTTCCGCATCAGCGAGGGGAGGGGGCTGATGAGCAAGGTGGGGCCGGCGCCCTCATCGCGCAAAAGGCGGGTGGCGAGAAAATAGACCGGGCTCTTGCCCCAACCGGTGCGCTGCACCACCAGGGCGCGCTTTTTGTGAACGGCCACGGCCTCGATAGCTTCCCACTGTCCGGCGCGAAATGCGGCCTGCGGGCCGAGCATAGTATGCAGATGGGCGATGGCACGGTCTCTCGGTGTCATTCGCATGCCGTTTCTCTGAAGAATGTCCCCAGCATCTCTGCTAATTCCCCCACCACGACTTTCCAATCGGGAATCAGGCCGCCGGCGATCTGATCGCTCAGGTCCCGCTCCCAGTAGGCTTCCGCTTCGGCAAGACGCTCCGGTAGGAGGAACGGGGCGGGATCGGGGGCTATCAGCCCCTTGTGTCGGCATTTGCGGGCCAATAGCGACCGGGCAAGTGGGATGTTCAGATCACCCGCTTTTTCCTTTAACAACCGCCAAACGTCGTAATAATCCCGCGCCTTTCCGCGCTGAAGAATACTGCGCATCTTTTCTGCCAGGATTTCCTCCAGCGCATAGGAGAGAACGACCGGCTGAAGGGCAGGGAAGGGAGAGACCAACACCGGACGGCGCTGGGGTGGAAGTAGGACCGGCTCGTCCAAGGTAATGTTCAAAAAGAAGACGAGCAGGGTAGCGCAGTGGCCCCACAAACCGGGCCCGCATCCGGGCTGCGCCGTTTGCCCGATGCAAGTCCACCAGCCGCACCTCCACGCCGTGAAGCGCGCCTACCTGCACAAACCAGGTCTCCACGAGAGGCTGGAGGTCTGCAGAAGGGAATTCCGAGAGCACCGAAAAGTCCATATCTATCGAATGTCGCCAGTTAGCAAAATAAAGCAGCCGCAATGCCGTGCCCCCCTTCAAACAGAACGTGTCTGACAGAGGCGGAGTCTGGCTCAGTGCATCCAGCACACACAGAAGGACGTACTCCTGTTCGGCCTGCCCCACGCCGAGGCCGATCTGCGCGGCAATACGACGGAGCTCCCGTTCGGGGATCATCTCAATGTTCCTTCCATTCCAACAGTTGCTGTTCTGGGATGTTGACAATGAGCCGCCAACGCGAGTTGCGCGGCCCCCGCTCCGGCCCCGACGGCTCCAGGCGGACGTAACTATGACCTCGTCCTACCTCCAACTGTAAAAGCAAACGTTCATCCCCGAGCTCCAGCGCCTCTAACCAGAAGCCCAGTCGCCGCGCCGCCGCCGGACTCTCCAGGCGGAGAACATACCTCACCAGCCGTTCCCAATCCAGTTCCTCGCTCCCGAGCCAGAGCGCTTTCGCGGCCTCAAGCACCCCACCCACCAGGTCAGGGCGATCCAGTCCGTCAGCGATGGCCTTTTCCCGCTCCGCCATCCATACGGTTTGGTCCAGGAGAGAGATAGCCGTATAGCCGAAAAACTTGTGGGCAGGCTGGGTGACAAAACGGTATGTGACGCCGTCTATGGTGACGGCGCGCTTGCGCCGGGTGGTGGCGATAAGGATTGGGCTGAGAGGCCGTTCGGTGTAGCCGTAGTAGCTGAGGGCGGTGGCGTAGGCCAGGTAGTAGGGCTGTACAAGGGAGGCGGCGATGAGGTACTCGTGTTCGGCCCAGCGCGGCTCCGGCCCGGCAGCCAGAGGCAGCAAGAGATACTTGCCTCGCTCCAGCCGCCGAACCCAGCGCTTGCGACAGAGACGGTGCAACAGTTTACGAACGCCGCCGTCGGGACGGCCCAACACAGCGCGGGCATCCTCTATAGAAAAGATCGTCCGGCCGGCGGCCGAGAGGCTGCTCAGGAGGTAGGACTCTTGTTCACTCAACGTCCGTGCTGGATAGCCCTCATCCATTTTTCCCTGTTTTGTAGACGATAGTTCCCTGAATGGGAACTATTTTACCGTAGAATGGGATTTTGTGAAAGAGGAGCTTGCGTGAGGAGTGAGGCGTGATTCGTGCCTTCGTGTCTCCATTCGCGGATGGCCTACGGCCACCAGTGGCCCACGTCCTGGATGGCGCGGAAGGTCTCGCCGACCGCCTGCTGGGCGTAGGCGATGCCCTGCCTGCCCTTACGGGCAGATTTTTGTGCACCGGCGGCGGAGTCTCTACTTGCATTCCCGCTTGAGCGCCTGCTCAATGCGCCGGCGGTCGCGTTCCTTGCGCGGACGCAGTTCCAGGGCGCGGCGCAGGTGTTTGCAGGCCTCCTCACGCCGCCCGGTGGGGAGCAACACCCGCACGGCAAAGTGATAGTGAGTGAGCGGGTCGTGTTCATGCAAGTCGAGCGCCTGACGGAAGTGCGCTTCGGCTTCCTGATAGCGTCGCTGATCGGCCAGCAAGCTGCCCAATATCGAAAGCAACCGCGCACGGTCGCGCCGCTCGGCGACCCGTTGCAGGCCATCCTCAAGCAGACGGCAGGCTTGGTCCAGCCTCCCCTGCCCCTTTTCCAGCAACGCCCACGCTTCCCAGGTCGGCGCGTGTTTCGGGTCGGCTTTGCTGGCGCGGCGGAAGAGGGCGCGGGCGGCTTCGATCTCCCCCTGCTCCTTCTCCAACAGCGCCCACGCCTGCAAAGTGGGCGCGTGTTTCGGGTCGGCCTCGCTGGCGCGGCGGAAGAGGCCCCGCGCCTCGGCGACCTTCCCCTGCTCCTTCTCC
>JAOAAG010000111.1 GCA_026418995.1 Anaerolineae bacterium
ACGCAGGGCAGGAGCAAGGATACGAGCACGCAGGGCAGGGGCACGCAGGGCAGGGGCAAGCAGGGCAGGGGCAAGCAGGGCAGGGGCAAGCCCTGCCCCTACGGTGGCGGTGGCGCGTGTTACACGCTGCGGGGGCAGCCCTGGCAGCGGCGCTGACCTTATGGGCAATCTACGGCTTTGAGGTACGCCGGTTGCCGGGGATGCCCTTGCCCCTGCCGGCAGCTACGCACGTTGCCATCTACCGCTCGTTGCAGGAGCACTACACGCTGGGCCATCCCGCCTTCCTGCTGGGGCAGAACCGCGATCGCGGCTGGTGGTACTACTTCCCGGTGGCGTTCGTGCTCAAGACACCGCTGCCAACGCTGATTCTGCTGATAGCATCTTTGGGTGGGTATACAAGGATACAGGGCTACAGGGATACGCTCCGCTGCTGGGGGCCGCTGGTATTGTTCCCAATCTTCTATACGATCTCATCATTTTTCAGCAGTGTCAACATTGGCTACCGCCATCTGTTGCCTTTGTTGCCCTTCGTGTTTGTCATCTCCTCGCGCATCACGGGACACGGAACACGGAACACATGGCGCGTAGCGCGTATTGCGTGTTGCGTGATCTGCCTGGCCTGGCTCGTCCTCGGCACGCTGCGCATCTCTCCCCACTATCTGGCCTATTTTAACGTCCCGGATGGCTATCGTTACCTGGTGGACTCGAACCTGGACTGGGGACAGAACCTGTGGCAGTTGCGTGAGTGGATGGAACACAGCGGCGTCGAGCGGGTGTACTATGCACACTTTAGCCCGGCCCGCCCGGAGGTATACGGCATTCAAGTGGACATGCTGCCGCCCTCGCCACGCGCGGTGCCCTTCGCGCCGCTCGATCCTGCGCCTGGCGTCTACGCCATCGGCGCGACGGTGCTCCAGGGCGTCTACACGCCCGACGTGAACACCTACGCCTGGTTCCGCGCTCGTGAACCGGTGGCCCGCCTGGGGCATGCGCTGTTCATCTACCGGATTGAGCCGCGCCCGGCGCTGCGATGGGCCGCCGTATGCGCGACTCCGGCGCCAACGCTGTCGCCAGAGACAGTACAGGCTGGCCTGGGTCGCCCCGATCTGCGGGTAGTGCTGTTCGACTGCACGCAGGCATGGATTTATCCCGGCGGGGAGGGGCCGGGACTATTTGTGCTGCCGCCGGACATAGCGCCACCCCCCGGTGCGCGCCTGGAGGCACGGGCACGTCATGCGGATGGCACGCCCTTCTATAACACCCACCGGGTCGAAGCTGTACTGGTGGCTGAGCATCCAGTGGACATTGCGTTCAATGGCCCGCTCGATTTCCTGGGCTACCGGCTGGATGGTCACCGCTATCGTCCCGGCGACACCATCGAACTGTGGACATTCTGGCGCATACGGGAAGCGCCGGCCAGGTTGCTCTCGTTGATGGCACACCTGGTAGATGCCGGCGGCATACCGGTCGCGGTCGGCGACGGCCTCGGCGTGCCCATCGAGCAGTGGCGGGCGGGGGACATAATGGTACAGTGCAGCCGCTTTCCGATAGCTGAGGGAATGGCGGGCGCATATCACTTGCACGTGGGTGTCTACTGGCTGGACACGATGGAACGCTGGTCGGTGCGATTGCCAGACGGAACGGCTGGCGACCACATTGCTTTGGCCCCGGTGGAGATAGAGTGGTGAAGTTGATCTACCGGCTATTGCCTCTGGTGCTGTTGT
Source organism: Anaerolineae bacterium (assembly GCA_026418995.1). GTDB lineage: Bacteria > Chloroflexota > Anaerolineae > B4-G1 > B4-G1 > JAOAAG01. The sequence continues at coordinate 1,725 of JAOAAG010000111.1, forward strand.
TTCTCTTCTTCGCCCAGGTCGTTATGGCCGGACCCCGGCTCTCGCTTACCGCCGACGAACCGGTACATATGGCACAGGGCTACGTCTATTGGACGCGGGGGGACTTCCGCTTCCAGCCGGCCGTTGCCCAGCCCCCCCTGCCCGACCTGCTGGCAGGAGCCGGGCTGTTGTTACAGCCGGGACCGCTGCCAGAAGAGCTGCCGGGGTGGCCGGACGCCGATTTATCGCGTTTTGTGCGGGCTTTTGTCCGCTGGTACGGGCCGGCTCTGGAGGCGGCCACCTTCGTCGCGCGGTTCCCCATCACCATAGTGGCACTGCTCGGGGGAGCGCTCGTATACCGCTGGGCACGGGAACGCTTTGGCCCCCAGAGCGCCTTACTGGCCCTGACGCTGTTTGCCTTCGACCCCAACTTGCTGGCACATGCAGGGCTGGCTACCACCGACGTTCTGGTCGCCATATGGGGTTTTGTCAGCGTGTACACAGCGGTACGGTGGAGTCGCGGAGGGTCTGTACTCTGGGGGCTTGTGGCCGGGGCCGCCCTGGGGCTGGCCCTCGGTTCCAAGACCTCGGGGTTTTTCCCGCTGGTGGTCATCGGGCTGTTGCTTGCGGCAGACGCGCTGGGGGCGTCCCGCCGCATCCACACCACGCCCGATGGAGCGGTCTGGCGTGTCTGGGCCAGCGACCTAGGAAGGCTAGCTCTGATCACAGGGAGCGCCCTGCTTACGCTGTGGGCGCTTTACCGCTTCGAGGTGCGCCCTTTCCCGCTCGCCACCCACCTGCTCACCTGGAGATCGTTACAGGCCCACATTGCAGAGGGGCACATCGCCTTCCTGAGGGGTGAGATCAGTTACACCGGCTGGTGGTACTACTATCCCATCACTTTCCTGCTCAAGACCCCCCTGCCGACGCTGGGGGTGCTGACAGTCGCGACTGCGCGGCTGGTGCTCCAGGGCCCCCGTCGCTGGTGGCAGGAGCGCGAGCTGTGGACCTGCCCATTTCTTTACAGCATAGCCGCGTTATCCAGTACCATTGACATCGGCTATCGCTACCTGCTGGTGGTATCGCCATTCCTGTGCGTTTTCGCAGGCCGGCTGGCAGCGCGACGGAACACGCAACACGGAGCACGGAATACGCAGTACACAGTGCGTATTATGTATTCCGTACCCCGTATTGCGCTCCTAGCATGGTTGCTAGCATGGTTGCTCATCGGCACGGTGCGCGTGTACCCTCACTATCTGGCCTACTTCAACGAACTGGCCGGCGGGCCTGCGGGCGGCTATCGCTACCTGGTGGACTCCAACCTGGATTGGGGACAGTCGTTCAAGGCGTTGCGGGAGTACATAGACAGGGAGGGTATTGACGAGGTTTATCTCTCTTACTACACCTACGCCGACCCGGCGCTCTACGGCATCCGCTACCGGCCCATTGCCCCGGCGCCTGAGGCGCCGCCCCTCCTGCCCGCGCGCTTTAACCCGGCGCCGGGGGTGTACGCTATAGGCGCGACTACCTTGCAGGGAGTAATGGTAGCGGAACAGGATGTCTATGATTGGTTCCGTCACCGCGAGCCGCTGGCACGGCCGGGGTTTGCCCTGTTTGTCTACCGGGTACAACCGCACGCAGAGACGCCCACCTGGCTGGCTCAGTGCGACAGGCCCGTGGCCCCCCTCACCGCTGAGGCCGCGGCTGAGGGCCTGGGCCGGAACAACCTGCGGATGGTCTACTTCGACTGCACCCAGTCCTGGCTTTATCCGGGGGGTGTGGCATCGCCCGGCTGGTACGCCTTCTTCCGTGATACGGCTTACAACGAGGACTGGTTCATCCGCCGTCACCTGGCTGCGGCCCGCCTGAGCTACGAACAGCGCAGATCGGGCGCCCTGCCACCGTTCGTCATTTATGAGCAGACTGATCCATCTACGCCTGCTGCCTTCGTGGCTATCCGGGCGCAGGTCGGCTTGCTGACCTTTCTGGGTTACGCAAGCGGCCCCGTCTCTTCTATCTCACCTGGCCAGACGATGGAGATAGAGACGTGGTGGCAAGTGGATGAGCTTCCCAACCGTCCACTCTCGGTTATGATGCATCTCCTGGGGCCTGGGGGAACGCCGATCGCTGTGGGGGATGGGCTGGGAGTACCTGTCGAGGGCTGGCAGGTGGGCGACATCATTGTCCAGCGTCACCGGCTGCCCGTCCCGGCGAATGCGCCACCTGGGGAGTACACTCCTGTGACCGGCATCTACTGGCTGGATACACTGGAGCGCTGGCCGGTGGAGACGGCAGGGGGAGCGCCACAGGACCAACTGCCCTTACCGGCCATACAGGTAGCGAGCGGACGCTAACGGACTCCGCACAGCCACCTGTCCATCAGCCTATCCAGCGTCCCATCGGCCTGCATCTGGGCAAGCGCCTCGTTAATCGCGCGCAGGAGAGAGCTGCTCTCTCGACGCACAGCGACAGCATAGGGCATACTGACGATCGGCTCCCCCACGATAAGCCACTCGTCCTCATCACATCCGCCCAGGGCCGAGACGTGATCCACCAGCGCGGCATCCACCTCCCCTCTCCTGAGCGCCTCCCGCGCCTCCGCCGCCGTCTCGTAATGCACCAGCAGGGGCGTAGCGTCGCTATGCCCTTGCGTCGCGATGTTACGCCCGTATCTCCTGCGGACCTCCATATCGCCTGCTGAGCCGAACTCCACTGCCAGACGCCGCCCGACGAGGTCAGACATCCCCCTGATCTCCGCCCCGGACGAGGCCGGTATCACCAGCACCTGTCCGGCGTCGAAGTAGGAAAGCGAATAGGCGAAGTCGGCCATACGTTGTGGATTCACGACCAGCGCGGAAATCACAGCGTCCACCCGCCCTATAGCCAGGGCATCGTAGAGGCCGTCGTAGGGGATGTTAGGCGTGAACCGGACCTCAACCCCAAGCCGTTTCCCCAACTCCTGCGCCAGCTCCACGTCAAATCCGGCGAGCGTGCCGTCCGGGGCAATGTACTCGAAAGGGGGAAAACTGGCGTCCATCCCCACGCGCAGCGTGCCGCTCTCGGAGATATGCTGCCAGCTCTCGTCAGGGCGGGCACAGGTGGCGGTGAGGAAGACCGACGCCAGGAGAAATGTGACAGTCACCTTAAGGGTGACTGTCACTTTGACCTCAGGCCAGTAGCAGATATGGTTCCTCCACAAGCTGCTTGATACGCTGCAAGAAGCGCGCGGCCGGTGCCCCGTCAACCAGCCGGTGATCGAACGTCAGGCTCAGCCAGACGGTCTGACGCACACACACCTGTCCGTCCACCACTGCCGGGCGGGGCTTGATACGCCCCACACCGAGGATCGCTACCTCAGGCAGGTTAATGATCGGGGTAAACGCATCTATCTCGTGGATGCCGAGGTTAGTAATGGTGAACGTGCTACCGGTCAGCTCGTCCGGGAGGGCCTTCCCCTGGCGAGCTCTGGCGATCAGCTCCCGCAGCTCGCGAGCGATCTCGACCAGCCCCTTACGATCGGCGTTGCGCACTACAGGTACCAACAGGCCCCGTTCCGTGTCCACAGCCAGGCCGATGTGGATCTCCTCCAGATGGCGGATCACCTCTGAGCCATCGGCGTTACGCTCCAGCCTGGCGTTGATGTAGGGGTACTCGCGCAGGGCACGTGCCGCCAGCAGAATGAGCAGATCATTGTAGCCGATATTAAAGCCGAGCCCATCTGCCAGCAGCGTTTTCAGCCGCTCGCGCAGGTTCACAAGGGCAGTGGCATCGGCCTCGGTAGTCAGAGTGACAGGCGCGGTCGTCTGGTGGCTGGCGTGCATGTTGCGCGCGATGACGGCGCGCACTCCGGCAAGCGGGACCTCGGCGACGGCGGCTGCCTCTTTCACAGGAGGCGAGGCCACTGGCACAGAAGGCGGGGCCACTGGAGGGGGCGGTGGAGGCGGGGAGGCAATGGCCCGCTCCACATCTTCACGGGTGATGCGACCACCGGGCCCGGTGCCGACGATAGTGCGCAGGTCAATCCCTGCCTGTTCTGCCAGACGACGTGCGACGGGGGTGGCATCGGGCACTTGCTCCAGATAAGCCTGCACGTCCCGCTCCACGATGCGGCCATCGGGGCCGGTGCCGGTGAGCGCTGCCAGGTCCACGCCCCGCTCCCGAGCCAGACGCCGTGCCCTGGGCGAGGCAAAGATGCGGGAGGGCGCGCCCGGAGGTTGCTCTGCGGCGGCCTGTGGCCGCGCCTCCACCTCGGCTGCCTCGGGGGCTTGTGGCTGCGCCTCCATCTTTACTGGCTCCAGCTCCAGTGGCTCGTCAGCCGTGCGGGTGATCAGCCCTACCACGGTCAACACCGGGACCGGCTGGCCGGCCGGCACCAGAATCTTGCGCAGATACCCCTTCGTTGGCGCCTCTACTTCCAGCGTGGCCTTGTCCGATTCGATGGTGAACAGCACCTCGCCGCGCTGCACCGGATCGCCCTCCTTTTTCAGCCATTCGACGATAACGCCCTCCTCCATTGTCTCGCCCAGCTTGGGCAGAATGACCTCAGTTGCCATAATCACCTCCTACTGCAACGCTTTGCGGATGCCAGCGATAATCGCGTTCACGTTGGGGATAGCGGCATCCTCCAGCGGCTCGCTCATCGGCACAGGCACGTCGGCGGCGCATACCCGCACGATAGGCGCGTCCAGCCAGTCAAACAGCTCTTCCTGAATGCAGGCCACCAGTTCGCTGATGAAGGATCCGGTGCGGTAGGCCTCAGTGACGCCCACTACACGGCCGGTTTTCTTCACCGACAGGGCAACCGTCTCCATATCCAGCGGTTTGAGCGTGCGCAGGTCAATCACCTCGACCTCGATCCCCTCCTTAGCCAGCCTTTCGGCGGCTTCCAGCGCGCGGTGGACCATACGGGAGTAGGTCACCACCGTCACATCTCGCCCCAGCCGCTTGACGTCGGCTATCCCGAAGGGGATGATATAATCCTCGTCCGGCACATACCCTTCCACCCCGTAGAGCATCTTGTGCTCAATGAACATACACGGGTTATCGTCGCGGATGGCTGCCTTGAGCAGGCCCTTGGCGTCGTAGGGAGTGCTGGGCATGACGACGTAGATACCGGGGAAATGCACCCACAGCGCTTCGAGGGACTGGGAATGGTGGGCGGCGATGCAGCGTCCGGCCCCTCCTTCAGTGCGGATGACCATCGGAACAATCGTCTTGCCGCCGAACATGTAGCGGTTCTTGGCCCCCTGGTTAGCGATCTGATCCATCGCCAGGGGCGTGAAGTCCACATACATAATCTCGGCCACCGGGCGCATGCCGCACATCGCTGCCCCGACCGCGGCACCAGCGATGGTCGCTTCTGAGATGGGCGTATCGCGCACCCGCTCCTCTCCGAACTCCTCGATCAACCCCTTGGTCGCGCTATAGGCGCCGCCGTACACGCCCACGTCCTCGCCCATGACGAAGACCGTCGGGTCACGGCGCATCTCCTCACGCAGGGCCTCCTGGATGGCCTGCCGGTACGAGATTTTGCGCGTGCCTGGGCCGCCGGTGCGGCAGCGCTCCCGCAACTCCCGCTCGCGCGCGATCTCCTTTTCCGTCCACTTGAACGGGGCGTAGACGTATAGCTCCAGCTCTTCCACCGGCGGGTTAGGCGAGTTCAACGCGAATTGGGTAGCCTCTTCGACTGCCTGTCTCACCCGCTCTTCAAGCTCGTCAATCTCGGCCTCTGTAGCGATACCGGCCTCGACCAGCTTAGAGGCGAAGTTGACGATCGGATCGCGCGCTCTCCACGCTGCCTCTTCCTCCCTGGTGCGGTACACACGCGGATCGGAGCGGGAGTGGCCGTACCAGCGGTAGGTTTTGCACTCGATGAGCGAGGGACCTTCGCCTCTACGCGCGCGTTCCACAGCCCTCCCTACCGCCTCGCGCACGGCCAGCACATCCATCCCGTCCACCACCTCGCCGGGGATGCCATAAGCGCAGGCGCGGTCGGCAATATCGAGCCTGGCAGCCGCCTTCTGGATGGGTACGGACATCCCATACAGATTGTTCTCCACGATGTAGACGACGGGGAGTTTCCATAGCGCCGCCAGGTTGAGGGACTCATGGAAGTTACCGGTGTTCGAGGCCCCATCGCCGAAGAAGCAGAGCACCACACGGCCAGTGCCCATCATCTTCTGCGCGAGACCAGCTCCCGTCGCTACCGGGATATTGCCCCCGACGATACCGGTAGCGCCCAGGTTGCCCCGTTCGACATCGGCGATGTGCATGGACCCGCCGCGGCCCCGGCAGTAACCAGTAGCACGCCCACACAGCTCGGCCATCATCTTGTTATAGTGCTCCTGACGCTCCTGCTCCGTCCTGGCCAGCGAGGCACCCCGGGCGTGACAGTGGCCGTGGCCGCGATGAGTACTGGTAATCAGGTCGTCGTCGTTGAGAACGGAGATCGCTCCCACGGCCACCGCCTCCTCGCCAGCGTAAAGGTGAGAGGCGCCCTTGATGAGGTCCCGGCCCAGCAGATCGTAGACCGTGTCCTCAAACATGCGTATTTCCCACATCTGGCGGAGCAGCTCAAGCGCCTGCTCCCTGGTCAGGCCGTTGATCAGCTTGGCATTGGGCATCTCTTCATCACTCATGTTACTCCTATCCTCCAGGTTTGCAATTCATCGGTATCCGGCCAGCTCCAGCATCTTCACCACCGTCGTATCGTCGGTAACCAGCACATTGACGTGCCCGCCGCGCAGGGCACCGAGGATGGCCTCGGCCTTAGCCGCCCCGCCGGCCACGCCAATGACATAAGGGATGGCATGCAGAGCTGCCAGCTCGATACCGACCACACGGTGATTCAGCTCTATATCCAGCTCGTTGCCGAGAGCATCGTAGTGACGTGCGCAGATATCTCCTACCACGCCCTGCGCTCGCAGCCACTCCAGGTCTGCCTGATTGAGGTAACCGGCCCGGAGCAGACTGTAGACTCCGGCCACGGGCGCCCCGATACCCACCAGCGCGACCTCAGCGCGACGGGCAAGCGCCAGGGTATCCCTGATACGTGGTTCCTGGAGCAACCTCTCGCGCGTTTGCCTGTCCGCGACGATCAGAGGAGCGTGGAGATAGCGGTACTCACCTCCGTAGATGCTTGCCAGGAGGCGCACCAGATCCGGCCCATCAATGAGCGGATCGCCCTCGCCAACGGCGCCGACCATCTGCACGGCCGTGAGCGCCAGGGGTCTCTCCGCCCGCATAGCCCGGACGGTGTGGTAGACCGCGACTCCCCAGGAGATGCCGAGGACGACGTTATCCCTGATCAGGGTCTCGATGTAGCGAGCGGCCAGCACCCCCAGGCCGCGCCCGATGTCCTCATAGGACTTGCCGCGCCCGGCCAGGACACGAGCCTGGCGGAGAGGAAAGCGAGAGGTCAGCTCCTGCTCCAGCTCGGGGACGGTTTTCCAGGGATAGTGGACCGTGATTTCGACCACGCCCGAGGCGCGGGCTTCCTGAAGCAGGCGGGACACGGTGGAGCGGGACTGGTTGATGCGGCGCGCGATCTCGTCCTGCGTAAGGTTATCCTCATAATACATACTGGCCACAGCAGCCAGCAATTCGGCGCGGTCGGTCAACATCTGCGTCACCTCTGCACAATTGTGCACATCTTGCACTAATGTGCAAATAGTATATCACACCTTGTGGTTTTGTCAAGCATTGTCTTGTAACTTTAACATCTTGAACACCTGGTGTAACAGCCTGGCGGAGGTTGTCCTTCGGTGTTGGTGGACCGAGTGCGAACGCTGAGGTGTTCAGACTCTCCGGGTGGGCGACGGCAGTGCCGTCGCCCACCCAGCAATACACCCCTGCCTGCAGCAGATTGTTCAGGATGTGAGGATACAGCACAGGTTTTGTCAAGTATGCACTTCCTGGGACAGACGGCAGACGGCAAACGGCAGGCACAGGCAGGGCAGCGGCAATTGACAAGGGGGGTGTTTTCAGTATAATCGTAGTAGGTTTTCCCTCGGATAGACGCCCCCGGCGATAGGTGTTCTCCACACTGGAGCGACCGGCACAAGGGGACG
>JAOAAG010000141.1 GCA_026418995.1 Anaerolineae bacterium
AGATGTGTATAAGAGACAGCCGGATACGCCGCACCTGTACCGGCTGGAGACGGAGGTGGTTGTCGGCGGCAGGGTTGTAGACACGGCCACAACGCCCTTCGGCATCCGCAGCCTCCACTTCGACGCGGCCACAGGCTTTCTGCTCAACGGCCAGCCGCTCAAACTCAAGGGCGGCTGCGTGCACCACGACAACGGCGTGCTGGGGGCCACCTCATACGACCGGGCGGAAGAACGCAAGGTCGAGCTACTCAAGGCCAGCGGGTTCAACGCCGTGCGCTGCGCCCACAACCCGCCCGCTCCCGCCTTCCTCGACGCCTGCGACCGGCTGGGGCTGCTCGTCATAGACGAGGCCTTCGACTGCTGGCGCGACGGCAAGAACCCTTACGACTATCACGTGAGCTTCGAGGACTGGTGGCAGCGCGACCTCGATAGCATGCTCTACCGCGACCGCAACCATCCCAGCGTCATCATGTGGAGCATCGGCAACGAACTGGTCGAGCGCGGCTGGCCCGAGGGCGCCCGCCTGGCCCGCATGCTGGCCGATTACGTGCGCACGGTGGATCCGACCCGGCCCGTCACAGCGGCGATCAACGGCTTCGGCTTCCCGGAGAGTGATGAAACAGCCTGGGCGCGGACGGATGGCGTCTTTGCAGCATTGGACGTGTGCGGGTATAATTACCAGTGGCGCCAGTACCGCCCGGACCATGAGCGCCATCCGCAGCGCATGATCATCGGTACAGAATCTGCGCCCGGCGAGGCGTTCGATAACTGGATGAGCGTGCTGGAACTTAGCCACGTGCTCGGCGACTTCGTCTGGACAGCCCTGGACTACCTGGGCGAGGCTGGCATCGGACGGATACACTTCGAGGATGAGCCGTTCTCCTTTCTGGGCAGCTTCCCCTGGCACCAGGCCAACTGCGGCGACATTGACCTGTGCGGCTTCAAGCGGCCGCAATCGTACTACCGCGATGTGCTCTGGGGGAACGGCGCCAAACTCTACATCGCCGTGCACATGCCGCCGCCGGAGGGCAGGAAACCGATTCCCACCTACTGGGGCTGGCCGGACGTGTGGCCGAACTGGACGTGGCCGGGCCGCGAGGGGGAAATATTCAAGGTGGACGTCTATTCGGCCTGCGAGCAGGTCGAACTCTTCCTGAACGGTCAATCGCTGGGCGCCAGACCCACGACACGCCAGGAGCGGTTCATCGCTACCTTCGAGGTACCCTACGAGCCAGGGACGCTGAAGGCGGTCGGCTATGTGGGTGGTCAGGCCGTCGCCGCGTGTGAGGTCAGGACCGTCGGGGAGCCGGTGGGCATCCGCCTGACGCCAGATCGGAATACCATTCAGGCCGGGCCGGGTGACCTGTGCTACGTCACGGTCGAGGTCGTGGACGGGGAGGGACTGGTACACCCGCACGCCGAGCACACCATTTTCTTCACCGTCAAGGGGGCAGGTGAGATCGCCGCCGTGGGCAATAGCAATCCGGTTAGTACCGAGCGTTATCGCGGCAACCAGCGCAGCGTGTATCGTGGGCGTTGTCTGGTGGTGCTCAAGTCGTGTGGCAAGCCCGGCGAGATCCGCCTGCGCGCCCAGGCCGATGGCCTCGAGGTGGCGGAGACGGTCATCCGGGTAGTCTGATAGCGGGAGCGAAATATAAAGCACAAACCACGTGATCAAGATGAGACTGAGCATTAATCCGTTGTCTCCGGTGCTCCGATTGACAGGGGTGATAAACCTGATCGTAAAGCGACAGCGTCACCATCTGGGCCTGACGCTGCTGGCACTGGTGGGCGTCATCCTGGCGGTGGGCCTGGTGACCAATGCCTCGTTTTTCGCCCAGGCGGTGGACCGGGTCATTCTGCGCCAGGAACTGGCTGAGTTTTCCCGCATCACTGGTCGTCCGCCACTTTCCACCGCCGTGTACGTCTTTCCTTCCTCACGTAACCCGGTGCGGCTGGACGACGCGGAGCGCCTCGCCCATCACGTTGCCGGCACGCTCTCCGCAGAAGTCGGCCTCCCTGTCCGCCACGTGGGTATCCAGGTCTCCAGCGGCAGTATGATGCTCCGACCACCGGAAGGTTCAGAGCTATACGCAGGCGAAGAATACCTGGAAAACGTCGAGGTGGTTTACGTCTCAGATGTCGCCAGGCGCATGAGAATGGTAGAGGGCAGCCCCATGGACGAGGACGGAGCCTCCGGCAATGTCCTGGACGTGTGGATGCACAACCGCCTGGCCCAGAAAATGGGAGTCCACCCGGGTGAAGTATTCAATATCAGTTTCACAGTGGTAGGCACCCAGATACCCGTGCGTCTGGTCGGCTTCTGGGAGGCCCTCGATCCCAAGGACGAGTTCTGGTTCAATGACCCGAACGCCGCTTTCGATAGCGCGCTGCTGGTGCGTCGTGAAGACTACATCAGATTCATCCAGCCGATCATACCGTCCGGCAGTCGCGGAGTCAACTGGTACATCATCCTCGACGACAGCGAGATAATGACCAGAGATACTCAGCGATACCTGGATGGCTTCAGGCGAGGGCTGGACGTGATTAATAAATATCTGCCCGGCGCCCGTCTGAACACCCCTCCCCTCGACCCCCTGGCCAATTTCGTCCAGCGCAGCGCCACGTTGACCGTTTTGCTGCTGGGCTTCAACCTGCCGGCCCTGGGCATTCTGCTCTACTTCCTCATCCTGACGCTGGCAATCGTCGCCCAGTGGCAGCGCAAGGAAACGGTCATCTTCGTCAGCCGGGGGATGCCCATTTCCGGCGTGCTGAACCTGGCCTTGCTTGAGCAATTGCTCCTGTGCCTTATCGGCTGTCCGCTGGGCATCGCCTTCGGGATGTTAATCGCCTGGCTGATGGGCTATACGGACAGCTTCCTATCCTTTACCGGCCGGCCTCCGCTCCCCGTCTCGTTACAGGGGTTCAACCCCTACCTGACCATTCTGGCACTGGCTATCTCCCTGCTTGCCAGGATCATTCCCGCGCTCGGCGCAGCCCGTCAAAGCCTGGTCATCGAGGAACGCGAGCGGGCCCGTCCGGCACGCAATCCGTTCTGGTTGCGCTACTATCTCGACTTCTTACTGCTGCTACCTACCCTCTATGCCTACGATCAGTTGAACAAGCGGGGGTCACTGGCTGGCCTGGTTACCGAGAGCCCCGAAGACCTCTACAAGGACCCGCTGCTCATCCTGGTGCCGGCCCTGTTCGCCCTGACCGCTTCGCTGTTGACGATGCGACTCTTTCCCCTGATGATGCGTGCGATTGATATGCTGGCCAATCACACCCCCTGGCTGACCGTCCATCTGGCTTTGCGCCAGTTAGGACGCCGGAGTCAGGATTACATCAAGCCCCTGCTACTGGTCATCATCTCACTGGCGCTGGGGGTTTACACAATGTCTATGGCGGCCAGCCTGGACCGGTGGTTGGTTGAGCGCATCTATTATCGCGTGGGCGCCGATATGGTCTTCACCCCCAAGTCTATGTTCGCCGATGAGAGCGGAGAGCCCGGGGGAGGGAGCGACGAGTACGTGGGCGGCGACTGGATTCCTGAACCGGCCGTTTTTAAGGAAGTAGCAGGGGTGATGGAGGCAACCAGAGTGGGCGACTTCGCTGCCCATATCTACCTGAGCGCTGCACACGATGTATGGGGACGTTTCCTGGCCATTGACCGCCTCGAGTTCCCCAAAGTGGCCTGGTTCCGCCCGGACTTTGCCGCCGAGCCGCTGGGAGGATTGATGAACCGGCTGGCCCTGACCCAGGAGGGCGTCCTGGTCTCGCGCACTTTCCTCAGCGCATACAACCTGCACCTGGGGGATAAGATACTCGTGACGGTGAGCCTGGACGACGCTTCGGGAGTGCAGGCACAATTTACCATCGCCGGTGTCTACGATTACTTCCCGACCTGTTACGAGGAGGAGGAAGGGGTCACGTTGATCGGCAACCTGGACTACATCTCCACCCTCATCGGCATGACCCCCTTCCACAGACTGTGGTTAAAGCTTGAACCGGGAGTCAGCGCGGAGTCGGTGGTAGAGGCGCTGCCGCGCAGCGCTCAGATTGCCGCAGGTACGGTTTGGGACGCCAGGGAGATCGTGAGGACTGAGCGGGCAAAGATGGAGCGAGTGGGCATCTTCGGAACGCTCTCCATCGGTTTTCTGGCCGCTTCGTTTATGGCCGTGCTGGCGCTGCTCGTCTACAGCCTGGCCTCGCTCCAGGAACGCGTCTACAGCTTCGCCGTGATGCACGCGATCGGCCTCTCGCGCGGTCAGCTTATCACTCAGGTGATCGCCGAGTACGCTTTCCTGTCTCTCTTCGGGGTACTGGCAGGGACCGGGGTGGGCATGCTCGTCTCCGAATTGTTCATCCCCTTCTTCAGGTACACCGGCGAACGGGGCACTCCGCTGCCTCCTCTGCTGCCTATCATCGCCGTGGAGGATGTGAGGAGCCTGGCGCTAGCCTTCGCGCTCCTCATCCTTTTCGCTGAGATAGTCATCGTCGCCATCCCTCTCTATCGGCGTTTGATTCCTATGCTCAAGCGGCACTGGATTTAAGCAACGGTTTTCCCGCCCGCAGGGCGCTCTGATCCCCTCCGTTCCACGAAGCGCCCTGCCCTCCTCTCACCGCGAAATTCCCCGTCCTGAACGATGATACGGCCACGCGAGATGACCGTTTTGACCTTTCCCTGCACACGCATCCCTTCGTAGGGAGTATAGCCGGCCAGGTGGTGGAGGTTCTGTGCACTCACCACATACTCCGGCCGGGGGTCGTAGATCACCACATCAGCATCACAGCCGGGCCAGAGCGTGCCCTTGCGCGGCCACAGTCCCCAGATGCGAGCTGGGCCGGCGGAGAGCATCTCAACCAGGCGGGGCAGAGTCAAGCGCCCCTGCGCTACCCCGTATGTGAACATCAGCGGTAACAGCGTCTCCAGTCCGGGCAGACCACCGGGGGTGCGCGTGAAATCATCCTGCGCCTGCTTCTGTGCAGCGGTGTAGTCGCAATGGTCGGTGGCAAGGATGTCCACCAGCCCATCCTCGACCACCGCCCACAACTGCTCCGGCTCCCCCGGTGCGCGCAGCGGTGGCTGGAGGATGTACCGCCATGGCTCCGTCCCCTCGTAGGCGGTGTTGTCCAGCAACAGGTACTGTGGACAGGTCTCGCACGAGACGGGCAGCCCCTTATTGCGTGCCGAAGCCACGAGCGCTACAGAACGAGCGGTCGAGCAATGGCAGATGTGGACGGGGCATCCCGTGG
>JAOAAG010000233.1 GCA_026418995.1 Anaerolineae bacterium
GAGAGGTGGGGGTGGGGGCCTTACTCCGACTGACCATCTGCTAATGCATAGACAACAGGGAGGTATAGAGAACGGCACTGGTGATGGATCTCCACGCTATACATACCCCCGGGCAAAGGCAGGATGTGCACTCCATCGCTATCGCCGAACACGTTCTCAGCTTGTGGTATTCCGCTTTCCCATATCAGAGTCCCGTTCAGCGTGATCGCCGCCGTGGAGTTTACGGGCGGGATGACGATCTCCCCAGCAGCACCCGGCGGTGCTACTACCGTCAGGGATGCATGGTCACAGCCCTGGCGTGTCCAGGCGACCGCCAGGACACCCGTCCCAAACGGCAATGTGCCACTGACCGACTCCACGCCTACCAGCGCAGGCCGGACTTCCCATTGCTCCGGGCCGACCTGTCGCGCTCCTAGCACGTAAGTGGTCAGAAACCAGGTAGGAGCACCGCCCCAGCCGTGAGATAAACTGGCCGCATACCAGTGGTGAGCATTAAACCCTTCCCACCAGGTGGTAGCGCCCAGGTCTACCAGGCGTCCGTAGTAGCGTCGAATCAGGCTCAGGGCTTCGGGGACGCGATTGTTTTCTCCCAGCGCCTGCAGGAGCCAGTACATCCCGTAGATTTCTACGTTGGGCCGAGAGGGGTCTGGCGAGAGCAGTTCCAGCAGGGAAGAGGCAACAGCCTGTTCTTTCTCCTCTGGCACAACTCCATACGCTAGCGGCCAGGCCTGGGCATGAGGTGAGGGAGGCACCAGTGCCCCACCGAGCCGGGACGACGCATACCGCTGATGAGAGTCCAGATAAAGGTGCCGATTCAAACTTTCCCGAACTCTGTCGGCCCGCTGGCGGTAGATTTCTGCCCACTCCTCATCTTCCACCGCCTCTGCCAGCACAGATGCATCCACCAGGGTCCGGTAGTAGAGAGCATTGAGCGCCGCCGATTGGCCGTATCGGCTATGGCCCGCCGGCCAGTCCACCAATGCGGTCCGCGACCAATGCTCTATCGGCACATCCAGCAGCCCGGTATCAGGATGCTCGTATCCCTGGAGAAAGGTCAGAAACTCTTGCAGGGGAGTGTAGACCTGGAAGACCGTCGTCCGATCGCCAGCCAGTTGCCAGTACTCCCGAAGCGCCTGGACCCAGAGCATCCCATAATCCAGCATCCGGATGTCCTCGCCATTGGGAGCCATTGCTTCGGGTTCACCGTTCTCAAAAGCCTCGGCCATCAGGAGCAATCCCCGGCGCAACAGGGTTATGTCGCCGAAGGCGACCCGGTTGACCTGAAACTCTACATATGCATCCCCCCACCACTGTCCCCGCTCCCGCCAGGGGGTATCGGTGTATGCGTCGGTCATATTGGGATACAGACTCTCGACACCCACCTGCCATATCTGGTTCAGCAGGGGATCATGGGATACAAAGGTCCCTCGCTGCATAACAGGGTAACGTTCCTCCAGGACGCGCAAATTCCGCACTTGGAGCGGCTCTGCTCTCCACACGGCCACCCATAGGTATCGTCCCGCTCGGGTATCCAGAGTGGATATGGAACGTGTCGAGCCATCCAGCACCCATGAATCCACCTGATTCCACTGTCGGTGAAGGGAGCCCGGATAGGGGAGTGGCCGTCTTCCCTGCCAGAGCCGCTCGTCCCAACCGATGTCCAGAATGGCACCGGCAGGACCAACAACTTCCGCGGATACTCGGCCGTGAACTACCCGTCCGAGGTCCAGTACCGCGTAAGCCGGGGATTGGCCGAAGAAGAGATCAATCCCCTCCCCGCCAGTGGTCACCGTCACGACGCCGGGGCGGGAAACGGGCTCCGCCAGCAGGGAACGTCGGCCTGCGTGAGGTCCCCACTGGAAGGGGAGGCCGGGATACTGAATGTCTACATCCGGAAGCGCAAGGGTGGCCCCCGTTGCGGGAACATTCAGAAAAGAAAGGGTATGAACTCCCGGGCCAAGATCACGGTGTGCTGCCAGTGTGTCCGGGCGGCTGAGCGAAACTGGTGTCCAGAGCAGGGAGGAGCCATCCAGAAGTAGCGTGGTAGTAGGGGGGGCATCAGGATCAGCCAGCATTTCCACGGTAAAGTGGAGCGGAGCAGCCACACTGAACGTCAGCGAGGATGTCCCGGCTGGTACTTCCCCGATCCGCCGTCCAGGCGAGAGAAGGCCCGCATCCAGCAGCGTAGGAATGAAGGGGGTGTTCTCCAGAAGGGGGATGGAGCGAGGAGTATAGGTGCACCGGGGTTCGCTTTTCACTACTGCAGTGGGCCACTCCCCGTCAGGGTAGCCCGGCATCCTCCAGTTGGAGGGCAGTCGCCGCAGGTCCAGCAATTCCGTGGGGCCAATCAGGTTCCAGGAATGAACCGGGACAGCGTCCTGACGCCATGCGTCTGCAAGGATCGCTTTCCAGGAAGAATCTGTTTGTACCACAGCGTCGCTTATCTCCAGCCGGGCTTTCAAATAGGGAGTCAGGGACTCAGAACGCCGGGTGTTGGGGGCCCACTGCACCAGTACCGCAAGCAGGTGGTCTCCGGAGGAGAGTTCTTCCAGTGTGTACACGTCGTATTCCCGGTGCGTCCGGGAGAAGCGGGCTGGTCCACGCCCCACCCACCTGCCATCTACCCAGACCTCGTAGCGGGTATCGGCGAAGATGCGCAATGTGGCCCCGCGGACCGGCTTCGGGAGCGAGAAGGAGCGACGGAACAGGGCCACCTCGTGGGGGGCTGGGGAGTTGCCGTGGGGCCAGATTGCCTGAGACTGCGGGAAACGGTCCGGAGTGAGTACCAGGGGGAGGTAAATTCTGTATCTCGGCGCATCCTGTGGGGGCGTTGGGGGCATAGAAGCGGCGGTATGATCCCGAGTCACACCGATGCCGATCAGGCAGACAGCTCCCAGTATACTCGCACAGGCTTGCAAGAGCGTGGTCAAGCGAAAGCTGGTAGGCTCCATTGGAGATGCGCCAGCCCTCCTACCTGCGTGCGCTCACACGGTCTGCTGCTCCGGTCGCCACTTCTTGAACGCCAGCGTGACGTTATGTCCGCCAAAACCAAACGAGTTTGACAGCACTACCTCCAGCTCAGCCTCGCGAGCTCTGCCGGGCACGTAATCCAGATCGCAGGCGGGATCGGGGGCGGTCAAGTTGATGGTCGGAGGGATGATCCCGGTACGCAGCGCCTGCACGCAAATGGCCGCTTCCAGTGCCCCGGCACCGCCCAGCAAGTGGCCGGTCATGGATTTGGTGGCGCTGATCGGTACGCGATAAGCCCATTCTCCCAGTGCCTGCTTGATCACCAGGGTTTCCACAGGGTCGCCGGCCGGTGTGCCGGTGGCATGGGCGTTGATGTATGATACGTTGTCCGGTGTGATGCCTGCTCTTTGCATAGCCAGTTTCATACAATGGGCCGCCGCCATTCCTTCGGCAGCGGGTGCGGCGATGTGGACGGCGTCGGAGGTAGCCGCATAGCCAATGATCTCGGCTAACGGCTCGGCACCCCGCGCCAGCGCGAAACCAAGCTCCTCCAGTATGAGCAACGCTCCACCCTCGGAGAGCACGAAGCCATCACGTGCAGAGTCGAACGGGCGGCTGGCAGCGGTTGGGTCGTCGTTGCGGCGGGAGAGCGCTCCCATGCGCTCGAAGGTCGCGATGCTGATGGGGGCGATAGCCGCCTCGAAGCCGCCGCAGAACATCGCTCGTGCCTGCCCATGCCGGATGATATGATAAGCCGTGCCGATCGCATCGGCGCCGGTCGCACAGGCCGAGACGACGCCCAGGTTTGGCCCCTGGGCACCGGTACGCAGGGCGATCTGGACGGCGGGCACATCAACGGTGATCATCGGCACAAGGAAGGGGCTGACATGACGGGGTCCTCTCTCACGCAGGACCTCGAACTCTCGGGTGTAGGTCCACACGCCCCCCACTCCCGATCCCACAACGACTCCTACCTCGTGGGCTATTGCCTCGTGGACGACCAATGCCGACTGAGCCAGCGCCTCTGCCAGTGCGGCAATGGCGAATTGGGTGAAGCGGTCAGTGCGGCGGGCTTCTCTAGCGCTCATATAATTGAGGGGATCGAAGCCATGGGCTTCTCCGGCAATGCGCACTCCCAACCCCTCGGTGTCGAAAAGAGTAATGGGGCCGATGCCCGACCGTCCCGCGATGAGATTGCGCCACATGGTCTGGACATCGAGCCCCAGAGGTGAAATAACGCCCATACCGGTCACCACGACACGTCTGTTCTTCACGCTGTGAGTCCTTTCAGTCTGCTATGTCAGCGGCGTCTCTTACTCGCAAGAGTCGGGATGGTTTGCGGTCCCTCCGGCAGTACACAGATGCGCGCCTCAGGGCCGTAACGTGCTAACAATTCCTCCACCGTTTCCTCGATACTGTGGCAGGGGAGGAGCAGCGCGGCGCGGATTTCCGCGTCAGACAGATAGTCGCTTTTAACGTAGACATCGGCCCGACATTGGATCTGCGCCTGCAACTGAGCCTCCCATTGGTCTACCATTCGGAAGCCTGGCCGGCGTAAGATGTCCAGCAGCTCTGCCGGACTGTCCGCCATACCCAGCAGATTCCTGTACTCCCCATGGTTGGGGATGCCGTCGCGGCACTCTGCGGCTATGATGATACTTCCTCCCTCGCGCACAATGCGGGCGGCCGCTGACATCCCCTTGACCGCCTGGTACAGATTGAGATCGAGGGGATAGCCGGAATTAGAGGTAATCACAATGTCGAACAGGCCGTCCACCGGCACCATAGCCGTGGCACGGAGGGCCTCCGTCCCACAGCGATGGGCCGTCTCCAGGTCTCCTGCGTAGACGCCGGTGATCTCCCGCTCGCGGTTGAGCGTCACATTGAGCAGGAAGGTGGGAGCGGTCTTCAGCGCCACCTCCAGCATCTCTTCCCAGATCGGGTTTCCCGTGGTGACCCCCCAGGTAGCGCGCGGATCGTCCAGCATCGCCGTGCTATGATTATCCAGCACCAGCGAGGCCCCGGCGATACCCGGGAGTACGGCTTTCGGTCCACCGCTGAAACCGGCGAAGAAATGCGGCTCGATAAAGCCAGTCAGGATCCGCACCGAGGCTTCCATATAGACGCGGTTGACAAGGATGTCGTGGCCGAAGCGGCTATGTCCCAGGTAGACCAGTCCCTCTGCCGACCACGCGTCGTGCTGCACAATGCGATAGGTATCCACGATCTCATCTCCCAGCCTGGCACGCAGCTCCTGCTCTGTCTCGGCGCGGTGCAGGCCCAACGCATTGATCAGCACGATGTGGTCTCTGGGTATGAAGTCCAGTTCCTCCAGCAAAGGTGGCAGCAGGCGATCGTTAGGCGTCGGACGGGTGATGTCACTGAAGACGATGGCCACGGTGTCATCAGGGCGCACCAGCTCGCGCAGCGGGGGAGTGCCCAGCGGTCGGCGCAATGCCTCGAGTATGGCAGCCCGCTCGTCAGGTAAGCCGGGCACGAAACGCGGCTCCACCACGGTAACGTTGCGCTCAGGCAGTTCCACCCACAGCCCCTGGCGGCCGTAAGCGAGCTTCACACGCATAATCACTCCCTCTATCAGGTGACGGTCACTTCCGAAGTGACCGTCACCTCGCGCATCGTCACTCCAGACCGAAAAACGCGGGATAACGGCTCATCAGTTCCTCCCGTAACTCCCCGAACACGTTGGGGGCGTGGGGATAGATGAGTTCCAGCATCCGCACGCATAGCTCGCGTATCTCCCACTGGGCCTCGGGAGAGATGCGCAATCTGAATACATGAAGCAGCTCGCGAAAATTCATAGTGACGACGATCCGGGTAGCTGTAGCATTGGGCAGGACGAAACGGGCGTCCTCTTTGCGGATGCCGCGTGCGCGGAGCATCTGGTAGGCCTGTTGAACATTGGCGGCGAACTGTTCCCAGATGGCCAGCGCCTCTGGGTCGGCGGAGATGGCCGGGGGGATGACCCACTCCGGCGACGCCATCGAGACGTAGCGCTGGCTCTCCTGGCTGTAACTGGCCAGGCGATGGCGCACCAGTTGATGTGAGCAGGCCCGCGAAATACCGCTTATCTCGAACGTTGCCGAGGCATGCTCGATCAGGCTTTCATGTCCTTCGCGGATGCGTGCGCGCAAGAACGCGCCGGGGTCGCCGCGCCCTTGGCTGCGGTAGCAAACCCGCCCCGCATGCTCCAGCAGTTCCTCCGGTGTTCCCTCCCCCCGCAGATAGCGCGTGATCGCAATCAGAGCAACTTCCATGACTGCCCCCTTTATCCAGACCTCGTAGGACGACACACCCCTTCGCCGGCAAACTCCCGAGCCCCGCTATCCACATAGCCGACCGCTAAGGCCACTGCCATACCGGCCTCGTTCTGGTCGTTGATGATGCAGAGCGGTTGCCTGGCCGAGCGGACCACCCAGGAGGTACAGGAGGCCAGTACCGCCCGTCCCAGCCCCAGCCTCTGGGCCTCCGGCGCGGTACGGACAAACACCTCTGCAAAGTGCGGTGAGCACCAGTTCGTCCCGGACTCTGCGATGACCTCGTCCTCAGAGCGGATGACAAAACGCGGCAGTCCACGCAACCCCCGTTCCATTACGACAAGCGCATTGGTGGAGAACTGGAAGCGCACCAGGTCAAGCTGGTAGATCCGGTTGGTCTCCGGCTGTGTCATATCCACCACTTCGGTAACGGCATCGCGGAGGTCTGGGGTGGTGATGATATAGTACGGGCGTCCGGGCACCAGCGCCTGGCGCAGCAACTCCACGGCTGCCTCCGCGTTCGGGGTGCGCAGCACGACTGTCGGCTCGAAGAGGCGCTGGCCGGTCTGACAGACGGCGACAAAGCCATCGGCGCGGCCGTCGGGCCGCTCATGGACGTAGAGCCGGGTGCGCCTGGGATCGTGATAGAAGGCGTAATACACGAAAAGCGCATCGGACGGCGCCGCGAAGTGGAGCAGGTGGCGCAATTTTAGACGCAGGCTCTCCAGATCACTCATCGTGGTGCTAAGCCTCGCACGGCATAGAGCAGGTGTTCCTCGCCCCACCCACAAGAGGGCGAGTGCAGGACTCGCCCTACCCAGGGGGCGAGTGCAAGACTCGCCCTACCCAGGGGGCGAGTGCAAGACTCGCCCTACCCAGGGGGCGAGTGCAAGACTCGCCCCTACTCGAAAATCGGGCTCATATGGAGCCGGGAGACCATTTCCTGCATCTCCTCATCGGTGGGCGCGGCCTGGAAGCGCGTGGCAGCATCCAGCACTTTAGGGAGCAGGTGTACGTCGCCAGCCGAGATCAGGAAGATGCTCGGCCGTGCCAGCACCCAGTGCACGGCGCGGTCTATATCGGCCTGTGCCTCGAGCGGCTCGTACCAGGTATAACGGGTGCGGGTCTTTTCCCCCCAGGGCCCGCGAGCGATGGACTTCATTGTCTGCATCGCTACCTTCCGCTCCTGGCAGACGCGCAGCAGCTCCTCGAAGTCAGCGGCGTAAGCAGGGTTCTGCATGACCACGTAGTTGTAGGGCAGCAGTACAGCGTCGAAGTCGAAGCGTTCCAGACTGCGCAGAAGCATGCGGGGGGCTGTCCATCCGTGGCCGGTCACGCCCAGGAAGCGCGTCAAACCTTCCTCTTTTGCTTTGACAAACGCCTCCAGCGCCCCACCCGGCCCCATAGCCGTCTCCCACTCCTGCGGATCCACGAGGAAGTGCAACTGCCACAGGTCCACGTAATCCACACGCATGCGCTCCAGCGAGCGCTGCAGCTCGTCCCAGGCGCCCTGAAAGGTGCGTTCCCCGCTTTTAGTGGCAAGGAAAAACTCCTGTCTGTGGCGCTCCATCCATGGGCCGATCCGTAGTTCTGCATCTCCATAGCTGGCGGCCGTATCTATGTGGTTGATACCGTACTGGAGCAATACTTCCAGCGCACGGTCCGCCACCTCCTGGGAGACACTGCCCAGCGCTGCGGCGCCGAAAATGACGCGCGTGCTCAGATGGCCGGTACGCCCGAACTCCATTTTCTCGATCATTCCGCTACCTCCTAAAGACATGTTACTGTGCGCCTCGCGGGCTGGCTGCGTAGGCGGCCTGTATTTGACGATGTAGAGGGATGTTTTCCAGGTAGGTGCGGCGGAAGTGGCTTTCCTGAGGAATCAGTGCCCACTTGCGCATCATTTCACTATAGGCACGCTGCAAGTACTCCGCTGCCTCCTCATGATGTCCAGCAGCCGCCAGCGCCAGACTATGACGGTAAAAAATTTCCTCACTGACACACTCGATAGGGCGAACAAAACCGAATGTGGAATAAACATCCACGGCCTCCTGCGATGCCTCCAGAGCTGCCTCCAGGTGCATCTGCTGCTGCGCCGGGTCGGTGAGACGCTGCGCCAGGCCCAGATGCGCAGCGGAGGCCTCGCACGCGGCGACCATCTGGTACTGGCGGGAAAGCTGAGGATTGTCCACGAACGCCCCGCGCTGAGAAGCGGCCAGCTCAAGAGCCTCCCTCAGGTGGCGCTCGCCGCCCAGGGCGTTGTGCAACATCGCCGAGACCAGAGCCAGCCCGACCCGCCCGATCTGCTGTGTGAGCGACTTGCCCAGGCGGCGGGCAAGTTCCAGCATCGCCTGAGCTTCGTCGTACCTCCCCAACACAATCTGAACCTGGGCAATGCGAAGCAGGGGGTACACTTCCCCGGCCGTACCCTCGCGCAATCTGCGGCTTTCCTCCAGCATAGCCAACCCGACCTCGTAATCGCCCAGGTAGATAGCCCTAATCTGACCGCAAAACATCAGGGCCTGGGCCTCGGCTGGCCGATGGCCGATCTCCCGGCTGAGGTGGAGCATTTTCTCGTGCTCCTCCAGGCGGCGGTAGTAATCGTCACTGTTTTCCAGTTGCGCACCGATCAGGTTCAATATCTCCAGTTCGGTAATCTTATCGTGTAACTCCCGACTGATAGGGAGAGCAGCCTGGAGGTACTCCACACTCCGCTCCGGCTCGCTGGGAGCGCATAACTGCCCCAGGTTGACAAGTATGCCCACCTCGTAGCGTCTATCGCCCAGTTGGCGTGCCAGCTCGAGGGCGCGTTGCGCGAAGTCCCACCCGGAGGGATCGTTGAGCCAGAAACGCTGGCGGGCTACGGCGATGAGGCACTGCATCTCCCGGTAGCGATCGCCCAGTTGCTGGGCCAGCGCCAATGCCTGCTGGGCCATGGGGACGGCTTCTTCCAGATCCTCCTCTTCCCGCAGGTCCGCTACACCTGGCTGCTGCAGGATAGCGTCTATCAGCCAGACGGGGTCATCGCTCAACTGCCGGGCCAGAGTGAGAAGCGCCTGAGCATCGGCCCACATGGCGTCGAAGTCCCCCATCATAAACAGTACCTCGCGCCTGCCGTTGAGCACCTCGAAGCGCTGGGTGAGGAGGGCATAGCGCTGGCTTTCAGCAGGGGATTGGGATTCTAACTGATCCAGCAGCTCGAGCGCTCTGGTATAGTGCCTCAGGGCATCGGCATTGGCGTAGAGTTCCCTGGCCTGTTCGGCGGCCTGGATAGTATAGAAAAGCTCTTTTCTGATATGGCCGGCGCGTCGGTAGTGGTACGCCAGTGCGCTATAGTGACGTGGCCACGTTTCAGGCCCGGCCAATTCCTCCAGATACTCGGCCACTTTGAGGTGATAGGCCGCCTGCTGGGCGCTGAGCAGGCTTTCGTAGGCCGCGTCGCGCACCAGGGTGGACTTGAACACGTATTCCATTCCCAGGTCCGGGACTCTACCGCGCTCGTAGATCAACTGTGCCCGCTGGAGCGCGGTCAGGCAGGCCCTGATGGTCGTCGCATCTATCACCTTGTCGCCTGGGAAGGCGCGGCTGCTGGCCAGCGCCTCCAGCACACTCGACCAGAAGACCGGCCCAATCACAGCCGCCATCTGGAGTACGCGGCGTTCCTCGGGCGCCAGGCGGTCTATGCGCGCCATCAGCAGGCTCTGGAGTGTGTCCGGGAGGTCGAGTGAATCTACCGCCTCCGCCAATCGCCAGCTCCCCAGCTCTTCGTCCCGGACCAGTTTGCCCTGCTCGATCAGTGAACGGACGATTTCCTCCAGATAGTAGGGGTTCCCCTCGGATTTGCTGATCACCAGGGAGCATACCTCCGAGGGCAGGACATCAGGGCCCAGGAGCTGATTGATGAATTCGCAGCTCTGCTCCTCGGTCAGAGCCGCCAGGGTGATAACGGTAGTGCGGTGAGGATAATCGGTCTCCACCAGATTGCGGAAGCGCCACGCCGGCGAATGACGCTCCGGGTGGCACAGGGCAAGCCACAGGAGCGGTTCCTGCTCACACAGGGGGAGGCAATATTCCAGCAGCTCCAGCGAGGTCGTGTCGGCCCAGTGCAAATCCTCCAGGGTCAACACGAGCGGACCACGGCGTGCCAGCGCCTCAACCCAGCTCCGCACGGCCAGGAAGGTGTGTTGCCGCAGGATGGCCATTTCGTCGGCGATGTGCTGTCCCCAGGGCATCTCGGCAGAGAAGGGCATCTGATGTTTCCATTCGGCGGCCTGGCGCACGAGCCACTCCGGGACATCATCGTCGAAGGGCAGGGAAAGCAGGATCACCAGATAGGGGTAGTATTCGAGATAGCGCGGTCCCCACAACGCTTCCGCCTGTGTGCGGAGCCGCTGGCGCGTTTCCTCCTTTGACTCCGCCGGGCGTACCCCCAGCCAGCTTTGCAGCATATCTATCCACATGGAGTAAGGGGACGACTGGCCGTAGGAACGGCAGCGCCCGTACAGCCACTCCAGGGCAGGCGAGGGGGCAGAGGCTTCGGCCATGAGCACCTCACGGCGCACGAAGTGCTGACGCACCTGCCCTACCAGCAGGGATTTGCCCATTCCCCGCTCTCCCATCACGATGACGATACCCCCTCTGCCGCTGTAGAGACCTGCGACACACTCTTTCAGAGCCTGAAACTCGGCCTCCCGTCCGATCAACGGGGGCGGGTAGGCATATCCGGTGGAGACCACGGGTGCAATGGGCCGGTACACAGCCACCGGTTGGCTGATTCCCCGGAGCGACAAAGTCCCCAGCGGCTGCCACTCGAACTGGGAGCGGACCAGACGGTAAGTGTTCTCCCCGACCAGCACCGTACCCGGCTCGGCGGCCGCCTCCAGGCGTGCAGCCAGCGCGACCGCCTCTCCCATCGCAGTGTCCTCGCTGTGCTGACGGCTATTACCCACGCTGGTGACGATGACCTCGCCGGTATTGATCCCCACCCGCAGGCGCAGAGCAATGCCCCGGTCTGACAATTCGGCGGTGTAGGCGGCCAGCGCCCGTTGCATCGCCAGGCCGGCCAGCACCGCCCGCTCCGGGTCGTCCTCGTGGGCGGAGCTGGCCCCGAAGAATGCGACCAGCCCATCGCCACGGAACTGATTCACCTCACCACCGTAGCGGTAGATCTCGGACTCCAGAATGTGGAAGACCCGGTTCATCAGCTCCACCCATGCCTCAGTCCCGAGCTGTTCCAGGAGGTCGGTGGAGCCGGTGATGTCGGCCATCAATACGGTTGCCGGTCGTCGCTCCCCTCCCAGGGAAAGCGGCGCCGCGACCGGTGGTGGAGATGGCGGAGAGACGGGGGATACGGTCTCAGCAGGCTGGGGGATAACGCTTAAAGGAACGCCACACCAACCGCAGAAGCGAAAATCCGGCGGGTTGGCGAAGTTGCAGGCGGGGCACACCCTTGTCAGACGTGTCCCACACATCCCACAGAATTGCATTCCGGGTGGGCTCTCATAGCCGCAGGATGGACATTTCATTGCCGATAATCACCGGGGCACCACTTGAGGGCGTATATGCAGCGCCAGGATCGTCATCGTTATCCCTAGATTATACCGCTCTCCCGAGAAGTGACAAACCTCATCGCGGGCCTGCGCGGTCGTGAAAGGGAGGATATGGGCGGTCTGATGCACCGGGGACGGATGGAGAGGTGTGTCTGGCAATCGGCCAGGCGGCTTCGAGGGCCCGGGTGAGCTATTCAGGACAAAGCAGCTCTCGTTAAAGTATCAATTTTCGGCTCAACCGTCAGCTCGAGCCC
Source organism: Anaerolineae bacterium (assembly GCA_026418995.1). Lineage (GTDB taxonomy): Bacteria > Chloroflexota > Anaerolineae > B4-G1 > B4-G1 > JAOAAG01. The sequence continues at coordinate 12,049 of JAOAAG010000233.1, forward strand.
CCTGATGGCCTGCTGTTACAAACCCGTTTCGATGACACGCCGCAGCTTATCGGCTGTTGACTTGGTGCTGTGGCGCACCATGCCCAGTGGTACGGAAGCACTGAGCGCAGTCGCAAGCAGGATGTCTTCCACCAGTGCCAGCGAGTAAACGATCAGCTCTCCCCAATCAATACTCTGCTCAAAACGCGAGGGCGTACACCCGAGTATCTGTGCCATCCGTGCCGAGGTACAACGGTTCTCGTGTACCAGAGCGGCCAGTGCGTGCGCGTCGCTGCTGGAGACCCGCCCGGCACAGGCCAGCAGCTCCGCCCCGCAGGTCAGGATGACCGCTTCCGCACCGATCTCCTGGGCCAGATTGGCCATGATTTGATTTACCTGGCGCAGGTGTTTTTCTACGCCAGCACGCATCGGAGACACTGAGGTTTCCCCGGCTGCTTCGGGTGCTGCCGCTTCGCTGGCGACCGGTGAGGGAGCGACAGGCGGCTGCTCGCTGTTAGTCGGTTCAGCCGCCGATGTTCCCCCACTCCCCACGGTGCGCTTCAGGGCCTCGCCCACGATCTCGGGCAACTCAGGGAAAAAGAAAGGTTTAGTCAGCACGCCCTGGAAGTCCAGGTCGGCCAGTTCAGACGGGACCTCCTCCCCCATCAGCGGGATCAGCATCATCCGCAGGTCAGGGTGTTGGGCACGCAGGGTACGTGCGAAGTCAACGCCGTCCGGCTCACTCAGTCCCAGATCAAGGATGACCATATCAAAACCGGTTGTGCGGAGCGTCTCCAGAGCCTGCGTGCCGGTACAGGCAATAGAAGCACGAAATTCCCCTATCTGCTCCAATCCCTCTTTCAGGAGGGTCGCAAAAGCTTCGTTGCCATCAACGATCAGGATAGAGCGTACCTCGTCCGCCATCGGATACCCTGCCAGCCTGGTTTGTAAAAATTATATCACAAACGCCCACGAATGCACTATTGTGAGCTTGCACGTGGGGCTATAGCTCCCGTGTTCAGCGGCAGAATGAATGAGAATGTAGCACCCTTGCCGTACTCACTCTCCACCCAGATGCGCCCGTGATGCATTTCGATCAGCCTCTTGCTGATGGTCAGCCCTAGGCCGGTGCCCTTGGTCCTGACTGCGGAGGAATCGCACACCTGGTAGAATTCCTCAAAGATTTTCTCTCTGTCCTCGGGCCGGATGCCGATGCCGGTGTCACTGACGGAGATAAGAATTGCCTCTGAGGTCACCGGGGCACAGGAAAGCATGATACGCCCCCCTGTGGGAGTGAACTTGATGGCGTTGCTCAGCAGATTGAGCAATACCTGTTTGATCCGAAACCGATCGGCGACCAGGGGAGGCAGCTCTGCGGGGTAATCCAGCTCCAGGCTTTGCCCCTTCTGCTCCACAAGCGGCAGGACAGTGGACCGCACCTCCTCGAGCAACTTTGCCACCTCAAACGGTGCCGGCTCGATAGTCATGCGCCCGGCGTCGAGCTTGTAGAAGTCGAGAATCTGGTTGATCAATCCAAGCAAATGCTCCCCGCTGGTCAGGATGCTCTGCACGCACTCCCTCTGTTTGGGCGTCAACTCGCCTACGATGCCCTTGAGCAAGACCTCGGAGAACCCGATGATGGAATTAAGCGGAGTACGGAACTCGTGGCTGATGCCAGCGACCAGGTTATCCTTCAGCCGGTCGAGTTCCTGCAAGCGTTTGTTCGCCGTCTCCAGCGCTTGCGCTCGCTGTTGCAACTCCAGCCTGGTACCTTCTACCTCGGTGAACAGGCGAGCACGTTCCACAATCATCCCCAGATTGCCCGCCAGTGTGCTCAACAGCCGCACATCTGCGGTGCTGAACGCATTGGGCCGCTCACTTTCCACAGCCAGCACGCCCACAATGAAGGGCCCTGCGGTCAGCGGCACACAGAGCACAGAGCGGGTATCGGGCGCGGCCAGGATAGAGGCTGGCGTGCGGACATCGGGGATCAGTATGGCCTCCCCGCGCTCCGCAGTTTGCCCGACAATCCCCTCGCCGGGTCTCAGATAGAGGTTGCCGATCAGATTGGGGTGATAGCCCACCCCGGCCTCCAACCGCAGCGTGTGGCTGTGTGGCGAGGAGAGGAAAAGCCCCACGCGGACATGGCCCAGCCCGGCTGCGAGCGTCTCGACGGCGCTCTGCAGCGTATCCTCGAGGCGCGTTTCAGTGGCAGCAGCCAGGCTCACCGTGTGGAGCAGCTCCAGCTCGCGAGCCCTGCGCCCGACCTCCTCAAACAGCCGGGCGTTCTCCAGGGCCGCTGCGGCCTGATCCATAAAGGCGGCTAACATCTGGATCTCATCCCTGCTCACTCTGCTCTTCCGGCCTTTATCATACCCAACCTCGACCACCCCGATCACCCGCTCGCGCATCATAATCGGCATGAAAATGTGGATGAAATCGTCAAGATGGAAGTGTTCCCACATCTCCCGGTCGAAGCGGTCATCCCACCCACTGATAACCTCCGTCCTGCCGGTGCGACAGATGTCAGCCAGGATATTGGGACCGCTCAGAGGGTAACAGGCACGGCCGATCCATTCGGGATAAGCATCGAAGACGCCATGCCAGATACCGTGCCTCACTCCGATGGTCTGAGCCTCGTCGTCCACTGTGGCGATCACCACGTACTCACACTCCAGCGCGCGGTGGACGGCTTCCAGGATGCTTCTGAGCAATGCCTCCGTTTCCAGCGAGGTCGAGAGTGCCCGGCTGGTCTCATAAAGCGCGGTGATCTGTCTGGCTGCCTTCTCCGTTTCGGTGAAAAGCCGTGCGTGTTCCATCGCGACAGCCGCCTGGTGGGTCAACGTCTGGCCGATGGCTATTTCTCCTTCGGTGAATGTACGGGGGTCGCCGTCCCATACGGCGGCCAGGCCGATAAGCCGGCTGTGAGCCACCAGCGGGAGAAACAGCGCTGACCGGGCGGCGTAAGCCTCAAGCATGGCCTGTTCTTCAGCGGTGATCCCTGGGTCGGTGGCCCGGAGCTGAAGAGGTCGCCGCTGGACAAGCACTGTATCTACAGCCGGAAGGCTGACCGGCAGGGACGGCGCTCCATTCTCTACACCGTATCTGGCAACCAGGTTGAGTATGTGGGGCTCTTTATCCAGCGTGTAAATGCTCGCGGCGCTACTACATAGTATCTCACACAGGCAGCGTGCCACATATGGCAGGATGGCCTCTATGCTGAGAGAAGACGAGATAGCGGCAGTCATGCTGTGGAGCAACATAGCTTCGCGCAACTGGGATTGCATTTGACCGTAGAGCCGCGCGTTTTCCAGCGCCATGGCCGCCTGGTCGGCCAGCGCGCGAACGGGTGACACCATCTCGTCGGTATAAGCGAGCGAGGAGGGGGCCTCCGCCATCAGCAGACCAACGACCCGTCCCCTCAGCACCAGGGGCAGGCCCAACCAGGAACCTGCCTGGTGCAGACCCTTCAGCGGAAGGCGCAGGGTTTGCACTGCGCTAACGATCACCGGCTCTCGTTGCTGCAGGATATGCTGAATGACTGGAAATTCGTCCGGGGCGAAGGGCCGGCCAAGGGCCGAGTCCGGGTAGCTTCCCCGCGCAGCAGCAATCCACGCCAACACCCGTTCACCGTTCCTGGCACTGCGAGGGAGGTTGGGGTCAGGCAGAAAAGCGATCGCAGCCGCCTCATAGGGGATCAACTGGCGGAGTGCGTCGAGCACACGCTCCAACAGAGTGTCGAGCTGGAGCGTGGCGCACATCGCCCTGGCTGCTTCACACAGGACAGAGGCTACCTCTCGTTCCCTCAGCGCACTTCCAAGCAGGCGCGCATGTTCCATCGCTAGTCCGATCTGCTGCGCGACGGCTACCAGCAGGGCACGCTCAACTTCCCCGAGAGGATGGGGTTGTCTGTCAAAGAGGTATAGGCCGCCTGTCACCTGTTGCCCGCCAGCGATGGGCACGCTGGTATAGGAGCGCAGGCCGGCATCGAACAGATGCCTGGCGGCGCCCTTGCCGTCTATCTCAGCTACGTGGGCGAAGGAGGTCTCCTGGTCGGCGCTGAACCCCCAGGCCGGAGAGGGCAGGCCATAGTGGTGAGCAAACAGCACCCTCCCCGTTTGCGCATCTCTCAGGACGAGCTGCCCACCTGAAAAAGACAGAGCCTGGACAGTCAGCGCGAGTACTTCGGGAAGAGTCTCCTCCGGCGAGAGCGGGGGAGAGAGCAGCCTGGTGATCGGGGCAAGCACATGGAGCTTAGGTGGAAGAGAGCCGTCTTTCATACTCTGCAGATGTAGCATCAGGCTGAACTTGAGTACTATGCACACATAATATAGCCCAAATCGGGTGGGGGCAGCATATCATTTTTGTTACAGGAATGTTAAGGCAACAGGACGACACCTTCTGGAAGGTTTTTGTCAGGTCCGGCTCTTGTTTTGTCAGGACTTTGTCAGCGCGATATGCTATACTGCGAATTGACAGTCACTCTGCGGAGGTGACAGTCAACCGGGGGAGGACGCCATGGAAGAATTGAGCGAAGGGTATCTGCGCATCAAGGCGGAGCGGGTCACACAACTGTTAGACCTGGTCGGTGAGTTGAGCCTGTCAGCTACTGCAGTGATGCAACACCCTCGCGTGCGGGAGCTGGAGGAGCTGGATAGCGCATTGCATCGCCTGGGGAATCTCATCCGCGAGTTGCAGACACTCTCCTCCGGCTTACGGCTGGTCTCTATCGGCACGGTGCTCAAGCGCATGCAGCGCCTGGTACGCGACCTCTCCCATCAAACTGGCAAACCACTCGAACTGGTGATCGAAGGTGGAGAAGTACAGGTTGACAAGAATCTGGTAGACCAGCTCCATGACCCCCTGGTACATCTGGTGCGCAACGCGGTGGATCACGGTATCGAGTCCCCGGAAGAGCGCGCGGCCTCCGGCAAACCCCCGGTAGGCCGGATCACACTGACAGCTCTCCAGCGCGGACGGGAGGTCCATATCCAGGTCGCCGATGATGGCCGGGGGCTGAACCGTGAGGCGATCCTGGAGCGGGCCAGGGAAATGGGAATCGTCGCCCCTAATGAGGAACCGGACGATCAGACTGTATGGCGCTATATCTTCTACTCCGGCCTTTCCACTGTGCAGCGCGTCTCCAGCTTATCGGGACGGGGAGTGGGACTGGACGTGGTCCAGGCCGCCGTAAAGTCGCTGCAGGGGCGCATTCTGGTAGACACCGCCGCTGGCAAGGGCACCTGCATTACGCTGTGCATACCGATTACTCTAGCCTTCCTCGACAGCCTGGTCACGTGCTCGCGGGGCCGTCTCTATGCTCTCCCCATTGATGTCGTGCGGGAGGTTATCAAGCCCTCAGTCACCCAGATCGTGCACAGCACAGCCGGCAACGCTGAGCTGATCCGGGTGAGGGATGAATTGATACCCATACGTCGCCTTTCACGCTTCTATCATGAGAGCGGAGAGGAGCGACCGTTAGCCGAGCAAATGTTAGTGGTGGTCCACACCACAGGCGGCCCGGTAGGGATACCGGTGGAGGAAGTGGTTGGCCAGCAATCGGTGACGGTGAAACCACTACAGGGCATCAGCAGCACCATTCGCGGCGGCGCTGCCTATGCACTCCTGGAGTCCGGCGAGGTAGCCATTGTGCTGGACTGTGAGCAGGTGGGGGAGTGAGATGAGGGAGCTGGACCGTTCAGAGCGGCAGCATTTCGAGGCCATCCGGCGCTGGGTATACGACCACACAGGCATCTACTACCCGGAGCGGAAAAACCTGTTGCTGTATCACCGCCTGATGAAACTATGCCACCGGCTTGGTATCCCTGATCTGAAGGAGCTGCATAAACATTTGCGGCGAGGTGACCTGCCGGGATTGGCTGGTGAGCTGGCCTGTGCGGTCTCCACCAACCACTCCTATTTCTTCCGTGAGGAGAGCGTGCTGGGCTTCTTCCGTGAACACATTATCCCTGCTCTCCCTGAGCGAAGCAGGTGGCGGCTGTGGAGCGCAGCCTGTGCCAGCGGAGAGGAGGCTTACACCGTTGCTATCATCCTTGCCGAAACACTGAGCATGGCAAAAGCACGGGAGCAAGCCGCCATCCTCGGAACCGATATAGACTATATGGTGCTCCGACAGGCCGAGCAGGGGGTCTACCCGGATCACAAACTGGAGCACGTCCCACCTGACCTGCTGAGGCGGTATTTCCGCCCTGTCGGTGCACAGGAGTGGAAAATCCATGCTGACTTGCAGGGTATATGTACCTTCCGGCGGCTCAACTTAATGAGTTTCCCCTGGCCTTTCAAGAACCGGTTTCACGTCATCCTGTGCCGCAATGTGCTCTATTACTTTGACCTGGAGCACCAGCGCGATCTGGTCGAGCGGTTCTACGAGGTTACCGTGCCAGGGGGCTGGCTGATCACCAGCGTCACCGAGCCGGTGCAGAGTCTGTCTGCACACTGGAAAATGGTGACCTCCGGAGTGTATCGTAAGGTACAGTGACCGTCACCTGTGGGGAATGACTTATGGGCAACGCTCAAGCCAGCAACAGGAAAATCCGCGTGCTGGTAGTGGACGACTCGGCGCTAGCGCGCAAAATCCTGGCCGAGGGCCTGGCACGTGACCCCCAGATCGAGGTGGTCGGCGTGGCCCGCGATCCCTATGTAGCATGGGACATCCTGTTGAGAGAACGGCCCGATGTCGTCACTCTCGATGTCGAGATGCCCGGTATGGACGGGGTGACATTCCTGAAAGAGTATATGCCGATTGTGCCCACGCCCACCGTCGTGGTCAGCGCGTTCACTGAGCGTGGTAAAAAGGTCACCATCGCGGCGCTGGAGGCAGGGGCGGTTGACGTGGTGCTCAAACCCCGCATTGGCGTGGTGGACGAATTTCCGTTGATGATGGATGAGATCCGCCAGCGTGTCAAGGCCGCCGCCAGGGCCAACGTAGCGCGGCAGGCGCGCGCTCGCAGTCGGCCACACCGGCCAGCCGTGACCAGTGAGCCAGGCCGTGTGATACCGGCAAGCGATCATAAAGTCATCGCCATCGGCGCGTCCGCTGGCGGGGTGAGCGCTTTAACACAGATCATACCAGCTTTCCCGCCGTCCGCACCACCCATCCTGATCGTGCAGCATATGCCGCCTGGCTTCACGGCCAGCTTTGCAGAGCGGCTGAACCACCTCTCACCCATGGAGGTCCGGGAGGCCCGGGACGGCGACCTGGTGCACCCAGGGCTGGTACTGGTCGCTCCGGGTGGAAAGCGGCATATGGAGGTGCGCCGTCAGGGTGAGGAGTACCGGGTCGTGCTGACAGAAGGGGAAAAGGTGTCCGGTCATGTGCCCTCTGTGGATATGCTCTTCTTCTCTATAGCGCGTTATGCAGGACGCAATGCGGCGGCCGCCGTGCTCACCGGTATGGGCAACGATGGAGCGGCGGGGCTGCTGGCCATTCGGCGCGCGGGCGGGCGTACCTTCGTCCAGGACGAGCAGACCAGCGTGGTATTCGGTATGCCACGCGCAGCCTGGGAGAAGGGTGGAGCGGAGAGGCAGGTGCCTCTGGAAGAGATACCGATGCGGTTGCTGGAAGCGTTGTCGGGAGAGATAGCATCAACCAAGGAGTAGAAATGGACTACGTCTATTTCTCGGTGCTGGTGCTTATAGGGGCGACCCTGTTGCTGCTGAGTTTATATCTGATCTACCGTCGGGGGATTGCCCTGCGCCTGGGAGTGATATTGACAGGCTCGCTCATATTTGTCGGGGGCATCGCCTTTGTCCTGGGCAAAGAGGGTATCTCCCTGCTGAGTGGAAGCCTGGCCCTGGTCATCGGAGTGCCGCCCGTTGCTTTGTTGTGGATTACGGCTTTCAGGCAGATCGCTGCTCCGATCAGGAGTATCGCCCGGGTGGCCGATCAAATCGCTCAGGGCGATCTGAGCCAGAAGCCGCAGATCGCTGGCAAGGACGAGCTGGGTGCTATGGTTGTCTCATTCCAGAACATGATAGATCGCCTGAACGAAGCGCTGTCCCAGGCCAACGAAGTCGTGGTCCAGGTAGCTCTCTCGGCAGAGCGCATCCGGGAAGTCAGCCAGAGCCTGGCCTCCAGCGCCGAAGAACAAGTTTCTGCTGCCGAGGAGGTCGCATCCAGCCTGGAGGAGACCGATAGCCAGGTCAGGGCCAATGCTGAGAGTGCCGGCCATGCCAGCCAACTGGTCACTCAGGCCGCGCAGATCGCCAACGTGGGTCGGGAGAAGATGCTGGCAATGACGCAGGCGATGGGCGCCATCGCGGCCTCTTCTCAGCAGATCAGCAAGATTATCAAAGTGGTGGACGAGATCGCATTTCAGACGAACCTTTTGGCGCTGAACGCGGCGGTCGAGGCGGCCCGCGCCGGGCAGCATGGCAGAGGATTTGCGGTCGTGGCCCAGGAGGTGCGCAACCTGGCCGAACGCAGCTCCCGCGCAGCCAAGGAGACAGCCGAGCTGGTCGAAGATGCCGCCCGGCGGGTCATGGAGGGGGTGACCATTGCCAATGAGACGGCAGCAGCGCTCGGCGAGATCATCCACAGCGTGACTAAAGTGAAGGACCTGATGGCCGAGATCGCCGCCGCCAGCGAGGAACAGGCCCAGGGGGTGGGGCAGATCAGCAGTGCTATGGCCCAGGTCAATCAGGGGGCCCAGCTCGTGAGCCACCAGAGCGAAGAGCTGGCCGCCACGGCCGACGAGCTCGGCCAACTGGTCGAAGTGCTGCGTGCTCAGACTGCCCGCTTTACGTTGCGCGCGAAGGAGGGTGCTGCTGGCCTGGGTGAGGTACCCCCGCACCTTGTCCGGCACATAGCCGAACTGGTCAGGGCACAGATGAAAGAGGCACCCCAGGTCTCCTCAGCAGTGAAATCCCCCTCTCTCGTCGGGGTGGTCGGAGACAGAGTGAGCGCGCTGTCACTGGACCGCGATGAACGCGGGTACGGCGAGTTCTGAATACAGGAGGAGCATGATGGCCGAGAGAGAAAATAACCTGTTCGCCATTGGCGAGTCAGAGGACATCGAGAATCTTTACCTGACCTTCACCTTGGAAGACGAGGAGTACGGGATCAACATTGCCAACGTGGTTGAGATCGTGAATGTGCAGCGCATTTCCGAAATCCCGGACGTACCGCCCTACATTCGGGGAGTCATCAACCTGCGAGGCCGGGTCATCCCGATCATGGATGTACGGATGCGCTTCGGGCTGCCGGCTCGCCCCTACACTGAACGCACACCCGTCATCGTGGTAGAACTCGACGGTGTGCCTACGGGGTTGGTGGTGGATCAGGTGACGGATGTGGTATCCATTTCTCAGGAGAACATAGTACCGCCCAGACGTTGGAATGAGGGCGGAGCGTCGGTAGTCAAAGGGTTGGGCAAGCATAACGATGGTGTAAGTATCATTCTGGACCTTACACAGCTCCTGGGCGCCCGGCAGGTGCAACTCGAGACCGAGGCTGCCTGTGCAGTATAACACATAGACGTTATGGGAGGTGGACATGGAGCAAGCATACATTGTCTTTATCATCTGTGCCGTGCTCGGCTATCTGGCCTGGGGTACGATTATGTACTTCATCTTTCGCCGGGGCATCGGCTTCCGCCTGAATCTGATCATCATGGCATGCGCGACCATACCCGGCACGATCACTTTCATCTTGGGCATGGAGGGCAACCCGCCGCTTCTCGCGGGCATAGCGTCGGTGATACTCCTGGTTTCCCTGGTAAGCGTCGTGCGTCTCACGGCGAACTGGATTATCAATCCTGTCAAAAAAGCGATGGAAGTGGCCTCAGCTATCTCCAGAGGAAACGTCAACGTGGAGATTGACATCACTGGCAAAGACGAGTTCGGCGATCTCTCCCGCGCGCTCAAAGATATGGTTTCCTACCTCCAGGAGATGGCGGAGGCTGCAGACCGTATGGCTGGTGGCGACATCACTGCCGAGGTCCATCCACGTTCTCCAGAAGACCGGCTGGGCAATGCCTTCAGCATGATGCTCGCCAACCTGCGGGGCGCGATAAGCGACATCGTGTATGTTTCAGAAGGGCTGGCTGAGGGCGATTTGCGCGTATGGCCCAGGGCCAGGTATCTGGGAGAATTTGTGCGCATTAAGGAGAGCCTGGAGACGGCCCTGCGCGGACTGAATCAGACCATTGCGCAGACTAACGCGTTGATGGAGCAGATAGTGCCCTCGATAGAGCAGATGCGGGTGATCAGCCAGAACCTGGCCGCCAGCGCTGAGGAGCAATCGGCGGCTGCCGAAGAAGTCGCGGCCAGCCTCGAACAGGCCGAAGCTCAGGTCAGGGCCACGGCTGAGAGCACCCAGGTGGCCAACCAGCTCGCCATCAAGACCGCTGCCATCGCCGAGGAGGGGCAGGTGAAAATGAAGGGGATGAGCGAGGCGATGCAGGCTATCGCTGAGTCCTCCCGTCAGATCGCGCGCATCATTAAGGTGATAGACGAAATCGCCTTCCAGACCAACCTGCTGGCCCTGAACGCTGCCGTCGAGGCTGCGCGTGCCGGTCAGCATGGGCGCGGCTTCGCCGTGGTAGCTCAGGAGGTGCGTAACCTGGCCGCCAGAAGCGCACAGGCAGCCAGGGAGACCGCCGCATTGATCGAGGAGGCCGGCCGACGCGTGGGAGAAGGGGTGGTGGTGGTCAGGGATACGGTGGAGGCGCTGAGCGAGATCGTGCACAACGTAGTGAAGATGCGTGACCTGGTGGCGGAAATCGCGGCCGCTAACGAGGACCAGGCACAGGGAGTCACGCAGATAAGCAGCGCGGTGACTCAGGTGAACCAGGGCGCCCAGGCGACCAGTCAGCAGAGCGAAGAACTGGCAAGCACCGCCGACGAGCTGGCGAACCTGGCGGAGGTATTGCGTACCCAGACGGCCCGTTTCAAACTGCGCGAACATGTCTGGCCTGAGGAACTGCCTCCTGGCGTGACGCCCGAGATAATCGAGAAGATCATTGCGCTGGTGCGAGAACAGATGGAAGCTGGTAAACCGGAGCCAGCGGAAGCAAGTGCAGCCCCAGAATGTGTTGAGGCGATGGCCCCCGTTCTTGAGCTGCCACTGGACCGTGACGAGCGGGGGTACGGGGAGTTTTAAGCACCGTTGTACCCAACACGGCAAACCATTCAGGAGCGGGATTCCGGATCAGGAGAGAGTATGGAGCGCAAGAAAATCATGATCGTGGACGACGCCCCCTTAATGAGGCTCGTCATTCACAACCTCCTCAGGGGCGACCCCCATCTTTGTCTGGTTGCTTTTGCCTCCAATGGACAGGAGGCGCTGGACAAGCTCCCTGAGGCCGAGCCGGACTTGATTCTACTGGACCTGGACATGCCGGTGATGGATGGATTGGAGTTCCTGCGCCATGCCCGTCTGAAGACCCGGGCGCGCGTCGTCGTGCTCACCTCGATCGCTCCCCGAGGCTCTCCCAGGGCCTTGCAAGCCCAGGCTCTGGGAGCAGATGCGGTAATCTCAAAGCCCTCCGGCGCCGTCTCTTACGATCTGGCAGATAAAGCCGGCAACGAGATCAAACAGACCATCTACCAGCTTTTGGGAATCACCGGGGAGCTTCAGGAGAGGGCAGCAGGTACCATGCCACAGTAAGGGGGCAACATGCTACCGCTTGAGGATGATACCGATTACTCTGATGAACTGGAAGAGGCGTGGGAAATCTTCGCCGAGGACGGCAAGGAAGCCCTTGATCTGGTGGAAGAGGCCCTTCTGGCGCTGGAAGCAAACGCCTCTCAGGCCGATCAGATTGCGCGCCTGTTCCGTGGCCTGCATAAATTCAAGGGCAATGCCCGGATGATGGGTCTCTCCGCTCTGGAGTCGCTGTTTCACCATGCTGAGGACATGGCGGCGCTGGTGCGCGATGAAGGGGTGCCCCTGACCAGCGAGATGATTGAGCTGTTGCTCGGCGTGCTGGACCGCTCCAGAGCGATCCTGGAGCACACGGTTGCGCACCGGTGCGAGGTCGAGTGCACTCAGGTAGAGGATTTAATACAGCGTCTGAGCGAGGTACTGGATAGGTATACCCGCCCGCCGTCTGAGCCTGCTGCGACAGCTCCCATCAGCGATCCTGGTCACGACCCTCTGTACGTGCGTATCTTCCTGGAGATGGTACGTGACGAGCTGGAGTGTCTGCCCCGTCTGCTTGCGGCAGTTACCTCCAATCACAGCACGCAAGAGGCCGCTGAGTGTATCCAGAAGATCAGAGCCATCGCTGATGCCCTTAGCCACGCAGCCGGCCGCCTGGGATATACGCATCTGATCACTGTGTTGCACAAGCTGGGGGAGGTCGTGGAGGGTCCTCCGGGCGAGGAGCGGAACGGACGTCTCAAAGAGGCTGTACGAGCACTCTCCAAAGAGCTGGCCGATTTGGAGCAGACCTCACATGCCCTGGGGGTAGAAGTGCATGTGGATATGCCCTTGTTTGAGGACTGGGGATGTGCTGTGCCCCGGGACATGTCGTCTGAGGAACACGTGGTGCGAGCAGCGTGCGAGAAGATGGTGGAAGCAGTACTGGCACGCCTGAGCCGGGTTATCGAACTGCTGACCAGCGAGAGTGCGCAGATGTCCTGGGATGGGCCCCCTCCGATGACCGTGCGCAGAGCGGCCTGCAAGGCAGCAAACCTGCTGCGCTCCGTATACCCGATGTGCGTTTTCCACAAGCTGGAGCAGGCAGCCTACCTTAGTCTGGCCCTGGTCAGTTTGTACACTGATGTCGCCAGCGGAAAGTTGTCCGTATCGCTACCGCTGCTGCATATTACCCGTACCTATGCTGATGCCCTGCGTCGGGCTTTCCAGGGGCCTGGGGATGGGAGAGCGCCTGAACCCTCCCCCTTCGCCGGTCTGCTCGCCCAGGTCGAGGAGATGCATATCGCGCACTTTTTAGCCCGCCTGCACCTGGAACCGCCCGGTGCGCCTGGGGAGCGGCTGAATCTTCCACATCCTGACCCCGCCCCCAACCTTCAGAGCTAGTCTAGAAAGGCAGAAGGTTACGCTGCCGTGTGCTGGTTCGCGCGGGCAATGACCTCCTGCTTCAGCACCCCCACGAACGGCAGGTTGCGGTACTGCTCGTTGTAGTCAAGCCCATAGCCGACGACAAACTTGTCCGGCAGCACAAACCCGGTGTAATCAACGGGCAGGTCAAACAGGCGTGTGCGGGGCTTGTCGAACAACACACACACCCGCAGGCTCGCCGGTCTCCTGGTGCTCAGGCTGCGCAGGATATAGCGCAGCGTCAGGCCGGTGTCTATCACGTCCTCCACAAACAGCACATGGCGGCCTTCGATACAAACCTCCAGGTCCTTGGTGAACCGTACCACCCCACGCTCCCGCGAGGTAGGGTCGTAGCTGGTGATCCCGATAAAGTCAACGCCGATAGGGATGGTGATCGCCCGCACCAGATCGGCCATAAAGACGAAGACGCCCCGCAGCACTCCCACCAGCAGCGGATTCTTGCCGGCGTAATCGGCCGAGATCTGTGCCCCTAACTCGGCAACACGCGCCTGCAACTCCTCAGCCGTGATCAATACCTCGGCGATATCCTCCATCAATTCACTACTCTGCATTGTTGTTATCATTCCCCTCTTCTGTCAGCTCTGCTTCATCGCACGGCTGGAGCGGCGGCAACGGCCCTTCCTCGAACAGTTTGTACTTGGCGCTGAGGTGCTCCACGTCCCGGCGGTAAATAAGCTTACATTTAACCTCCGGGTACAGCTCGCGCAGCAGCCGCAGTTTGCGGTTCTTCCTGGTGACCAACTGCTGCCTCATCGTCGTCAGCTCGATATACAGGTCGTCCTCCACCAGATAGAAATCCGGGGTAAAGGCCGTGATCACGTTGCCTTCCTCGTCCCACTCCAGTGGGAAAGTGACCGGCTCGTATTGCCACGGGATGCCGTAGAAATCCAGCAGTCTGGCGAAGGCCTCCTCGGCGGGATGCGAAAAGACGATGGGGCCCTCGCGTTGATTGATGATCGGCTGCGGCTTTTTAAGGTGACCAGTGTTTTGTTTGTGCGCTGGTAGTTCTTCCTTGTCTTCTGCGTTCTCCATAGCTCACCTCAAGGTGACAGTCACCTCAAAGGTGACTGTCACCTTAACCTCAGCACCAGCGGCAGGTAGACCGTGCGCGGCTGCACGATGACGCGCTTTGTCGCTGCGGTGCCCACAGTGCAGGGGTTGGCGACCGTCACTGTCACAGAATACGTCTGCACCGCCGGGGTGAAGGGGAAGGTGTGCGTAACCGGGTTACCCTCCACCGGCGGTGAGCCATCGCCAAAGTCCCAGGAGAAGGTCAGCGGCGGAGTACCGGTAGCCCAGCCGGTGAAAGTAACCTCCTCGCCCACGAACGGCGCGGCCGGGGTGAAGGCGAAGTCAACGCCGGAAACGGGTACGCAGCCAACCACCGTCACATCTTCGGCCACATCTCGACCAAAAATGCTGCCCGTCGCAGTAAGCAACGTGGTCTCGACCGTGCCGCTTACAGCATCGGGGGGTACCTCCACCGTCACCGTCACTGATGCCCTGCCGCCGTAGGGCGCGAGCGCCGGGGTTACCATGGGCACGACCGTCGCCCAACCCTGGGATGAGGCTAAGGTAAGCACCACGGCCTGCGTGACGTTGGTCGTGTTGGTCACTATATGCGTGTACATGACCCGCTCACCGGGCAAAGCGCCGCGCACCTGTCCTGCGCTCAGCTCGACACCACCGAGCACCCCCACGACTGTCCTGTCTTCGGCCACATCCTGCCCGATGACGTTGCCTGTCGCGGCGAGCATGGCGGTCTCAACCGTGCCACTGACCGCATCAGGTGGCACGTCCACCGTCACCGTCACCAGCGCTGTACCGCCGTGGGGCGCAAGCGGCGGGGTTACCGTGGGCACAGCCGTCGCCCAACCCCGCGATGAGGCCAAGGTAAGGGCTACCGTCTGCGTCACGTTGGCCGTGTTGGTCACCATATGTTTGTACACAACCTGCTCGCCGGGCAGGGCCAGGCGCACCTCCCCCGCGCTCAGCTCGACGCCGCCGCTTATGCCTACCATCACAGGTACCGGCGCACCCACGGCAGCGAAGCCCTCGGCACAGCTTACGCCCTGTCTCTTATACACATCT
>JAOAAG010000265.1 GCA_026418995.1 Anaerolineae bacterium
CGCACTATCTACGGAATACGGAGCACGAAATACGGAATACGGAATACGGAATACGGAATACTTTACTTCTCCTCTCCCACCTCCATCCATTCGTTCTCGCGGAAGGTGATCAGTGGCAAGGGCTCCTCGACACTGCGCCCAGGCACGTACTCAAACACTGCCTGTACCTGGCGCCCGACGGCACGGAAAAGCCGTGCGACGGGCAGCTCAGCCGGGCAGGCGTCGGTGCACATCCCGCAGCCCACACAGGAGAGCACCATATGATTCAGGCGGGTGAGATGGAAGAGCATCGTGTCGGGGGGAAGCCGACAGGCTCCCTTGCGACTGGCCCAGCGCATATACTGGGCCGGCTCATGCTCGAAGACGGGGCTCCTGAAAAGACAGGTTTTGCAGTAACATATCGGACAGACCGCCATGCAGTTGTGACAGCGGACACAGGCCGCCAGAACTCCCTCGACGCCTTCCTGGGCCAGTCGCCGTTCCATCTGCGCCAGGCGGGCATCGCGCTCGGCGGTGCGGAGTCTGACCACCTTGTGAACCACCTCGGCGCGCCGTCCGTTCACGACCTGTGCCGGGGAGAGACCCAGTTGCTCGGCCAGCTCGTCCGACAGAACTAGTGGCAGGCCGACGTCCAACTCCGCCCCGAACAGTTGTATAGTGATGTCGGCGCCTTCCGGGCAGGTGTTTTCGCACATCGCGCAGGCATCGCGAAAGGCGTAGCCCTCCCGTGGCTGCGGCAGGCCGTCCCGGGCCACGGCCAGGAAGTCCACCAGCTCCACCCCTCCAGCGGCACGGATCGCCATATAGTCGGCCACCCCATACGTGCCCAGGCAATCTATTCCGATGGTTACAAGATCGTCGAGGCTGGCCTGTTGCAGTTTGACCAGCTCCACCAGAGCGCGCAGTTCGCAGGGACGCAACAGCGCACCAATTCTACCGCGCGGCTCGCGGACGGAGACCGCCCCGACAACGCGGGCTGCGTTCAGCCCCATCACCGGTGCCAGCGGATTGGCCGCCGCAAGCAGGGCTGGGTCGGTCACCAGAGCGGGGGTGATGGCCCCGGCCGACGTTTCCATAGGCAGCAACAGGGCCTCTACCACATTCCTTTCCAAAAGCAGCTTGAGGAATCCCCGCAGAGCAGCAAGCGTATCCTTATTCTCGACCGGTATCACGACTTCCATACTACCCCCTTACACTGCCCACTCCTGACGCATAGGATTGGGGCCTTTTTTCCTGAGCTCCTCGGTCATCTGGGTGACCGTTTCGGCGAAGCGTTGCCCTTCACTGGCACTGATCCAGCGCAACCAGACGCGCTCCTCGTCAAAGCCGACTGCCTTGAGGATCTCCTTGAGTGCGATGATGCGGCGACGCGCTTTGTAATTTCCCGACTGGTAATGACAGTCGCCTGGGTGACAGCCGCCGATGAGCACGCCGTCGGCACCGTCCAGCAATGGCTTGAGCACATAGGTCGGGTCCACCGAACCAGAGCACATCAAGCGGACGATGCGCACGTTGGGCGGGTACTGCAAGCGCGACGTGCCCGCCAGGTCGGCTCCGGTATAGGTACACCAGTTGCACAGGAACGCAACGATTTTGGGTTCAAAATTTGCCTCGGCCATAGTCTGCTCCTAACCGATTGTTACTGGCGAATCCGGTTGTGCATAGCAGGTTATCGCAACAGCGCTGCCCGGTGCTACGACTGATGTTTCCCGCTGTGGCCTGGTGTGAGACGGTCAGCGGATGATCAGTGGAAGGCTCAGTGCCTGGTCAGGTGGGTGCTCCTCCCTCAGTACAACAGGCATCCGCTCTCCATTCGGAACGTAGAGGCCCAGGCGCACCTGATACCTTCCAGCAGGCAGGCCGGGCAGCGGATGAGGGTCGGTGACGATTTCGCCCCAGACCCAGGTGTGGGTAGGACGGTTGTTGAGCGCTGGCCAGCCATCGTGCTGGGCCACCAGCGGCGCGGGGGCATCCGGCGGCGTGATGTGGACGAAGACCGAGCGAGGGACATCGTCCGTCAGACCCGCCTGCCAGATGAGCGTGATGGTGAACGGCTTACCAGCCCGGACTTCTGGCGGGTCCAGGCGATATCCGAGCAGGGTGGCGAATCCCGACCCGAACTCCGCGCCTATCGGCTCATAGGAGACGGTCGGGGCTGCGAACACCCGCTCCGTACGGACGACGACCGTTGGACCGTACCAGGCCCCGCCTGCCGCCGTGCCCCCAGTTCGCAGCAGACGAACCTCCAGCGGGGCCTCCATGTCCAGCGCCCGGCAGGGGAAGGTGAGTTGAAAGTAAGAGCGAACGCGATCGCCTGGGCGCAGAAGGGCCTGAGAGGCAGCGGGGAGCAGGGGGTTCTCTTCCCGATGTTCACCAGCGGATACGACAATCCGGAGTTCTTCCCGGAGAGGCTCTACTACCTCCCAGAAGAGTTCACCAGTGACTTTCCGACAGGGCGCGGTTTCGTCCCGGAACAGATGAATACCCAGAAGTGCCAGCGGGGCCGCTGCTTCTGTCGAACGAGCGGGGGTGAAAATCTCCGGCATCTCCGGCGGAGAGGCCGGAAAGGTGATGGTGACGGGCCGGAGCGCGAGGCTTCCTGCGGCCTCGCTGGTGAACAAGGTCAGCGTGGGTGTGTAGACGCCGGGCGCGATGCCAGCCGGGAGGTGCAGGGAGAAGCGTCCGAAGACAGGCACGCCTGGTGCCCAACGTTCCGGGCGGTAATCGCCGTCGGTAACGATACGGTCGTCCTGCCCCCACTCCATACCCAGCGCGTCTTTCAGCCGGAATGAGGCCATGTACAAACGCCCCTCATGCCGTTTCGGATCGTCCGTCGTCCACCAGACCCGGAGTTCCAGCGGACGGTCGGCGGGGTGGGATGCCTCAGGTGAGGAGTACCCCCAGAGGCGGATGCCTGGCAGGAGTTCCGCCTCGGGCCGCCCGGTCGTGGGCGGCTCCAGCGGAAACCCCGGAGGACGGCTCACCAGGAAACGGCGGACTTTCAGTCCCCGGAACAGCGGCACCGGCTCCTCCTGCGCCACGTCCTCCAGCAAGGTCTCTACCAGGCGGGTGGGATCGGTGACTCCGTCCAGCCAGGCCACCAGCCAGACGCCACAGGGGGCACACCCCAGCTCGCATGTCGCAGGGGCACAGGAGGCCAGAGCCGTGTTCAGCGTCCGCGCGACACCGGTATAGGTCAGGACATGGGTGACGTCCAGCAGGGGGTCATAGGGCATGGGCAGCATGCCCTCGTCTCCGGCATAGTAGAGCCATGCCGGGAAAACAGAACCGGTGGAAATAATGACCACGTCGCCCGGGGCGCGGTGCTCCTGAACATAATGGGCAGCGCCCCGCCAGTCCTCGTGGGCATAGGCCTCGTTAGCGAGGAGGTTGTGGCTGGCCTCCCAAAGGAAGCGGCCATTCAGCAATGTCGCTGCCGTCAGGGCGAGCAGGGCAAGTGCCCGCAGGCTGCGCCGTCGAATCCCCCATACGCTTCCCCAGGCAACGGCCAGAGCCAGGAAGGGACCGGGCGCAAAGGGGGCCGCGTGGCGGGGTGCCCACTTGGGAATCTCCTGATGGGCCCAGGCGACAAGGGCCAGGGGCGCAACGTACAGGAAGGGGTACAGGCCAGCCACCAGACGCGGGCGAGCAATAGCCAGGGCCAGGAACGAGGCAATCAACATCAGGCCAGCGACAGCCTCTCTGCTTGCGGGGGGCAGGTGCTCCATCACGGTCAGGCCGCTGAGGGAAATACGGAGGAGATAGAGCGGGGGCATATACCCGTGCCAGTAGGTCAGATTCAACGGCGCCATGCGTGCGGCAATCCAGACCCAGGGGAGATAGAGGACGGCTACAACCAGGGCAGGGAGGAAGAGACACTGCAGCGCCGAGCGGCGGCGCTGTCGGTCTGCCTGAGCCAGGAGCAAGATGGCGACCCCTCCTTGCCCCAGAAGCCAGAAGGCGGCCGAAGTCAGGGTATAGAGGGCGGCGAGGGTAGCAGCGGCCCAGGACCAGGCCCAGCGCTGGCGCCGACTCGCGGAGGGGGCGGCAAAGACCTCCAACAACCCCACATCCGCCAGCAGTGTCCAGGCCAACAGGGGGCCATACATGCGGACTTCACGAGATGCCCAGAGGAAGGGAGTGCCAATGGCAAAGAGCGCCATCGCCGCAAGTGCTCCCCACCGGCTCCGAGTGAGTCGCCCGGCCAGCCGCCCGGCGCAAGCAACGGTCAGCACGCCCAGCAGCACCGACGGCCAGTGGAGAGCAAATTCCGTCGCGCCGGCCAGCGGGATCCAGGCCCGGAGGAGGAGGTAATAGAGAGGCGGGACGACCTCTCGGGCATTGAGGATCAGCATCTCCCCCAGGGGCACCTGGACGACCCACCAGTTGTAGGCCTCGTCGTACCAGAGCCCCCATCGGTCCAGGTCATATGTACGCAGGGCCAGGGCGGCCATCAACAGAAGACCGGCAGCCGTCAGCCAGAGGATGGTGACCGTCTGTCGTGGACGCAGCGCTGGAAGGAGATTACCGGTCATCGTCTGTGTCTGTAGTCAGTGATCCGTCGTCCAGAAACGCAGAGGTGGCTCCTGAGACCAGAGCCAGCTACAAGGTTAACTCTCGATAAAGTGAACGCGTTTGGGCGTCCCCATACGTCTCAAGCATTGAATGAATGCTTCCCAGTCCGGTTGGTGTCCCAGGCTGGTCCTCATTGTTCCACTCCTATGAGAAAATCCACCTGTGCCAGAATCTGGTCGGGCGTGAACTGCTGCAAACGGACGGCTTTGGACGGACAGGTGACGGCGCAGGCGCCGCAGCCTTTGCACAGCACTGCGTTGATGCGCGAGACCCCCCATAACCGATCCAGCGCTGGCGCGCCATAGGGACATACCTCTACACACATACCACAACCGGCGCACAGTTCCTCTTCTACCGCCGCTGTCGCCGACTCGACCGGGATGCTGCCCCGCAGGAGCGGGATCAGCGCTGAGGAGGCTGCCGCTCCCGCTTGAGCGATGGTATCTGGTATGTCCTTGGGGCCCTGACAGCAGCCGGCCAGGAAAACGCCGTCTATCGCCGTGTCCACCGGGCGCAGCTTGGGATGCAGCTCCAGGAAGAAGCCATCGGCAGAGCGGGGGAGTTTAAGCAGCGTGGAGAGTGCGGCACTGTCGCGGCGCGGCTCCATACCGATTGCCAGTACCACCAGATCGGCCTCAAACTCAAAAGGGCGGCCCTGGAGCGTGTCCTCGCCCAGCAGGACCACGCGCTCGCCGCGCCGATAGATTTCGGAGACGTTGCCCCGGCGGTAGCGTACCCCCTTCGCCCGTGCCTCATCGTAGAATTCTTCCGCTCCCTTGCCGAAGGTGCGCACGTCCATGTAGAAGACCGTCACGTCTGCACCTGGGCGTAGCTCTTTCAGTAAACGTGCCTGTCTGGCCGTGTACATGCAGCACACCCGCGAGCAATACGGATTCCCTATCTGAACATCGCGCGAGCCAACGCACTGGATAAAGGCCACGCTGCGCAGGGGGGAGGGCAGTTCCAGAGCAGCAGAATCGCGCGCCAGGATGTGCTCCAGCTCCAGCGAGGTGATCACGTTGGGATACTGTCCATAACCCAGCTCTGGCTTGCGACGGGGGTCGAACGGGTCGTAGCCGGTGGCGACGATAATCACCCCGACCGGCAACGCAAGCGGCGCGGCTTGCTCGGCTGTCTGGACCTGCACCTGGAAGTTGCCCACGTAACCCTCAAGAGCTGTCACATGCGCATTGAGCAGAAGCGTGATGTTGGGATGGGAACGCACGCGCTCGACAAGCGGAGCGAGCAGCCCCGCGACAGGCTCCATCGTGGGGAAGATGCGCTCCAGCTCAGCTACCCGACCGCCCAGGCGGTCGGTCTGCTCCACCAGGTAGACCGGGAAGCCAGCGTCGGCGATGTCAAGCGCGGCCACCATTCCCGCGACTCCTCCCCCGACGACGAGTGCCCCCGGGGTAACCGGCACTTCCCGTGATTCAAGCGGCACCAGGCGGGCTGCCTTAGCCACCACCGAGGCGACCAGCCATTTGGCCTTCTCCGTGGCTCTCTCCCGGTCGCTGTGTACCCAGGAGCATTGCTCGCGGATATTGGCCATCTCCAGGCAGTAAGGGTTGAGCCCGGCCTGGTGCGCGGCCCCGCGAAAAGTCGGCTCGTGCATGCGGGGCGAGCAGGAAGCCACCACGACTCCGGTAAGGCCCAGTGCCTCAATATCTTGCTTGATCAGTGCCTGGCCTGGGTCAGAGCACATATATAGCTGTCTCTTATACACATCT
>JAOAAG010000288.1 GCA_026418995.1 Anaerolineae bacterium
ACGGCCATTACCGCCAACAGCAGCGGGAGCCGGGTGGCGGAGCTGCGCTACAAGGCGTGGGGCGAGGCACGCTACACCTGGGGCACCACGCCTACCGCCTACCGCTTTACAGGCCAGCGGGAAGATGCTACCATTGGGCTGTACTTTTACAACGCCAGATACTACGATCCCGCGCTGGGCCGCTTCATCCAGCCGGATAGCCTGGTGCAGGCCGACGCCAAGAATCCGACACCCTATCTGGCGTTGGCCGTCTCTTACGCCAATCCGAAGATCCTGGAGCAGTGGAACCAGCTCCAGCGGTCACGCCTCCAGCCGGAGGCTCAACCGCCTGGCACCCCAACAGTCCTTGACCCGCAGTTCCTGAACCGCTACAGCTATGTGCGCAATAACCCGCTGGCCTATGTGGACGACACAGGCCACATTGCCTGGTGGGTGGTCGGTGGCGTGGTAGGTGGCGTGGTGGGCTTTGGGGCCTATGCCCTCACCCATCGGGAGAACTTCAGTTGGGGGGAGGCGGCGCTGTGGACGGCGGGCGGGGCGGTGGTTGGGGCCACGTTTGGAGCTGGGGCCCAGTGGGTGGCTGGCGCGCTGGGGACGCAGGCAGCGGCGACGGCGGCAACGGCAGCAGGCGCTGCAGCGAGTTCGCCCGCTGGGCAACGTGTTTTGCTCAACGCCACCACCTGGCAGCAAGCCGAACAGATGCTGTCTCGGTATTTGGGGGTGGCTAAGAATACCCAAAACATCTTCGTTCAGGGCATGAGTCAAGCTCGCCGGCCCGACTTTATCAATCTGGCGCAAGGGTATATTGCAGAAGCCAAGTGGGTGCAGAATCTATATATGTCTGATCAGATTCGGGATATAGTGAAGTTAGCTCAAACTTGGGGGGTGAAGTTCGATATTTATGTACGACAAGGCACTCATGTGTCTGAAGAGGTGCTCAAGTGGATTAGAAGCACGGGTGGTGATGTCCACTACATCTTCAAGTAAAGGAGACCGGGCATGAATTACATTGACATAACGATGAGGTCAGTTCATGATTGGAGCAACCCGGAAAAAGCCCGAGAATTTCTTGAAATTCTTGTCGCAGAAGACGATATCTTCGTGCCGGAGAAGTATGATAATCGCGAACCTGAGCGATTTGTTTTCGATGCAAAGGATCTCACAAAACCAATTGAGATTTGGACAGCACACACAGCCTTCCTGCTCCTAAAACGCCGGAAGCCATTCTATTCTTGTTTGATGATAGAATGGGTATATCGGGAACATGGACGTTTTAATCGGATCACTGGAAGTGTGGATGAACGTTATTTTAAAACCATGGATCATATAACCCAATTCCTGTCGTTTGTAAGGCATATCTATCTTTGGGGTCCCATGGTTCACGGGTATATTTGTCACACAAATGATTGGAATGCGAAAAATTACTTTGGAGTTCCAACGAGAGTCGCAAGTGGTAAGATGGTCTCGACGGGAGGATTAGATCTCCAAGAAGGCTTGCCCGGCATCTACTGGGCCAACTTCTTCGGGCCACTCTATGTGAACTTCTTCGGCCGAGAAAAGTTCCTCACCGCTCCGGCCTATCACAAAGAAGAACTCCCCGACGGTGGCCTCCTCCTCCTTACCGCCCCAAGTCCCTTGGATTACGGCCGCCCAGAAGTGCGAGCACTGGAGGAGGCCATCATGAACCACCTGGGGCGAGATGCTTTCTTTGAAAAGGCATACCCCGAAAAAGTGTGCCGGGTGCCTCAGTTCACTTTCGAACAGGCCTCTTTAGGCCGTCCTATTGAGGTGGTAGCTTATGACCCTGTATTGAAGGTTATCCCTGATCCCCTTCGCTTTATCCAAGAGGCACCCTCTTTGGCCGAGGCATTGGTTCGTCGTTACAAGGGAAAACTGGATTACTCCCCAGAAAGCCTGAAACAGGTGGATGATTTCATCTTGCGGAAATCGTATCGCCATCCTCACCCTTGGGAACGAGAAACGGATCGGCAATTGGTACGGGAACTCACTGCTTACTTCGGGGAAGTGCTGTGTCGCCAGCTCCAGGGCGAGTGGACGGTGTTGCAGGGTAGTGGTGGCGATCCACACCCAGCAGTGGTTTTCACCGTGGGTGGGGTGAAACAGGACGCATGGCCCTTTGCACGGGTAATCAAACTATGGGTGGAACGGGTACGGGCAGATGGATTGGCTATTCACTACATGCTGTTGCAAAGTGGGGAATGGAGCCGTCTCGAACAGCATCTGAAGTATCTGAATAAGCGGTAAGCCCACGACCCCGGTAGGAACCCGACTGCCCGACCGAGCCAGACGCTCATCTGCGATGGCAAGAACCAGCTCGTCGGGTGATAAGCAGCACTTTAACAAACCAAGCTTCGCCTTGACGTTACCTACACCCTGACCTATGACGCCGAGAACCGGCTCACTGGGGTGAGCGGCGGGGCGAGTGCCAGCTTCGTCTATGACGGCGACGGCAAGCGGGTGAAGGCCACATTTGGCAGCACGACCATTGTCTACATCGGCGACTATTACGAGCAGCAGGGAACAGCGTCCACGAAGTACTACTACGCTGGCTCCCAGCGCATCACCCTGCGACGCAATGACTACGCCAGCGACAACGGGCTCTTCTGGCTGCTGACGGACCACTTAGGCTCGACGGCGATCACAGCAAACAGCGACGGGAGCTACAAGGCGGAGTTGCGGTACAAGGCCTGGGGGGAGACACGCTACACCTCCGGCGCCACGCCCACCACCTACCGCTTTATACCCCTGTGGGGCACAGGCAGGCCAGCGGGAAGATGCTACCATTGAGCTGTACTTTTACAACGCCAGGTACTACGACGCCGCGCTGGGCCGCTTCATCCAGCCGGACCCATCGTGCCGGAGCCGGGCAACCCCTCCCACGGGGACTCCCTGCGGTCGCAGGCGCTGAACAGATACGCCT
>JAOAAG010000243.1 GCA_026418995.1 Anaerolineae bacterium
ATGAACAGCGCTTCCTCAGGCATCACTCCCAGCCGCTCCAGCGTGACCTCGAATGCGGCGCGTTCAGGCTTCGCCACGCCCTCATCGCCGGAGCAGAACACTACATCGAACAGGTCAAGAATTCCCCAGTCGGCCAGCCACTGGCTCAGCCCCGGCGGGGCATTGGAAAGAACGGCCAGTTTGTACCGGCTATGTAAGCGCCGGATCAGCTCTATCACCGCCTCGTTAGGCTTCTCATCGGCGTGATAACGAAGGCGGAACGCTTCAATAGCTTCCCTGGTGTGCAGTCCCAGCGCCGGCCCGATCTCGGCCCAGAACGCTTCCTCCGTTTTTCGTCCTACCAGCGCTTCCTGCCAGGCCTGGCTCCCGAACATGGTAGCATTGATGGTGTCAGGAGGCAGTCCCAGCTCCATTTCATATTGCCTGAACAGAGAGGGGGGTTTCTGCGCCGAGATGACTCGCCCGAAGTCAAAGATGACCGCCCGGATCACTGTCCCAGCTTTCTCCGAAAATACTCAATCGTGTGTCGCAACCCCTCCTCCAGCGATACCTTTGGCTCCCACCCCAATACTCGCCTGGCTTTGCTCAGGTCAGGGCAGCGGATCTTGGGGTCGTCGGCGGTACGGGCGTCGCTAGGTACGACGAATTGGATGGGGGAGCGACTCCCCGTCAGCTCAAGCACCTTGTGGGCCAGTTCAAGGATGGTGATCTCGGCCTGGCTACCCAGGTTGACCGGGTAAACTTCGTCCGAATGGAGCAGGCGCACTATCCCCTCCACCAGGTCAGAGATGTAGCAGAAGGCGCGGGTGCGCGAACCACTGTCGTACACTGTCAGTGGTTCGCCCCGCAGTGCCTGGCAGATGAAGTTCGGCACCACGCGCCCGTCGTCCATACGCATACGCGGACCGTAGGTATTGAAGATGCGCGCGATGCGCGTGTCCACGCCATGATAACGATGGTAGGCCATAGTCAGCGCCTCTGCGAAACGCTTACTCTCATCATACACGCCGCGCGGCCCCACGGGGTTCACATTGCCCCAGTAGTCTTCGGATTGGGGATGCACCAGTGGGTCACCATATACTTCGGAGGTCGAGGCCAGCAGGTAGCGTGCCCTTTTCGCCAGCGCCAGGCCCAGCGTCTTATGCGTGCCCAGTGCACCCACCTTAAGCGTCTGTATCGGGTAATTAAGATAGTCTACCGGGCTGGGCAGGCTGGCCAGATGGAGCACCGCATCCAAAGGCCCCTCGATATATATGTAATTAGTCACATCATGCTTGATGAATAAGAAGCGTTCGTGACCAGCCAGATGGGCGATATTGTCCACGGTCCCGGTGCTCAGATTGTCCATAGCGATCACATGATGACCATCTGCCAGCAACCGGTCGCACAGATGCGAGCCGATGAAGCCAGCCCCTCCGGTAATCAGAATGCGCATCTCTCCTCCACCGATATTTCAGGATACAAGGTACAAGGGTACAAGGGCGCAAGGTACAAGGATACAAGGGTGCAAGGTCCAAGGATACAAGGAGCAAGTAGACAACAAGTGGACAATAAGTGGATAAAAGGGGTTCCCCTGTCTCCTTGTTTCCCTGTCTACTTGTTTCCTTGCCTACTTGACTTTACCCTACTCCTGACTCCCCACGCTAGCGATTATACCGCATAGTCAGGGATTTGTCAGCTACGTTGACCACGGGATTCTGCGGGTGAGAAAGGCGAGCGCCCAGGTGTTAGGGGGCGAGCGGCTGGAGTGGAGTGGAATGAGTCGGGCGGCGGTTTTGTGCGTGGGGTGGCTTCCCATCCACTGTTGCCCTGGACACCGCGTCCGAAACTGCCCCGCAGGGCACAGGGCACTGTGTTGGGGGGCTGTAAGGCACTATCTTCCTGGCCGGCCAGATGAACGGCAACCGTCAGGCCCAGCGGTGTGGACGTTGGCTTCGACCTGACGGGTGGGCCGTTCCGCGATCAGACTGTCGGTCGCGAGTCATAGGCGCGCCCCGGTCAGTGCTTCCATTCCAGATGCCGGTGCTGATGGCAAAGACGGGGCCGCGGGCAGGCAGCCGACACAGAGCACTCGATCACTCAACCACCGGCATGGCCCGCAAGGTAATCAGGGCGGCTTCGGCCAGCGCGGGGTCTCCGCGTGGGATAAAGCCCACCGCACGGCCGGAGGGGGACACGACGAGCCAGACGACCGACGGCCGGTCTCCTTCCGGCGTCATCTCCACGCGCAGGGCGGGGAACTCACCCAGGGTGATTGACTGTACATCGCGGATGAAGGGTCCCCACGCCCCGCGCCGCACCTCGCCCAGCGCCAGTTCCAGAGTGGTGCTCTCCGCCGAGAGAACGGAAAGGGTAAGAACCCCCCGGGCGACGCCCTCGGCCTGAACGGTGAACTGGGCTTCTGCGCCAGGGCGGCTATCCACCTGCCACGTGGTCGGGATATCAAAGGCGAGGCCCAGCACAGGGTCGCTGAAGAGGGTGGTGGGTTCAGGAACGAAGAAGCGGACCGTTTGAGCGATCTTCTGAAGGTGGTCTTTGTCGGCCCACAGGACAAGGAAATGGTACAGGTCGTCGCCGATCGGAACGGGTTGGGGATAGGCGAAAATCAGCGCTGCTTGCCGATTCATTTCGGCCGGCTGGTCGGTTGAAGGGAGAATCCAGCACGCGGCGAGGCCCTGAAGGTGGATATTCTTCACTTCCGGTTGGGAACCGTAGGGCAACAGTTTATGGTAGGCCTCGGAGCGACAAACCTCATTGAGCGTCCGACCCGTACCGGAGATGGCCGATACCTGGAAGAAACCGTCCGGGCCACCGTATCTGGCCTGATAGCCTTCCACAGGCTGCCAGTGAGCCGGATACCAGAGCGAAACCCTGTACACTGGATCGGAGTATTCTGACCAAGCGGTGTGGTGAGACACACCGGTAACGGAAGGCGTGGGCGTTGTTTCGATCCCCACCTCCAGCGTGCCGCAGGCGGCGAGCAAGACGGAAGCGATCAGAAAAGCCATCAGCGCGCGTTTCATCGTGTCCCCTCCACGAGGTGGCTGTCAGGGAATGGGCCGCAGGGTGCGGGCAATGGCGTCGAAGAGGCTGGTGTCAAAGTAACCGGCCATCCCCAGGCTGCGGCCGTTGATGACGACGTACAGTACCGCTATCTCCCCCAACTCGCCCCGTGCCTGCATGCGGACCGCAGGGATGCCACCGGCCAGTGCCCAGCGCTCCTCGCAGAGGATTTCGGCTTCCCCGCTTCGGGCGCGGGTCACCATCTCGTCCAGGGTCTTGCTCTCGTGGGGCTTGTCCGGGAGCAGGTCAATTTTGCTGTTCCCATCCGGGGAACGAAGCACGACCCTCCAGCCCGGCTCGGCTTCAATCGTCCAGTCCGCCGGGTAGTCGAAGGCATAGCCGATTTCTGTGTCGGTGTAGGTCAGGGTTGGGGTCAGCGGCAGAGTCGGCACGTTGCACGGCTGCGCCGTCGGTGAGGACGTGCCTTGTGGTTCCCCGGACGATCCGCGCCACCAGTCGAACAGGTCGTCCCAGTTGATGTGACCGTAGTAGCCGAACCAGTCGGGGGCGGGGGTCAACTCGTCCACCACTTTCCGGGGTGTGCTGCCTGCGCTCGGGATCAGCCAGAGGGAGGCCCGGTTCTGGTCGTCCAGCCGGGCGAAGAGGATGGCGGAGCCATCGTGCGACCAGAGCGGGCGCTCGTCGCGGTAGGCCGGAGCGTCGGTGATTGGGCGGGGCTGCGGCGAGCCATGCGTGTTGACTACAAAGATGCGGCGTTGCATCAGGGTTTGGCGGGCCTCTTCCCCTCCTGCGATGGTTGTCCCCGCGTCGGGCGCAGCGGCATAGGCGATGAATGCGCCGTCGGGAGACCAGGATGGCGAGGCGGCAGCCACGTCGGGAGGGGTCAATGCGACCTGAGCGCCGGTTGGGGCGGTGACCACGACCAGCCTTTTGTTCGCCCAGGCCTCTCGTCCGCCGCCGACTATGAGGGCCACGCGCTCGCTCTCTCCCGGTTCCGGCGTGACGTAGTCGGCGTAGGGCAGGATCGCATCCGTCAGTTGAATCGGCGCCAGGCCGGGCAGGAAGGCGTACAGCGGCGAGCCATCGGCCAGGAGTGAGGCCGAATTCATCCCGTCCTGAATCAGCATGAAGGTGCTGTCGCCGGTCCAACCGACCAGCAGGGGATCGGCAATCTCCACGGTCATTTCCCCCCGCACGTTGCCATCCGGGGACACCGTCGAGATTCCTCGCCGGGTCGGCGGCTGATCGGGCTCTTGCTCCCGCCACTCGTAGGCGATCCACTGGCCGTCGGGGCTCCAGGCGACACGCCCCAACAGGTGGGGAACGTCTGGGGATGAGGGGACCAGTCTGATCAGGCGAGAACCATCGGCGTTGACCGCATACAGTTCCTCGCCACTGACGTAGGCCAGCCGGTCCTGGTCGGGCGCCCAGGCGAAAGCAGGGACGGAGCCGTTGGTGAGCGGGTGCGCGCCGCTCCCGTCGGCCTGTATTGTCCAGACCTGGTCGCCTTTACGGAAGGCCAGCCAGCGGCCGGAAGGAGACCAGCGCGGCGCCTGATTGCGCCCGTCGGTGGTCAACCGCACAGGTTCGCCTTCGGGCAGGGCTTTTACCCAGATGTCGCCGCCTTGGACGTAGGCCAGTAGGCCCAGGTCGGATGGGAGCTGGGGCGCGGTCAGCGTGGCGACCTGGGCAGCCAGTTGAGCAGTTTGGGTGACCAGTTGGGCCGTACGAGTAGCCAGTTGAGCGGTCTGCGTGATCAGTTGGGCTGTTTGAGTAGCCAGTTGAGCATTCTGAGTCGCCAGTTGGGCGTTCTGAGTAGCCAGGGCAGACACACTAGCCGCGCCGGCATCCGGAGTGGAAGGCGGCTCCACCCCCACATCCAGCGTGCCGCAGGCAGCAAGGGTCAGCGTAAGCATCGCAAGACCAGCAAGCAGCCATCGTACCATAGATCGTGCTCCTTCTTAAGGACCAGGTGTAAACGTAGAGACTATCTGTAGCAACACGGGGCGCGTCGTCGTCTGATAGTCGGCGTAGGTCACCTCCTCGAGAGGGGCTGCTCCGAATTCTATCCGCGTACCATCGGGCAGTTCGAGCCTCATGGTCTCGTTGTGGCACGCCAGTGTCTCGCAGGGCGTGTCTGCTCCCATGAACTCGTACCCCGTGGCAGTGTACGTGCTTCCTGCGATCGTGAGCGTCTCGTTCTTATCAACCATCGTGCCGACGCCAACGCCGGTGCGCCCGCAGAGCGTGTAGCGGAATTCTCGATTGGCCGGCGCCGAGATAGTCACATAGCCTGCACCGTATTGTACGCTCACGCAAAGCGCGTTACCGTACTTGGCCTGCAGTTCGGCCATATACTCATCGGCCGTCTTGCCCACCGGCAATTCCTCGGTGGGGAAGCTAATTACCCCGGCCTCGCCGATGGTCGCTTCCGGCGGATAGTAGAACTGGTAGCCGAATACAGGGTTGGCGTAGAGCGCCCAATCATCCCCTGGCGTGGTCGGGACAGTCGGCTCTGCCGTTGGGGACGGCGCCGGAGGGATCGTGGTAGAGCTTGGCGGGGACGTGGGGGGACGCTCGATCCCCACCTCCAGCGTGCCGCAGGCAGCGAGAGGCACGACACAGGCAATGGTAAAGAGCATCAAAAATCGGTTCACTGGATATCCTCCTCGGTGAGTTTTACCCAGCCCAGCACATCAGCAGTGGCGGGCAGGGATAGATCGGTGATGTTGCCGGTGGCGACGTCCACCAGTTGATAGTGAACCTCACGGGAAAAGCCCTCCAGTCGGGCCACCAGCAGGTGGCCGGGCGGCTCGGGCGCCCAACCGATTAGACGCGCTTCGGGGCTCTCCAGTGCCAGCACCTGTCTCTTATACACATCT
>JAOAAG010000350.1 GCA_026418995.1 Anaerolineae bacterium
TCGGCAGCGTCAGATGTGTATAAGAGACAGCAGGGGGATAACGAAACAGACGATCTCGCGCCGGAAAGCAAAGAGGTGGCGACTGCAAAGCCAGCAAGCCCATCAGTCTGCCATTAGCCCGATCTACTATCAGGAACCGCAAGCGGCGACCGTAGCCCTTGGAAAAAGGGATAGACCAGAGTAATCGGGCCATACGAAAGAGATCATGTTGTTGCCCTGTTGTAACTTCAATCAACGCGGGATCAACGCGCTCGGGTACGATTTCGTCGCCATTGGCGAAGAAAGTGAGATACTCAGGAAGATGTCGTCGAAGCCAACCTTGGCGGGCGGCAATTTCTAATTGGGAAGCCGGTCTGTGGATCTGCCGCAAGTACTCTTTATCAGCCAAGGGAGGATGGAGTGCGCCGTTCTCTGTTATCGCAAATCCAACAGCTTTCAGCCTCTCGAGCACAAGCTCCCTGAGTTCTAGCGTATCCACACTCTACCAGCCTTGTTGTCGTATCATGGTTGACAACACCTGCCTAAGATACTACACCGCCGATCTGAAGCACGTATTAGCCATACTTGGGACAGCCAGCCCACACGTCTGATAAGGCCAGGGCTAATGCCTGCCCTTCCTTTGCCCCACGCCATCAACATTGACAAATTGCGCATCCAGAGGTATGCTTATGGGCGCGGGGGTGGTTGGGGCCCGGTGGCCTCCACGGTCTTCAAAACCGCTGGCGGGTCGCGCGGAGCGGGCCGCGGTGGGTTCGACTCCCATCCACCCCCGCCAGCTCACCTCAACCAGCATACTATGGAAGGCAGTGCCTTCAACTCCTGGCTATCCCCCAGCTCCAGACTCCCGGCCTACCCGAAGCGCACCTCTCTTAAGGGCGCGGGGATGAACGTGAGCACGAAGATCAACAGCATCAGCAGGCCCACCACCAGGCGACGGCCGTTCACCGGCGTGGCATCGTCAAGAGGCGGCGGATGGCGTTGATTCAAAACCATGTTCAGGAATCCCCAGGTCAGCCAGAAGCCCCCGGCCTCGTTGCCGTGTGTCAGCATCCACCCGCCCCACAGCAGCAGCGCCACGATGACGAAGTACCCCAGCGTCTTGGAGCGCTGTCCCAGGAGCGCATAGGCAATGTGCCCGCCGTCCAACTGACCTATGGGCATCAGATTAATCATCGTGACCAGCAGCCCGGCCCAGGCGGCAAAAGCCACCGAGTGCAGCCAGACATCCTCACCGTTGCTGGGGAGAATCTTCCCGAACATCAGGTACTTGATCAACAAGTACAGCAGCGAATTACCTTCCTGCAGCGCCGTCTTCACATCCGGCGGTGGGGGGCCGACCTTAGAGAGGGAAAGGCCCAGGATAAGCAGGGGAATGGCTACAATCAGCCCGCCCAGAGGTCCAGCCACCCCAATGTCGAAGATCGCCTTGCGGCTGCGCATCGGTGCCCTCTGCACGATAACCGCGCCCATCGTCCCCATCGGGGGAAGCGGCATCGGGATAAAATAGGGCAGGCTAACCGGCGAACCGTAGCGGCGCGCCACGAAGTAATGGCTCAGTTCGTGCGCCAGCAGGATACCCAGCAGCGTACCGGCGAAGGGCAGCCCCAGGTGGATGTAGCGCAGGGGAAGGAACAGCACCTCTGGCCCGGCCTCCTCCCCAATTTCTATGCCGGCATCGTAAAGCCCGTGCATAGCCCCTATGTACAACACGCTCAACAAGGTGAAGAGAAACAGCACAATGTTCGTCCACACCCCGCCGGGCCTCCGCTCCAGCCGGCCCTTGATGGCCACCACCTCCTGAGCTCCTCCGGGCTGCTCCCTGAGCGACGCGGTATAGCCACGAGCGTCAAAGCGCCTACTAATCTCCTCGAAGGCGGCTTCCGTATCACCCTGAAGCTGGCCAAGGAAGGAAATCACCTCGTCCGGCGCCCTCAGCACCCGATAGCTCTGTACGCGCATCAAGCCGGCCAGCTCCTGCCGCAACAGGGCGATGCTCATCAGTTGTACAGTTGCTGCGGATTCCGCAGATTGTTGTAACCCCTCTTGTTCCATGCATTACCCCCTCGTGGGACAACTTCGTAGAAGCATTATACCTCAGAACGAAGAAACGAAAAACTGCCACCTGGTTGGCTGGCAGTTGCATTCTTCCCTCGACAACGGCTTCACCATGTGGCATCGTCACCATTACACCGCAAGGAGAACGCGCTGAGCTTCATACCCCTAGCCTATTGGTAGCCGCGATTCACAACTCCGGCTATGGAAATCTCGGACGGTTGTACACCTTAGCCTGGGCGGTGGTTGGCCTCTTGAGTGAGAAAACTGTTCGTCTCACCGTGTGTGGGCAAGGGCGGTCATTGAGGCACGCCTGGTTCGCTGCCGGCCGCCGGCGTCTCCATCGCTGGGTGCACAATGGGTAAAGTCAAACTCTACTCGACCTGCGCACTGGGTACTGATCGCATCAGCCCACTGGGCCGACGCGTATGCCACGCAGGATAACGCTTTCGCCTGACCGTGACCCAGACCCGACGCGAGCCTCGTGCGGCAGAACCCGTTGGCGTTTCGTGCACCACCTTAAGACAAGGGAAGCACCCCAAGGTGATATTGACGCGACAGCATACGCGCCCTTTGCAGAATGGCCCGGGGTGAGTATAATATGCACACGGCTGAGCTGCAGGGCCACACTAAACCAGGTGCTTCTCGTCCCCGGAAGTGGCCAGAGGGGTCTGCTGAATCGCCGCACACTGAATCCAGGAGAGCCATCTTCTATGCCCGAGAAAATCCTGGTCATTGATGACGATAGCAATATCCGTCTGCTTATTCGGCGCCTCCTAAGTCAGGATTATCTGGTCTATACGGCCGCCAATGGCCCAGAAGGGCTGGCTCTCTTTCCCCAAATTGCCCCGGACCTGGTCATTCTGGATATTATGATGCCTGGTATGGATGGTCTGGAAGTCTGCCGCTTGCTGCGGCGGACCTCCACAGTCCCCATCCTGTTCCTGACTGCCCTGGATACCGAAAAGGACATCGTGGATGGCCTGACTGCAGGAGGAGACGACTATCTGGTGAAACCATTCGGAACCGAAGAGTTGCAGGCCCGGGTCTTCGCGCTGCTGCGTCGGGCCCGGATGCCGCCTCCTCAAGCGGAGATTCTCCGTTTCGGCAACGGAGATCTCATTATCAACCGGGCCGAGCAGAAAGTCTTCGCTTATGGCAGGGAAGTCTCTCTCAGCCCCATAGAGTATAACTTGCTGCTATTTATGGCTCAGCGAGCTGGGGAAATTCTTTCCCCGAAAACCCTCTATAGTGCGATCTGGGGAGGCGCAGAGTCCGACACCAGCCTCCGGGTTGTCAAATGGTATATCTGGCACCTCCGCAAGAAAATAGAAGCCGACCCCCGCGAAGCTCGCTTTATCATCACGGAGTGGGGAAAAGGCTATCGGTTCTCCCCCTTTTAACATCAGAAGAGTAGATTTCCGTTGCGGCGGTGCAATTCCCACCACGACCAGGTCCTTTTTGCTCTTCCCAATCCTCTGCTTCGACAAACCAATCCCCTAAAATCTCAAACCAGATTCAAACGACTCCCAGGTTTTCGCCAACCATATTCCAACCTTCCACCACTATAATAGGCAGTAGGCTTAAAACCATAATATTACCGCGTCGGCTCGAAACCGTAGCTGGAGGGAGGAACGTATGGTGTCCTGGTTGGGATGTCTCAGTAACAGTACTAAAGCCGATGTCAGGCGTTTAGAAAGGGTGCGCACAAGTGTAAAGCAGCTATCCCTGGTTGCGCTCGTTCTCTTTGGGGTTGCCCTGGCGGTTTGGGGCCTGATGGCCGATCTGGCCCGCCCAGCATGGGGGCAATCCTCTTCGTGTGGGGTGCAATACCAGGTGCAGAACGATTGGGGTACCGGTGCAACTGTCAATGTGGTCATTTACAACTATTCCGGTTCCCCTGTCAATGGCTGGACCCTGACCTGGACCTTCCCTGGCAATCAACAGATCACCAATATATGGAGTGCCGTGCACACCCAGAATGGGCAGAACGTGGCGGCCACGAACGTGGATTACAACGCGACGATCCCGGCTAACGGAGGGTCGGTCAACTTTGGGTTTAATCTTTCCTATTCGGGCACCAATGGAACTCCGAGCAGCTTTGTGCTCAACGGCCAGGCCTGCACCTTGGCCGGCGTCACTCCAACCCCCACTGCGACCCCGACTCGCACACCAACGCCTACCGCGACGCAGACGCCGACGGGTAGTCCCACTCCTCCGGTCACGCCCACTCCTGCCATATCAAACACCATAGGTGTGAGCAAGATAGCCCAGCCTGCCCCCGGCTGTCGGGAGTACACGGTGACCCTCAGAGTCAGTGGCTACCCTCCCCCCAAACCAGTAGATGTGATTCTGGTGATTGACCGCTCTGGGAGCATGAATGAACCTATTCCAGGTGATCCGAATAGGCCTATATACTACGCTAAGCAGGCAGCCCTCTCTTTCGCTCAGCAGGTTCTCGCCAATCCCAATAACCGGGTGGCGATTGCCAGTTATTCCGATTCAGCGACCTTAAACCAAGGGCTGACAAACAACCTGACGGCTGTTCAGAATGCCATCAACGGCCTGAGCGCGAGTGGCTATACCAACATCCAGCAGGGCTTCTACGTCGCCCGCACCCATATGCAGAGCCAGGGCCGTCCTATCGCTACAACAGCGCGGGCCATTGTTCTCC
>JAOAAG010000047.1 GCA_026418995.1 Anaerolineae bacterium
GTTCCTGCGTTACTCGCTGGAGGGCTTCCCCGTACAGGTGCTCTCCGCCGCCATGGCCGGGGGCGGGTTTCGGCTCCTTTCTGAGTTACGAGACCGCGGTGTGCTGGAGGAGACGCCCGACCAGTGGCTGATGTATCATCGGGTATGGCCCGAGGAACTATCACGGCAACCCTCCCCTATATGATTCCTGTCATTTACTTTGAGATATTTTCGCGCCATACTTCACATTCAGAATTTGGGAGAGCGTATGGAGTCCTGAAGTCGGTGAGTATTGCGCGGTTGTCTGTGGCAGAACACGACGGGCCACATTAAGCAGCTTCTCGCAGAACGGCCTCCTCGCTTTTTCCGGCCTTCGTTCATTCAGATACCGAATCACGGCGTTACCCCCGTCCGATGATTTGGCCATCAGACGGCATCGGCGCGCGCTGCCGGTGCGAATGATTCCTTGTGTGGAGGACACTTTATGCCTCTGGACTTTACGAAGCCGACACCGCCGTCCGATGACAAGCGGTGGAAACTGGTACAGGCCACCATGCGTCGTTGGGGCAATCACCACGACGCGCTGATCGAAACCCTGCATACCGTCCAGGAGTCGTTCGGTTACCTGGACAACGACGCTCTGACCTATGTGGCGGCCGCCTTGCGGGTGCCGCTGAGCCGCGCCTACGGCGTGGCCACGTTCTATCATTTCTTCCGTCTCAAGCCGGCCGGCAAGCACACCTGCGTTGTGTGCACCGGCACGGCCTGCTATATCAAGGGCGCCGATCAAATCCTGGAATCTATCCGACAGGCGTACGACGTGAAACCAGGTGAGACAACCGCCGATGGCCAGATTTCGGTGTTGACGGCCCGTTGTCTTGGCGCCTGCGGCCTGGCTGCCGCCGTTGTCTACGACGGTGAGGTGGCGGGCAAGCAGGACGCGGCCAGCACACTGGAACGATTAGGGAAGTGGGTGGAACAATGACACCGGAAGAACTGCTTCAACGTGCTGCTGAGGAGCGGGAAAAACAGTCCGCTTTCCGGCACAACATCCGTGTATGCGTGGCGGCCGGCTGCCTCTCGGCCGGCAGCGACAAGGTCAAGGCCGCGCTGCAATCGGAGGTCGAGGCGCGCGGTCTGCAAAACGTCTGCCAGGTGAAAGGGGTGGGCTGTCTTGGCCTCTGCAGTGTCGGCCCGCTCATTGCAGTGGACGACCAGTACTGTCGTCATGTGGCCCCTGAGGATGCAGCAACGATCGTGGACCGGTTGGGCGACCGGCCGGCTGACCGTTTGCTGCTCCCCGCTGAGATGCCGTTCTTTGCCCGCCAGCAGAAGATCGTGCTGGAGAACTCGGGCATCATTGACCCCGAGCGGCTGGACGATTACATCGCGGCCGACGGCTACCAGGCGCTGCTCTACGCCCTAACCGAGATGCCCCCCGCCGAGGTCATCCGGGAGGTCACGGCGAGCGGGCTGCGCGGCCGGGGCGGCGGCGGCTACCCGACCGGCCTGAAGTGGAGCACGGTTGCCCGGGCGGGCAGCGGCCAGAAGTACGTCATTTGCAACGCCGACGAGGGGGACCCCGGTGCGTTCATGGATCGCAGCGTGCTCGAGAGCGATCCGCACCGGGTGCTCGAAGGGATGGCCATCGCCGGCTATGCGGTCGGCGCCGATCGGGGCTTTATCTACGTGCGCGCGGAATATCCGCTGGCCATCCAGCGCCTGCGCACGGCCATCCGCCAGGCCGAGCGGGCCGGCCTGCTGGGCAATGAGATCGCCGGCACCGACTTCAACTTCAGCGTTACGGTGCGGCTGGGCGCGGGTGCGTTCGTCTGCGGCGAGGAGACCGCGTTGATGGCCTCCATCGAGGGCAAGCGCGGC
>JAOAAG010000050.1 GCA_026418995.1 Anaerolineae bacterium
TCTGACAGCCCATTGCGTCCCATCTGCGGAAGGGTGAAAATTCAGGCTGCCGCTTTCAGATAGTGGAGCACCTCCTGATGCTGCGCTGAGGTGATACGGCCGAGCTGTTCGAGGATTGCCAGGATCTCGGTCAAGCGTAGCACGGCATGAAGCCGGTAACCGCGTCGGCTCAGATCCTCTGCCCCGCCCTGCTCCCGGTCTATCAACACCAGCACATCGTGGACGCTCAGGCCGGCCTCCTCCAGCGGCGCGATGGCTTCCAGCTTGCTATCCCCCCGGGTAATCAGATCGTCCACCAGCAGCACCCTCTCCCCCGGCGCGTAAGCGCCCTCGATGGCGCGGCGGGTGCCGTGGGCCTTGACTTCCTGTCTGGGATAGATCAGCGGTAAGCCCATCTCCAGCGCTAATGCCGTGCCGATCGGCAGCCCGGCGTAAGGAATGGCCGCGATGCGGTCAAAGGTCAGGCCGGCGGCGACCTCCGCCATCGCCCTGGCTACGTCGCGCAGCAGCCGGGGATGGCCAGCCAGCAGGCGCAGGTCAATGTAAATAGGGGAGGTGAGGCCGGACTTGAGAGTGAAGGTGCCAAACTGGATACAGCCGGCGTCGAACAGGCGGGCGGCCAGGCTGACTTTGGTTCCTGACGGGCCCGTGGGCCTGGAGACCTGCTGACGTACCCCAGTTATCCGTTCACGTAGCGCCGCCGTCGCCGTGCGGGCCGCCTGCGCGAAATCGGCGCCGTTGGAAGCATAGATGATCTCACGTGAGGAGTTGATGATTGGCCCTACCCCCTCAGCGGTGGGCCCGTGCTCCACCGCTGCCTCCAGACTGCCACCCTGGGCACCTATACCGGGGATAAGGAAGGGGAGTTCCGGCGCCACCTGCCTCAGGTGGGCCAGCTCATCCGGGTAGGTCGCGCCGACCACCAGTCCACAGGTGCCGGCCAGCTCGGCATTCCATCTCACGGCCAGATGGGCCACCTCCGCGTACAGGGGCTGGTTGCCCACCAGGCGATCTTGCAGGTCAGGGGCGGACGGGTTGGAGGTGCGGGCGAGCAGAAAGAGACCGTTTTTCTCCTGGGCGAGAAACGGCCGCAGGGCGTCTATGCCCAGGTAGGGGTTGGCAGTGACGGCATCGGCTCCCAGCATATCCAGCGCAGCGCGGGCATAGGCCGCAGCGGTGTGACCGACATCGTTGAACTTGGCGTCGAGGATAACGGGGATATGTTCGGGGACGCAGGCAATGAGCGCGCGAAGCTGACGCAGACCATCCGGCCCCTCGGCCAGCCAGAAGGCCAGGTTCGGCTTGTAAGCGCACACCAGGTCCGCCGTCGCCTCGACAATGGCTCTGCTGAATTCGAGCAACGGTTCGTCGGAGTGGCGTACCGCTTCGGGCAGGCGCTCCATCACCGGGTCCAGCCCTACGCACACCCACGAGCGGTTTGCTTGCTGTACTGCACTCAGTTTACTCAAGAACGTGCTCATCATCCCTCCTCGCAGGCTTCAGGTGACAGTCACTTCCTGACAACAAAACGACCTTTGGGGGGTACCCAAAGGTCGGGGAAAGGCTGAAGCTCTGGGGCTGATAGCCCCTCTGGGTGTAGTTTTGTGTGCAGGTTAGCGGTGGCCTGCTCGCTGGACATCGGCACGTGTGAGTATACCGCAATCGGCACGCTTGTCAAGGGAGCGTGCTGACCTGACCGGCTCCTGGGTGTCTTACAGACCATCCGAATCAGCCCACTTTCTGCTGGGGTAAGGGGGACCGCCGCATGGTGGTCCGGCAGGCTCAGGTTGAATCATCACCACCGGGATGCCTGGCATTTTACCCTGGCTGGTGGTACTTTGGTACTATCGCTATAAACGTGATAGCTTTTGACAGCGCCCCGGTGATATAATCTTGGCCGGCAACCTGGGGCGCTTGTCTCACTAATCTCGCATCCTGCATCTTGATTCTATGGAACAGATCCGTTCGTCCCGCTTGAGCGGCTTCTATAAGCTATCCTTTGGAGAGCGGCAGCAACAGGTGGCGCGGTGGGCCGAGCTCACCGAGGCCGAGGTCGCGGTATTGTCCGGCACGGCGGGGCTGGACCCGGGACGCGCCGACCTGATGATCGAAAACGTGGTCGGTGTGTACGGCCTGCCGCTCGGCATCGCGACCAACTTCGTTGTTAACGGGCGTGACGTACTGGTGCCGATGGCGATTGAGGAGCCATCGGTGGTGGCAGGCGCGTCCTTGGCTGCCAGGCTAGCACGGGCCGGAGGGGGATTCCAGGCTATTACCACCGCACCGGAGATGATCGGCCAGTTGCAGGTCCTGGACGTGGCCGACCCCTGGGCTGCCCGTTTCGCTTTGCTGGCGGCGCGGGAAGAGCTGCTCGCCCTGGCGAACGAAACCGACCCGGTCATCATCTCCTTGGGTGGCGGGGCGCGCGACCTGGAAGTGCGGGTGCTGGAGCACACGCCGGTCGGGCCCATGGTGATCGTCCACCTCATCATGGACTGCCGTGATGCAATGGGGGCCAATCTGGTCAATACGGCCTGCGAAGCGGTGGCCGGCCGTGTCGAGCAGATCACCGGAGGGCGCGTGTTGTTGCGCATCCTTTCCAATCTGGCAGACCGCAGGCTGGCGCGGGCACGTTGCACTATCCCGGTGGAAGCGCTTGAGTGCGCCGATTTCTCCGGGGAACAGGTGGCCCGTGGGATTGTAGAGGCGTGGGCCTTCGCTGCCGCCGACCCCTACCGCGCCGCCACACACAACAAGGGTATCATGAACGGCGTGGATGCGGTCGTTGTCGCCACCGGAAACGATTGGCGCGCCGTCGAGGCGGGCGCACATGCCTACGCGGCCCGTTCAGGCCGCTATACCAGCCTGAGCACCTGGGAGCGGGATCCCCAGGGTCACCTGGTCGGCACGCTGGAGATGCCGCTGGCAGTGGGCATCGTGGGCGGAGCGACACGCTCCC
The DNA here is from genome assembly GCA_026418995.1 of Anaerolineae bacterium. Classification (GTDB taxonomy): domain Bacteria; phylum Chloroflexota; class Anaerolineae; order B4-G1; family B4-G1; genus JAOAAG01. The sequence goes on from JAOAAG010000050.1 coordinate 2,960, forward strand.
ACCCTGTGGCCCAGGTGGCGCTGAAAATCCTGGGTGTCAAGACAGCCCGCGAGCTGGCCGAGGTCATCGTCTCGGTGGGACTGGCCCAGAACCTGGCCGCGCTGCGGGCGCTGGCAACGGAAGGTATCCAGCGCGGCCATATGCGCTTGCACGCCCGTCAGGTCGCGCTCGCTGCAGGCGCCACAGGCGATGAGGTCGCACAGGTCGCACAAAGAATGGCCGAGGAGGGGGTCATCAGGATAGACCGCGCTGTAGCGATTCTGAACACGTTGAGAGGTAACACGGGATCATGAGTTGGGATGCTGGAGCCGCAGTGCTTAAACCAGACCGTCCGGTGGGCATCGTGGGATACGGGGCCTATATTCCCCGCTACCGGCTGCCGGCCACCGAAGTGGACCGTATCTGGACTAACGGACAGGGGGGCACGCCCGTCCGGGAGAAGGCGGTAGCTGGCCCGGACGAAGATGTCGTGACCATCTCTATCGAGGCTGCCCGCAACGCGTTAGCACGCGCTGGGGAGGTCAGGCCTTCCCTCATCCGCGCCGTGTGGGTGGGGAGCGAGTCCCACCCCTACGCCGTCAAACCGACCTCTACCATTGTGGCCGAGGCTATCGGCGCCACCCCTTACACTCAGGCCGGCGATTGGGAGTTCGCCTGCAAGGCCGGCACCGAGGCGTTCCAGGCCGCGCTAGGCTTCGTTGGGTCGGGGATGGCACGCTACGCGCTGGTCGTCGGCGCCGACACGGCCCAGGCCCGCCCCGGCGACGACCTGGAGTACACGGCCGGCGCGGGAGGGGCAGCCTATCTGCTGGGCCCGGCGGAGGAATCGCTTGCCGTTGTTGAAGGCTCGTGCTCTTACGTCACCGACACGCCTGACTTCTGGCGTCGGGCTTATCAGCGCTACCCATCCCATGGAGGGAGGTTCACCGGCCAGCCCGCCTACTTCAAGCACATTGTCGCCGCCGCACAGGGGCTGATGGCAGCGCTGGACCGGCAGCCGTCCGATTACACGTATGTCGTCTTTCATCAGCCCAATGTCAAGTTCCCGCAGACGGTGGGCAAGCAGTTGGGCTTCACGTCGCAGCAGCTTGCGCCGGGGATGTTGTGTAACGAGATCGGGAACACGTATGCGGGGTCTTCGCTCCTGGGGTTGACCGCGGTGCTGGATGTGGCCGCCCCCGGTGAGCGGGTGTTGCTGGTCAGCTATGGCTCAGGGGCCGGATCGGATGCTATCTCGCTCCTTATCACCGGGGCGATTACGGAGCGGCAAGGGCGGGCGCCCCGCACCCGCGACTATATCGCCCGGCGGGTGGAGATAGATTATGCGACATATGTGCGCTACGCTGGGAAACTGATAATGTAGAGCTGGACTATGAGAGACGTTGCCATCATCGGGATCGGACAGACTGAGGTCGGGGAACACTGGGAAACCAGCTTGCGTCACCTGGCGCTCCGGGCGCTCCAGGGGGCGATGCAGGATGCCGGCGTGACCCAGGTTGACGCCATCTACGTGGGCAATATGCTCTCCGGCGAGCTGGCCGGGCAGGAGCATGTAGGGGCACTGGTGGCCGATTTTGCCGGGTTGCGTGGCGTCGAAGCGTTCAAGGTTGAGGCTGCCTGCGGCTCAGGCGCCGCGGCGTTGCGGATGGGCTATATGGCCGTGGCCAGCGGCCTGGTCAACCTCGTCGCGGTGGTGGGGGTGGAGAAAATGACCGATGCGCTGGGCCCTGACACCACCTCGGCGCTGGCGTTAGCCGCTGATGGCGAGTATGAGGCCGCGCAGGGCGTGACGTTTGTCGCGCTCAATGCGATGCTGATGCGGCGCTATATGTATGAGTACGGCTATAGCCACCAGGACTTCGCTCCCTTCGCTGTGAATGCTCATCGCAATGGGGTGAACAATCCTTATGCGATGTTCCGCTTCCCGATCACGCCGGAGCGGTTCGCCACGGCCCCGATGATATGCGATCCCATCAACCTCCTCGATAGTTCACCGATCTGCGACGGCGCGGCGGCGGTGGTGCTGGCGCCGGCTGAGGCAGCGCGTGCCCTTTCGACGAAGCCGGTGCGCATTGCAGCCTCGGCGGTGGGAACGGATACGCTGGCGATCCACGACCGGCGCGACCCGCTGGTGCTGGATGGGGCCATCCTGTCCACGCGCCGTGCTTACGAGCAGGCTGGTGTAGGGCCTCAGGACATTGATCTGTTTGAGCTGCACGATGCCTTCAGCATCATGGCGGTGCTGAGCCTGGAGGCCGCTGGTTTTGCGGAACGAGGGCGCGGGCTGCGGCTGGCGCTGGAGGGCGAGATCGGAATTTCCGGCCGTATTCCCGTCTCCACAATGGGGGGGCTGAAGGCCCGGGGGCATCCGGTAGGGGCCACCGGCGTTTACCAGGTGGTCGAGGTGGTTCAGCAACTGCGGGGAGAGGCGGGAGCCAATCAGGTGCCCGACGCGCGGCTGGGTATGGCCCAGAACATCGGCGGCAGTGGCGCGACGGTTATCACCCATATTCTGGAACGCATGGAGTAAATCATTCACTGGAGGCAACATGAACGTAGCAGGAAATTGGAGACTACAGCAACAGCGGTATCGTCTGGTCGGAGAGGAGTGCGAGAAGTGCGGAACACTGATTTTCCCACCCCGCGATCTCTGCCCGGAGTGCGAAGCACCGGCGAAGATGCCTTATGTTTTTAGCGGGCAGGGAGAGGTCTATTCCTATAGTACGATTTACAGCCCACCGCGCGGCTTTGAGGAGTTTGCTCCCTACACGGTGGCGCTGATCAGGCTAAAAGAGGGGCCCATGCTCACCGCCCAGTTGACCGATGTCGAGAGCGACAAGGTGTACATCGGTATGCCGGTGGAGATGGTGACGCGCAAAATCCAGGGCGGGGACGAGGGCAACCCCATCGTGTATGGCTACAAGTTCCGCCCGGCGCACCTGGGTTAAGTTACGCTCGTCTGAGAGTGAAGGAGTAAAGCACTCCCTGATCTGCGGTGCTTTCCACGCTGGCCTTCAAGCCCAGCTTCTCCATAATCCGCCGCACGGTCATCAACCCTCGCTCTGCATCGGGGTGGTCGGCAGGCCCGGGTATGAAAGTGCCCGGGCCCTGCACACGTACCCAGAAGCGGACGCTATCGTTTCCCTCCGGTGTTGAGCCCAATGCGATCATCGCCTCTTGTTCGCTTGATTCAATGGCGCTTCTGAGGCAGTTATACCATACCTCTTCTACCCACGGGCGATAGCCCATCACCGTCGGCCAGGTGTCGGGCAAGAGAATGCGCACCTGGCGTTCCTCGATCAGGTCAGCCAGTCGCCGGACGGCCGCTTTGACAACCGCCGCCATATCCAGCGGCTTGATATCCACCTTTTCCACCCGCCGCAGACCGGCCAGCAGCAGCAACTCGTCAATAATACGCTCCATCTTGCGCCCGTTTGCGGCAATAGTGCGCAGCGACTCCCGCACCTGCTCTTCCGGCAGTGTGTGATAGAGCTTATCAAGCATATCGGCAAAGCCGATAATGGCGGTGAGCGGGCTTTTTAGCTCCTGGGCCATGCTTCGGGCCAGCGCGTCCAGCTCCTCATTGCGTGCCCGCACCTCCTCGAGCTGGACAGCCAGGGCTTCGCTGGTGGCCTGGAGGCGTTTCTGGAGCGCGCGCAGCGCCAGGTGTGTCCGCACGCGGGCCTGGATTTCTTTAGGCTGGAAGGGCTTGGTGACGTAATCTACGCCGCCGACGGCGAACGCCTCGACTTTATCATCCATCTCTCCCAGGGCGCTGATGAAGATGACCGGAATATCGCGGGTACTTGGATCGGCCTTGAGGCATCTGCATACCTCGTATCCGTCCATCTCCGGCATCATGATGTCCAGGAGGATCAAGTCCGGTGGATTGGTTTTCACTGCTTCCAGTGCGGAGGCGCCGTTTGCGGCCACCTGGACTTCGTATCCCTGGGCGGTCAGCATCTGCGCGAACAGGCTTCGTATGTGGGCAGTGTCATCCACGACAAGGATCTTTTCCGGCTGAGTGCTCATCCGACTCCCCTGGGCAACTGATGATAGCAATGGGACTCATTTTTGTAAGGATACCATTAGCGGGCCAGTTTGGCAAGCAGGACAGGTGGTGAGAGAGCCCCAATCACCCTGTGGACGGGAAGGAGCGGGGTAACCTGCTGTGGGGTCCAAGTTGTCCAGTCCGGGAAATGTGCTAGAATCACAGGGGATGCAGCTAGTGATAAACTCACCGCTGGTCAAAGAGGGCATGGCCGGCAAGGGGCAGATCGAAGCCTACCGCGACGCCTGGAAGCCAGACATCTGCTCTTATGGAAGTGTGCAAACAGCCACCAGTCGGGGGAGCATCTTTCCGCGTTTTTGGGATATATCGTCATGATGGACCTCTCGACCCTTGAAAGCTGGCTATGGGACGCGGCCTGCGCCATTCGCGGGCCAGTGGACGCGCCCAAGTTCAAGGACTACATCCTGCCGCTGGTCTTCCTTAAGCGCCTGTCAGACGTATTCGACGACGAAATCGCCCGCCTTTCAGCGCAATTCGGCAATGAGAAGACCGTGCACTCGCTGCTGGACCAGGAGCGGGCACGTGGACAGGTGCAATTGGTGCGGTTTTACATTCCGCAGAGTGCGCGCTGGGAGACCATTCGCCGTCAGACCACAGGCCTTGGCCAATCCCTGACCGACGCGGTGCGCTCGGTCGCACGCGAAAATCCGCGGCTTTCCGGCGTGATTGACATGGTGGATTTCAACGCCACCGCGGCTGGTCAGCGCATTCTTTCCGATGAACACCTCGCCGCGCTCGTCGAGGTACTCTCGCGTCATCGCTTAGGGTTGAAGGACGTAGAACCCGACGTGCTTGGCCGTGCCTACGAGTACCTGCTGCGCAAGTTTGCCGAGGGTCAAGGGCAATCTGCGGGTGAGTTCTACACCCCGCGCGAGGTTGGCGTGCTCATGGCGCGCCTTCTGGAGCCTGAGCCGGGCATGACGGTTTACGACCCTGCTTGC